>VBLP01000476.1 GCA_005887925.1 Deltaproteobacteria bacterium | reverse complement strand
GCGCGTGCGTGCGGCGCGCAGGCGGTACTCGGCCTCCTCGTTCACCGGGATGGCCTCCTCGTAGCCGGCGAGCGCGCGGTCGAGGTGACGCGTGGCCTCCGCGTCGTGCCCGAGCGCGAGCTCGGCGAGCCCGATGCCAAGCTCGGCGTGCGCGGCGCGGACGCTCACCCACCAGTCCGGGCTGGGCGCGTCGCGGCGCGCAATCGGCTGCAGCTGGGCGATCGCGCCGCCGGGGTCGTCGCGCAGGAGCCTGGCATAGCCGCTGGCAAGCGTTGCCAGGACGGCGGTATCCGGGTTGGTCGTTCCCGCGGCGATCCCGGCGATGTCCTCGTAGCGCCGGAGCTCCTCGGCGTGGTCGCCGAGCTCCCCGGTGAGGAACGCGCGATAGCTCTCGCAGTGAACGCGCTGCGGGATCATCTCCGGATGAAACGTGGCGTAGGCAGTGCACGCATCGGCGACCAGCGGCAGCGCCCGCGCCGGCGCGCGTATGTACCAGCCTCGCGCCTCGAGCGCCTCGATCGTCTCCAGGTGCGAGTCGCCGAGCTCGCCGCGGAGCCGCTGCCACACCCCGCGGACCAGGCTCTCGCGCACGGCGGCATCGGAGGTCAATAACGCGAGGTTGCGATCGATCACGGCGAGCTCGAGATCGGGCGCCGGGACATCGGCGAGCGCAGCGCTCGCCTGCTGGAAGTAGCGCCGCGCCTCGCCGCGGTCGCTGGCCGCCAGGGCGACCACGCCGAGGTTGTTGAGCAGCAAGGGGCCCGCGAAGTGGTCGCCCGGCAGCGCCTTGCTGAGCGGGAGGAACACCTCGGCGTCGCGCTGCAGCGCGGACAGCTCGGCGCCCTCGATACCCTCGACGTAGAGCTTGCGCGCCGCGGCCTCGACGGCGATCGCGAACCGCGCGTGCTCGAGCGCCACGCTGCGGGCGCGGCCGAGCGCGGCGATCGCCGGCTTGTTGTCGCGCCGCGCCAGGAGGATCCGGCCCTGGGTCAGCGCGGCGTCGGCGACGATCGGCGGATAGCCGCTGCGCTCGGCGTCCTGCAGGGCCGCGGTGGCCGCGGCGAGCGCCTCGCGCGACCGCCCCGCGTGATCGAGCGCGATCGCCTGGCTGATCTCGCGCCGAACGTCGGCGACGGCACGCCGGGCGGCATCCGGCGGCGGCGCGACCTCCGCGCGCAGGCTCTCGATGTCCGCACAGTCGGCCAGCATCGGGATCCGCGCGACCACGTCGACCGCGCGATTCCCCGACGCGCGGTCGAGCTGCTCGAGCACCGCGACGGCCGCCCGCAGGTCGCCCAGCCGCCGCTGCAGGCATGCGATCCGGCGATCGAGCAGGTCCGCGGACTGCGCGCCGCGGCGAGAGGCGACGCAGGCATCGCGATGCAACCCGACCCAGCGTTCGCGGTAATCGTCGAGGCTGTGCAGCACGCGGCCGCGGATCTCGGCGGCATCGCGCGTGGTGACCGCGCCGCGGAGCGCGGCGTCGATCCGCGCGTGCAGCACGGGGTTCCACACCGCGGCGACCTCGGCGGCACCGCCGTCGCAGCCGGCGAGCGGGTCGCGCAGCCACGGACCGACGATCACCGCGATCGCCGCGATCGCGAAACAGCCGCCGACGATCACCGGGATCCGCCAGCGCCGCCAGCCGCGCGGCCGGCGGAGCTCGGCGAGCAGCGCGGACATCGACCGAAACCGCGCCGCGGGCTCGTCCGCGAGGGCGCGCACGACGATCGAGCGCAGCCAGCTCGGCACCGCGCGCGTCGCCGCGATCGCGATCCGCCCCGACCGGATGCTGCGGGAGCGGGCCTCGGCGTCGTTGCCCTCGAACGGCGCGACACCCTCGAGCGCGCGGTGCATCGCGACCGCGAAGCTGAACTGGTCCGACGCCGCGGTGACCGAATTTCCGTCGAGCTGCTCGGGCGCGGCGTAGGCGAGCGTGCCGACCACGGCCCCGGTCGCGGTCAAGCTCGTCGCGGGGTCGAGCGCGCGAGGCCGAAATCGAGCACGCGGACCCGGCCGTCGCGCCCGACGATCGCGTTGGTCGGCTTGAAATCGCGATGCACGACCCCGACCCCGTGCGCCGCCGCGAGCCCCTGCGCCGCCTGCGCGTAGACCGTCACGACCTCGCGCCACGACCGCGGCCGCTCGCGCTCCCAGCTCGCCAGCGTGATGCCGTCGACCCATTCCATCACGATCACGACCTGATCGCTCTGCGTGATCACGTCGTGGACCCGCACCACGTTGGGGTGATCGAGCCGGGCCAGGGTCTGGGCCTCGGCGATCAGGCGCTCGTGCGCGCGATCGTCCTGGCGCCGCCGGGGATGCAGCACCTTGAGCGCGACCTTGCGCTGCAGCTCGGGGTCGTACGCGGCGTAGACGATGCCCATGCCGCCGTCCCCGCTGGGGCCGAGCAGGACGTAGCGCCCCAGCCTGGCGGGTGCCGCGGTGCCGAACAGGGCGCGCTGGGCCCGCTCGCGCGCCGCCTCCATGCCGAGCCGGTCGACCGCGGGCCGCGCCGCGCGCAGCTCGTCGGCCGGCCGGTCTCCAGGCAACGCGTCCGGTGGGTCGCCACGTTCGGGCATCGCCTGCGGCGGTGAGCCTAGCGCCGCCCCCGGCATCGCTCAAGCCGGAGCTGCCGCGCGATGGTGCAGCCGGGCGCTATTCGAGGTCGCCGTCGATGACGAGGTAGCCGGTCTGCTCGGCGATCGCGAGGCCCTTGACGGCGACGCCGCCGAACGACGGCAGGGGGATCGCGCCGATCGAGCCCGAGCCGACGGCGATCACGCGGCCGAGGGCGAACGAGGTGATGACCTCGAACTGGGCGTTGGACAGGACGTTGGCGCCGGTGACGTTGTCATCGAGCACGTCGACGTAGGTCGTCGGCGTGCCGATGTCGAGCCGCGGCTTGCCGTCCGCGCCGGTCACGACCTTGACGTCGACCTGGGCGTTGATGGCGATCGCGGTGGCGACGGCGTCGCCGTTCTTGAACGTGGCGATCAGGTCGCCGATCGTGAGCACGAGCGAGCCGCCGGTGGCGTCGACGAACGGCGGCACCTTGGCCGACAGCTCGACGCGATCGTAGAGCTTGCCGATGTCGCCGTAGCTGCCGGTGGTGAGCGCGAAGCTGCGATCCATGCCGTGCGCGGCCCAGTAGCTGGCGAGCAGCTGGTTGGCCGCGTCGTCGGCGACCGCGAGCGCAAAGCCGCGATCGGCCGGTGCCGCGGGCTGCTGGTTGGCGACGAAGACGTAGCCCGGCGAGCCGGCGTCGCCGTGCGCGCGCAGCGTGGCGTCGAGCGTGATCTGCGCGCCCGCGACGTCGAACGCGATCCGCGCCGGGGCGACCTGGATGTCGACCGGGGTGCCGAGCACGTCGACCGTCCGGGTGTCGTCGAGCGAGGCGAGCTCGGTGTTGATCACCGGCACGACGAGCTCCTCGGTCGCCCAGCCGATGATCGGCCCGAGCGCGCTGTCGAGGTGGAGCAGGTCGACGACCTCGCCGGGCAGCCCGCCGAGGTCGACGCCGAACCCGGTGACCTGGACGCTCTGGTTGGTCAGCGCGACGTCGAACGCGCCGGACCGGATGCCGGCGGCGACCAGGCCGCTGACCTTGATGTGGCTGGCGGTGACCGTGATGTCGCTCGAGCCGTCGAGGCACAGCGCGGCGTAGCGCAGGTGCATGGCGATGCTGACGCGATCGAGCTCGACATCGAGGCCGAGCCCGGCGCGCTGCGGGATCAGGGTGACGCTGGTCGCGCTGCCGACCGACAGCCGCGTGATCGACGCCTGCGCGTACAGGCAGTCGGGGCCGCCGCCGACGTCGATCACCGGGTTGTGCGGCGCGATGACCGCCTCGAGATCGCCGGTGGTGAGCAGGCCGGTGACACCGCGGCCGATCGCGTCGAACGTCCGGCCCGACATCGCCGCGGTGATCGCGCCGGGGACCGCGGCAGCGATCGAGCGCAGCGGGCCGGTGACCACGGCGCGCGACTCCTTGCCGACGTTGCCCTCGGTATCGCGCGCGACCGCGTGGATCAGCTGGCTCCCGGGCGCGACCGGGATCGTCGCGGTCCACGTGCCGTCGCCGGCGAGCGCGGCCTCGACGCCGTTGACCTGCACCGAGACCACGCGGGTGTCGTCGCTCGCGGTGCCGGTGACGACCAGCGTCTTGACGTCGCCGGCGAACGCGCCGCGCGCGGGTGTGGTGATGTGAACGCTGGGCGCGTTGGGATCGACCGCCGGCGCGCCGGGATCGTACGGATGATCGCTGCACGCGGTCAGCGCGCCGCCGACGACGAGTGCGAGGGTCCAGAGGTTGCGCAAGACGAGCCTCCCGTGCCTGGCGCGACAGGCAGCAAGAAGGAGGCCACCTGGTCGAACCAGTGGCCCTGTGCCGGTGCGCGCTCGAGCGCGACCCGTCCGCCCGAGCGATCCTGCCAGGATATTCGCGTCGTGCGCGGATCCTTCGAGGTGATCGCGAGCGCGCCACCGCGTTGCAACGCAAACGTCGCCAGCACCACCACCATCGGCCGCGTGCCGCCACCGTCGACGCCGATCTTGGCGCGGACGCTCGTGGGCGCGAGGCGCTGGCCGTCGAGCGTGATCGCCAGCGGCGCCAGCGCGAACGCGGTGAGCGCCTCGCGCAGCGCGTCGAGCGTGAGTGATTTCGGCTGGCTGGCCGCGCGCGCGACGATCCGCTCGGTGGAATCTCCCGTGCCCGCCGCGTAGCCGATCAGGAGCGCGACCTCGCAGCGCTCGACCTGGACCACGACCGTGTGCACGGGCGGGAACGTGTGCCCCCAGGCAGGTGGTCCAGCCAGTGCGATGGCTAGTGCAGTAGCCACCCCCAGCCGGCGCGCGATCACCGACGCAGTGCGCCAGCTCCCCCCCGTGCGCAAGGCCCGCCGCCCCGGTTGGACCACGGTCACGGCGAGACCTCCGGCAGCGCGTCGAACCGGGCGCGCACGTCGGGCGGCCGCGCAGGCGCGACCGGCGCGCGGCGCAGCGGCGGCCTCGGCGACGTCCAGCCGTTACCGTCGACGTCGATCCAGATCGGGTTGGTGATCGCGAGCGGCGTCTGGATGTGGACGCGCGGCGGCTTGAGCTTGGCGGTCAGCGGCAGGCTCGACAGGTCGAGCCCGACCGACAGCGCCTTGATGATCATGGTCGCGTCGAGCGGCGGGAACTCGGTCGGCGTCACGGCCGGGAACATGTTGCCGCTGCCCGTGGCCTCGGCGACGATCCAGCTGTCCTTCGCGAGGCTCAGGTGGATGCGGGTCGCGTAGTCCGTGCCCTGGCTGTCCGGGATGACCTGGCTCGCGACGACCTGGCTGTTGGCGTAGAGCACGAGGTGATCGACCCGGGCCCACGCCGGCGCGCGCACCCGGATCGCGACGTCGACGCCGCCGCCGGGCGCGACCACCGTGTCGCCGATCCTGTGGTCGCCGACCGTCATCTCGAGGAACGGGGCGTTGGTCGTGATCGCGCGATGGCCGCGGATCGCGGCGATGACATCGTCGCGCGAGAACCCGCCCGGCACGTCCTTGCCGGCACCGACGTAGAGCAGCGTACGGGCATAGCCCGGCTCGTCGCCGATCAGGTGGTGGCTGTCGGAGGTGCCGACACCGGTGACGCGCAACCCGCGGTCGAGCATCGTGAACCAGCTCTCGATCGTGCCGGGGAACTGCGGCCGGCCGTCGGGGCCGAGCAGGATCTAGCCCGGCACCGGCTGGGGATCCGGGTACGGTCCAGGCGGCAGCGGATCGGGCGCGCGGAAGGTGTGGGCGTCCTCGATCTGCTTGCCGCACACCAGCTCCATCGCGTCGAAGTCGAGGCTGAAGTTCTCCGGGCGGAACTCGTCGCCGTAGGGCGCGAACACGCCGAGGATGCCGGTCGGCGTGTAGGGCTCTGCCGTGTCGACGTCGACGAAGAACTGTGCGAGATAGCCGAGCACCGACTGGCGCGGGTGGTTGACCTGGACGATCGCGCGCTCGGGGTCGACCGCGAGACCGCGCAGCGTGTCGAACAGCCGCTGCGGCGGCTCGCCCGCCCACCGGAACTCGCCGCCGCGGGTCGAGCCGGGGTCGAGGCGCAGCGGGTAGCCGTTGAAGTGGCCCATCTCCGGCGTCGTCAGCTCCATGCCGGTGATGCCGAGCAGCCACGGATCGAGCCCCGACGACGCGATCGCCGGCCCGTAGTCGGTGATCGCATTGTGATCGGTGGCGATCGCGACCTCGAGGCCCTCGGCGGCGCAGCTCGCGGCGCGCGTCGCGAGCGGCACGTCGCTGTCGGTCGACGGCTGCGCGTGGATGTGGAGGTCGCTCGCGACCCAGCCGTCCGATGCATAGGCGCGGGTCAGCGCGATCTGCGCGGCGGTGAACGCGCCGGCGCGGAGCTCGACCGTGCGGTGCGCGACCTCGTACTCGGGGCCGCGCGTGACGATCAGGTCGTAGGTGCCGGGCCGCACCGCGGCCGACAGCTGCCCGTCCTTGGTCCACCACACGCCCTCGATGAAGCGGTCGCCGCCGTCGAACGCGGTGGTGCGCTGGTGCTCGCCGCGCTGGAGCGAGTACAGGAAGCTGCGCGGATTCTGGCCGAGGTTGGTCGCCGGGAAGTGGCCGAGCAGCTGGATCTTGGCCGGCGCGTGGCGGCCGAGCTCGTCGCGCACCTCGACCACGAGGGTCGCCGGCGCCGCCATCTCGATCGGCGCGATGCCGGCGTGGCCGCCCGCCGTGATCGTCAGCGGCGCGGGCGGCGTCGACAGCCGGTCGTCGATCATCGCGGTGTAGCGGTAGCTGCCGGGCGGCAGGTGGGCGAGGAATGCGCCGCTCGCGTCGGTCTCGATCTGATCGACGATGTGATCGTCGGCGTCGAGGGCGATCACGTTGGCGCCCGCGACCGGCTGCGACGTCTGCTGGTCGATCACGCGGCCGCCGAACGTCCCGGTCGGCGCGCCGTGGATCTCGTGGATCGCGTCGGCGACCGACGCCACGTCGCCCTTGCCGATCACGAAGTACGAGGTGTACGCGAACTCCGCGCCGGGCGCGAGCAGCGGCGGCGGCCGCACCATGTAGATCGCCGCGACCCCGGCGTAGGTGAACGGCACCAGCATCGAGTACGGCGTGATCGCCTGGCCGGCGTACTTGCCGGCATAGGCGTTGACGTAGTTGTCGGGCGACCTCGGGATCGTGAGCCCGTACGACACGCCGCGGCCGCGGCTGGCGACATAGTCGACCACCAGCCCCGGGAACGCCGGGAACCCGCCGGCGATCTGGTAGCTGTCCTCGATCGCGAACCGCACGTTGAAGCCGGTGACGCCGGGCGCGAACAGGTCCTGCTCGCCGCCGAGCAGCGCGAGCTGGCCCATCGGCACGCTGAGCTGGATGTTCTCGATCCCGGGGATGTCGAAGCCCAGGTCGTGGAGCTGGGTCGGATCGAGGAACGGGAACGGATGCGCCCCGCCGCTGGTGTTCTTGATCGTGGTCTCGATCTCGACGTAGCGCTTGCCGGGCGTGAGCCGGTAGGTCTGGGTCAGCTGCAGGCTGGTCGTGCCGACCAGCCCGGCATCGAGCAGGTAGATCTCCTGGAACAGGTCGGCCGGCGTGCCGGTCACGGTGACCTCGGCGGCGCGGCCGTCGCTGCCATCGTGCGTGATCGCGATCGTCGTCGGGTTGATCACGGTGAACACGAAGCCGGGCAGGAGCTCGGCGAGCTGATCGTTGCCGCGGGCGCCGTCGCCGCCGGGCCGCCGCAGATCGGCGTCGACCAGGGTGCCGCCGAACGTGCTGTTGACCCGGCCCAGGGTCGACTTGCTCGGATCCCTGGGATCGACGCCGGTATCGGCGATCACCAGGCGGATCTGATCGTTCTCGAGCAGGAAGTCGCCGACCCGGCCGATCGCGTGCGGTCCGCCGATCGCCTCGTCGAGCGCGCCGATCCGCTGGGCGCGTGCGTGCGGCGCGGGGTCGCCGCAGCCGGCGAGCACCGCCAGCGCGACGATCGCGATCCACCCGCAGGCCCGCCTCATAGCGCGAGCTCGGCGGCGAGCTGCACGCGATCGTTCTCGAGCTCGCGCGCAGCCTGCTCGACGACATGGGTCAGCTGGAGCTGCACGCGCATGCGATACCGTGGCATGGCGAGCACGGCCCCTACCGTGTGCTCCATCACACGATCGGTCGTGATCAGGCTCGACGGATCGAGGATGGCGAAGCGATAGCCGGCCGCGAGCGGCAGCGGCGCGGGGATCGCCAGCATCGCCTGCACGTGGCCGCCGTAGGCGTTCTGGATCGGGCCGCCGGTGGTTGGAAACGACGTGCGCTGCACGATCACACCGCCGTTGAACGCCACCGGCCCGGCCGCGAGGCGGAATGCCGCGCTGGCCTGGAGATCATTCTCGTCCTGGCGGAACGGCAGCGCACCGACCGTGCGCGGGTTGAAGCGACCCGCCGCCATCACCCAGCCATCGCGCGGCAGCCGGGCGACCACCGCCGCCGAGATCGCGGGCTTGTCGTTGTCGTTGTTGGACGAGAACTCGTCGGCGCCGTTCTGCACGGCGAGCTCGAAGCCGACGGGCAGCCCGCCGCCCTGCGGCGCGGGATCGAGGCGCAGCGCCACGCCGATCGATCGCCCCGGCGGCAGACCCGGCGTCTGGTAGCCCTCGGTCGCGCGCATGCCGCGGCTCTCGATCGGGTGATCGACCAGCTCGCGCGCGGTGTCGGACACCAGCGCCTCGGGATCGAACACGGCCTGGAAGAACCCGCCGCGCGCGGTCAGCCGGCCGGCGAGCGTCACGTCGGCAAACGCATCGCGCAGGCCGACCCGCAGCTTGCCCTCGGTGCTGTTGACCTGCAGCCGCTCGTCGACCGCGCCGTCGATCGCGATCTCGAACGCGACCCGGCGATCGAGCGCGCCGCGCACGCCGAGCCGCGCGTTCTGCAGCTCGAAGCCGTCGTCGCGGCCGACGAACGCGACGTTGGGATCGTTCTGCACCGCGATGTACTGCGCGCGCAGGTAGCCGAACGGCTGCCACACGAACCGCGGCTCGACCGGCGGCGCGGCGGCAGGCTCGGGCAGCGGCGTCGCGGCGGGCGCCGGCTCGGCAGCGGCGGGGGCCGCGGGCGCCGGCGGCGGCGCACCCGCACCGGGCTCCGTGCGATCGGCCGGCTGGGCGAGCGCGACCTCCGAAACGACAGCCGCCGCGATCACGATCGCGCCGCACACCCGAGCGAACATGGCCGCATTGGTATCACGACCGCGCACCGAGCCACGTTCGCTACGGTCGCAGGCGCGTCACTCGCGCAGCGCGCCCGGGAGAACGCTCACACGCGCGCTCGCCGGGGGCTGCTACGCGGATGGGCGTCGGGGCCGCGCCCGCCGAACAACCACCGGCTCCTGCGCGAGCCCCGCGAGGTATGTGCGGAGCAAGGTCTGCCAATCCTGGTCACGGTCGCGGGCCCCGACCCCATCCGCTCGCGGTCGTCCCCGGCGAGCCGCGCATTGACGTCTCGCGAGCGCCCCAGGCGAGCCGCGCATTGACGTCTCGCGGCTGTGCGGATGCTCCGGCGGGGTCAGAAGTGCCCGGCGAGCGAGAGCGAGGCGGCGGCGGGCGCGGCGTGGAGCTCGAGGTGCAACCGGCTCGCCTCGGCGTCGTCGCGGTGGCCGAGCAGGTAGAGGATGCCGCCGCCGATCACGGTGGCGCCGCCGAGGCTGGTGAACCAGATCATCCGGGTCTGGGCGGAGCGGCCCTCGGTATCGCGCACCAGGGCGGCATCGGTCCACTGGTTGTTGTCGCGGTAGTCGGTGATGAAGCGGGCGGCGGACCGAGCGTCGAGGCCGTACTTGACGGCGATGCCGAGGGAGACGGCGCCGAGCGCGCCGCCGGCGATGCCGGCCCAGCGCTCGAGCCGGGCGCGGCGCTCGAGGCTGTCGCTGCGCTGCACGAGCGCGGTGCGCCGGGCCTCGCGGCGTTCGCGGTCGTGCTGCACCCGGTCGGCGGCCTCGGCAGCGCGCGCGGCCTCGGCGCGGCGCTCTGCGGCAAGGCGCTCGGCCTCGGCGGCCTCGCTGCGGGCGCGCATCGCCTCGACGATCGGCGTCAGCCGCGCCACGTCCTCGCGCGCCTCGTCGGCGAGATCGCCGGTCTGCACGAGCTCGAGGTAGCGCTGGAACATCGCGAGCGCCTCGCTGGGCCGCTGCGCGCGATCGTGGCACAGCGCGATGTTGAAGATCAGCGCCGGCTCGCGGCTGAGCTGGTACGCGGCCTCGTACTCGACGATGGCGTGGTCGTAGTCGTTGGCCTTGAAGAACTCCTGGCCCTGCTTGAACCGCGCGGCGGCGCGGGCCCGCGCGCCACGCACCGGCTGCGCGGCCGCGGTGGCGCCGAGCGCGGCGAGGCCGATCAGCGCGGCGGCGAGCAACGCGGGACGCATCATCGCGGGTGCACCGTGAACGGATCGGCGGGCTCGCCCTTGTGGCGATCGACGCGGTCGTGACCGTCGCGGGGATGGACGGGAGGCACCGGGGACAGTCTAACCCGCGATCGCGCTCCGGTGCGCATGTCGACCTCGACCTGCTGGTCGACATAGCCGCGCTTTCTGACCACGAACACCGCGACGCCGTCGGCGCGCTCGAGCTCGGCGTCCCACGGCGTCACGCCGACCTTGACCTCGGACGGCAGCCGGAACACGTCGGCGCCGGCCGGCACCGACTCGAGGCGGACCGGCACGCGCGGCGGCGCGGGCTCGCTCGCCGGCCCGGCATCGACCGCGGCATTGGCCGGGGCGTGCGCGGGCGGCGCGACCTCGCGGCTCGCCATCCCGTCGCGCGGGCCGGCGAGTATCCACACCATCGTCGCCGCACCCGCGGCGACCAGCGCGACACCGACGCCGAGCGGCAGCCACGATCGTCCGGTCTTCGGACGGTCGATGTGCGGCGGCGTCGCGGCGAGGCCGGACGCGGTGCGCAGCGCCTCGGCGAGCTCGAGCGCGCTCCCCGGGCGGTCGTCGACTTGCTTGGCCAGGGCGCGGCGGAACAGGCCGTCGAGCGCGGGCGGGAACTCCGGCCCGACGGGCGGCACGTCGGCGCGGCAGTGCAGCTCGGCGAGGGCGAGCGCCGTCGGCGCCGAGAACGGCCGCCGCCCGGTGAGCGCCTCGTAGGCGATGATCCCCAGCGCATAGAGGTCCGAGCGCGGCCCGACGCGGAGCGGATCGCTCCACTGCTCGGGCGACATGTACGGCGGCGAGCCCAGCGTGGCGTTGGCGTGGGTCAGGGCCGCACCGGCCCGCTCCGCGGGCTCGCTATCGGTGGGGCTCTGCCCGGCCGGCAGCGGCGGCTGGCGATCGGGGATCGTGCGGGCGGCCGGATCACCGGTGCTGGTCAGTGTCTGGCCACCGGGGAGCGGCAGCGGCGGTGGCGGCAGCGCAGCGATCTGCGAAAGCCCGGCGCAGGGGGGCGGGACCCCGGCGTTGCCGAAGGGGCGGGGGTCGTCGCCCGTGGAATCCACCGGTGAAAGCCGAGCGCCGGAGGTGGAGATGCAGACGGAGTTGCCGGCCGAGCGCGGGCCCGCCCTTCCGGGATCAACCGGCGGTGTGTCGTCGTGCATCTTCGCGATGCCGAAGTCGAGCAGCTTGGGCAGTAGCCGCCCGGCGCGCTCGATCACCATGATGTTGGACGGCTTGAGATCGCGGTGCACGATGCCGCGCTCGTGCGCGGTGTGGACGACCTCGGCCACGCGCTCGAAGAACGGCACCAGCTGCTCGAGCGGCAGCCGGCCGTGCTCGTCAAGCCAGTCGTCGAGCGTGGTGCCGTGCACCATCTCCATCGCGATCCAGAACATGCCGTCGTCGCGCTCGATGCCGAACGCGTAGACGTGTGCGGCGTACGGATGGTCGAGCCGCGACGCCAGCCGGGCCTCGCGCAGGAAGCGCTGGCGGACCACGTCGTTGCCCCGCAGCTTGTGATGCAGCACCTTGACCACCGCCTCGCGGCCCAGCGCCGGTTGCTCGCAGCGATACACCGCCCCGTAGCCACCCTCTCCGATCCGCTCGCGGAGCACGAACTCACCCACGGTGCGCCCGTAGAGCTCGTCCCGTACCGGCATTTTCCATCCCAAGGTACGCGACCGGGCTCGAGCCGTCCACGACCGGTGTTATCCTTGCCGGTGTGGTCCCGTGCGCTGTGCGCAGCTATCGCGTGCGGCTGCTACAACCCGTCCCCGCTCGAGGGCCTCGCGTGCAGCGAGACCGATCGCTGCCCTGGCGGGCAGAGCTGCGACGCGGTGTTCCACCAGTGCGTCAGCTCGCCGCTGTGCAGGCCGCCGCCGATCGCCGACGCGTTCGACAGCAAGCTGCCGCCGTGCCAGACCTGGGGCGCGCAGTTCGGCCGGGCCCAGGTCGAGCTGCAGGACGGCATGCTGGCGATCACGCCGCTTGGCGACGGCCAGAACAGCGGCGGCTGCCAGTCGAGCGATCCGATCGCGTTCGAGGGCGACGGCATCTTCGTCGAGGTCCCCCAGGTGCTGCCGCCCGGCCACGGCTTCGTCCTGCTGTCGGCGCAGGGCGGCTCGAACGCGCCGACGCTGGGGGTCGAGGATGACCGGCTCACGCTCCGCATCCCCGCGCGGTCGATCGCGTCGGCGCCCTACGACCCGGTCGCGATGCGGTGGTGGCGGCTGCGGCCCGATCGCGCCGCCGGCGCCACGATCGCCGAGTACGCCGCGGACGGCGTCCACTGGAAGCAGCTCGGCATCGTCGACCTCGAGCGCGAGCCGCAGATCAATATCCAGCTGATCGTCGGCATCGATACCGTCGACCCCCGGCCGGCGACCGCCCACCTCGACCGGCTCGACGTCTGCCCGATGCAGCGGTGATCACGTCACCCGGCAGGTTCCGGCCGCGGTCGCCGGTCGCATCACAGCCGGTAGTGCAGCTGCGCGAGCGCGTAGCCGGCGTTGGGGCCGCCGGCGCCGAACGCCAGGGTCTCGAACCGACCGGTGAAGATCGCCTCGACGTGCGAGGTGGCAAACCAGTGGACGTTCAGATCGACGGCCTCGCGGTGGAGCTGGGTGATCTGGACGTTCTCATCGAAGAACCCCAGGCCGAGGTCGATCAGGAAGGCGGGGTTGACGAACCGGGACGCCAGCAGGTAGGCGATGATCTGCTTGGGCGCGCCACGCGGCTCGATCAGCTGGTTCATGAACTGGCCCTCGAACGACAGCAGGAGCTCGGGCGCATCGAGATAGAGCTTGGCGAGCGCGCCGACCCGGTACTTCTTCTCGTCGGTCGACCTGGTGAACATGCCCTCGGCGCCGACCGACAAGTGCTCGTTGATCCGGTACTCCCCCAGCCCGGCCACGCCGTTGGAGTGGTCCGGAGTGTCGAGGATCGGATCCTTGATGAATCCGGTCACGTGGCCCTCGAACCGCGGATCGATGTACTCGACCGCCAGGCCGTAGGTCTCACCGTAGAGCGGTGTGCCGCCCCAGCGCCGGATGTAGGTCGGGTGCTCGACCAGCCGCAGCCCGAACACCGGCATGAACCGACCGGCCCGCACGTAGAGGCCGGTGCTCGCGTCCGGATCCTGCTGCCACATCAGGAAGTGCTCGCGCGACCACGCGAACGTCTTGCTCTCCTTGCCGACCTCCGAGATGCGTGGGCCGGCAGTGACCTGGAGCGACAGCCCCGGGCCGAACGCGGCTCGGGCGGTGGCCTCGATCTGCATCGGGAAGCTCGCGAGCAGCTTCTCGGGCGACTGGATGTAGCCGCTGGCGCCGCGCAGCTCGCCGCCGAGCACGAGCCAGCTCGGCGCCGGGATCGCGCCGTAGAAGAACTCCGGCGGCGTTCCGAACTGCGAGAGGCTCTCGGCGACGATGAGGCCGTTCTCGCGCAGCGGTCCACCGCCGGCGGGCGACAGGTGACAGTCGGTGCAGGTCTGCGAGCGCGAGATCTGGAACTGCGGGTAGGCGCCGGCCAGGCCGGGCCAGAGGACGACAGCGACGACGACCGCGGCGACCAGGACGCCGAGCTGGAGCGCCGGCCTCATCGCGGGCACTGGACCTGAAGGTTGAGGTCCTCGTTCGCGTTCTTCTGGATCCACAGCAAGATCAGATCGATGTCCTTCTGCGGAAGCGGCGCGTCGTACGGCATCCGCTTGATCCTGCGGGTCAGCACCGTGTAGAGCAGCGACTGGTCCGGCTCGCAGGGGTTGACGATGCCCATGAGCGAGGGCCTCGCGACCTCCAGGGTATCGAAGGCGTAGCCCTTCTCCCGGCGGTACGACGAGTGGCAGACATCCTGGGCGCAGGACGGCTGGAGGATCGCTTCCGTGATGTACTCGACCGTCGCCGGCCGATCGTTGTCGGTCTGGGTGCACGCGGTCACCGCGACGGCGGCAACGCTGACGGCAAGGGCGAGGCGAACCATGGCGCGGACCATACTCCAGCGCTTCGGGAATTGCGTGTCCCTGCAGCCACTTGATCATGATCGCGCGGTGCCACACCGCGGGGCATGGCGCACGGCGATGCCGCGCGCCGGCTACTTCGTCGAGCGAGCGCGCGCGCGCCGCAGCGTGGAGCCGGCGCCGCTGGTGGACAGCCGCGCCAGGCGCGCCGCTGCGGTGGTCCGCCGGACGCGGCGCGACAGCGGCGGCGGCGGCGGCACCTCGCGGTACGCGATCGCGTCGCGGATCTCGTTGCGCAACACCAGCCGCACGCCCGACCAGCTAGCATCGATCTCGCAGATCTTGTTCTGGACCATGCCGGCGGCGAGCGCGATCCGGCACACCACGTCCTCGGTGATGTCCGAGCCCCGCCCCGAGGTCCGGTACGCGACCCAGAACCCACCCCGCGGGTGCAGGCGCGCCACGATGTCACCGACCCGCCGCTCGAGGTCGGCGATCCGGTCCACGAACAGGACCACGACGTCGACCGGAGGCAGCCGCAGGTCGTGGGTGATGCGGACGTCGTTCTGCTCCAGGTGGCGTGAGAAGCTATCCGGGGCGTTCAACAAGCAGACCTTGTGGCCTGCCTTGACCCCCAGCTTCTTGAGCAGTGGCTTTCCCGGGTACCCAGCCATGACCTTGGGATAATGCAGCCCCTGCCCTGGAGGTCAAACAGGAAGCCCGAATCATCTCATAACCATCTTGAATTGATTGGATTAGTGCCAAAACTGCCGGGGTGACTTTTTGGTGGCTTGGATGACCAAACGCCCCCCCGAACCGGGTCGTTCCAGGGCCTTGTCAAAAACCCTAGACCGGCCCGGGTCCCGACCTTGACAACGGGGGTTCGAGGCCCCAACCCCCCGGTCCCGGGGCCGCCAGGGAGACCGTTTTGGCGGCCGCCTCGGTTCTCCGGCGCCGCAAAACGTCGTAGTGGTCGATCCCACGGGGGAGGACCCCGCCCCGCCGGCGGAGCCGTCGGGGCCCCCACCCCCGCGATCGGCCTTCGCCGATCGAACCTCGGCTCCCCGGACCGCTCGCCATGCGCACCGGCCTTCTCCTCGTCAACCTCGGCACCCCCGACGCACCCACCCCCGGCGCCGTCCGCCGCTACCTGCGCGAGTTCCTCGGCGATCCCCGCGTGCTGGACATCAGCGCGCTCGGCCGCGCCCTGCTGCTTCATCTGATCATCCTGCCGCGCCGGCCGGCCCAGTCGGCCCGCGCCTACGCCTCGATCTGGGACCCCGAGCGCGGGTCGCCGCTGCTCTACCACTCGCGCGACCTCGCCGCCGCGGTCGCCCGCCAGCTCGGCCCGGACTGGCACGTCGAGCTGGCGATGCGCTACGGCGAGCCGTCGCTGGCCCGCGCGCTCGATGCGTTCGCCGCGGACGATGTCGAGCGCATCGTGGTGCTCCCGCTGTTCCCGCAGTACGCGTCGTCGTCCACCGGCACGGCCCAGACCCGGGTGATGGAGCTCGCCGGGCAGCGCTGGAACGTGCCGCCGCTCGACTTCGTGCCGGCGTTCCACGACGACCCGGCGTTCCTCGCGGCGTTCGAGGCCGTGGCGCGCCCGGTGCTCACCGACTTCCGGCCCGACCACGTGCTGTTCTCGTTCCACGGCCTGCCCGTCCGCCAGATCGTCAAGACCGATCGCGACGGGACGATCTGCTTCCAGCGCGAGACCTGCTGCGACGAGCACAAGAACCCGTACTGCTACCGCGCCCAGTCGTTCGCGACCGCGCGTGCGCTGGCGACACGGCTCGAGCTCGCCGCCGACCGCTACACGATCTGCTTCCAGTCGCGACTCGGGCGCACACCCTGGATCCGGCCCTACACCGACCACGTGATCGACGAGGTGGCGCGCGCGGGGACCCGGCGGCTCGCGGTCATGTGCCCCGCGTTCGTCGCCGATTGCCTCGAGACCGTCGAGGAGATCGGGATCCGGGCGCGCGCGCAGTTCCGGGCCGCCGGCGGCGAGGAGCTCGTGCTCGTGCCGTCGCTCAACGCGACCCCGCCGTGGGTCGACGCGGTGTGCGGCATCGCGACGCGCCACGCCGCGCGAAAGCTACTTCCGGTAGTCTCCGGCGGATGAATCCGCTCCCCGACGTCTACGGCGACCTCCTGATCGTGCGGCCGCCGGTGCCCGCGACGGTCAACAAGGCGGGCGCGAACTACAAGAGCGAGGTCACCCACCTCACCTACTCGCCGCGCCGCGCCTACGACGAGTGGCTGTCGATCCTCGACGCGATCGTCGCGTCGGGCGGCGACGCGCTCTACCAGTTCGAGGCGGTCGACGAGCCGCTGCTCGACCACGCCGCGCTCGAGGTCGACGGCGACGGCGCGATCCATCCGCGCGGCTCCCGCGAGGTGCTCGGCCGGATCGACGACGTGATGACCGGCCGCGTGTTCGCCGCGAACGGTCCGTGGGTCACCGTCGCCGGCGGCACGCTGCGCGCGGTGATGCCGAACATGCTCGAGCATCGCCGCGCCGAGTCCGGCTACTACCGCGCGCTGCTCGGCGAGATCGCGACCGCCGCGGGCCTCGGGCTCGATCTCGCCGACGATCCGCACCGCTGGGAGGGGATGGCCGACGTCGCCGTGGTCGGGGATCAGGTCGTCCTTACGTATGCCGTGCCCGGCCACTACGACCAGGACACGACGCCCAAGAGCTCGCGCAGCTCGCGCGCCGGCGTCGCGTTCGCCGCCGACTTCGTCGGTGTACCCGACGACGCGCGGATCTACGCCGAGCTGGTCTATCCACACTTCCACGGCGACACGGTGCACTTCGGCGCACGGCCCAGGGCGCGGCCGCCGGTGCTCGTGCACTACCGCGGCGGGCTGTACGGCGACGGCGCGGACGCGATCGCCGCGCGCCTGGGTCCCGATCGCATCGTGGCGATCTCGTCGCACGACGCCGTGGAGCAGTATGCGGGCAACTCGCGACAGGTCGGTGACGGTGTGCTGGTGCCCGACGGCGTCTCGCCTGTGTTCGTCGATCAGCTGCAGCGACTCGGACTCGTGACGCACCGTGTCCCACTATTTGAACTGTTCGGAAAGGCTGGCGGCGGTCCTGCCTGCGCCACGCTCTACCTGCCGCGGACCCTTAAGATCTCGGTCGAGCTGCCGCTGCGCTACTCCGCGACCCGGGCCGCCGTGCGCGCGCGCCGAGAGCGTATTCCTGAAATGTTACAAGTGGATAAGGCCTATTTCGAAGGCAGGAACCGCGGCTGACGGGCATCACGCGGCACGAACTAAGTTGCCGCAGATACTGGTATCGGCTCCAGCAAGCGGATAAGAACGCTGACGATACGGGAACTGGTCAGCTCCCTGGCGAGCCGAACGACAGCAAAGGAACCTCCACATATGTCGGGTATGAATCGCTTGCTTCGACCTACGATTGTCGCCGCAATCGCTGCGGGTGGGCTTGCGGCCGTTGCGAACGTGGCGGACGCCAATGTCGAGATCGGCGGCACCGCCGGCGTCCACGTCTTCGCGCACGACAACGAGCTCGGCGTCAACGACGTGCCCAACGCCAACTCGGAGCGTAACTCCGCGATGTTCGGCCTACGGCTCGGCGTGTTCTTCACGCCGATGTTCGGCGTGGAGGGCGAGTTCGCGCTCGTCCCGACCGAGTCGCGCAAGACCGTGTTCGACGTGTGGGATATCACGTACCGCGCGCAGGTCGTCGCGCAGTTCCGCACGACCGACCCGACGGTCAGGTTCATCCCGTTCGTCTTCCTCGGCGGCGGCGCGTTCCAGATCGTCGATAACGGCGGCGCC
>VBLP01000475.1:3442-9729 GCA_005887925.1 Deltaproteobacteria bacterium | reverse complement strand
ACAAGTGCCCCAACGAGCCCGAGGACAAGGACGGCTTCCAGGACGAGGACGGCTGCCCCGATCCCGACAACGACAAGGACGGCATCCCGGACTCCGCCGACAAGTGCCCCAACGAGCCCGAGGACAAGGACGGCTTCCAGGACGAGGACGGCTGCCCCGATCCCGACAACGACGGCGACGGCATCCCCGACGCGGCCGACAAGTGTCCCAACGAGCCCGAGGACAAGGACGGCTTCCAGGACGAGGACGGCTGCCCCGATCCCGACAACGACGGCGACGGTATCCCCGACGCGGCCGACAAGTGCCCCAACGAGCCCGAGACCAAGAACGGCTACCAGGACGAGGACGGCTGCCCGGACGAGATCCCGCAGAAGCTCAAGCAGTTCACCGGCGTGATCCAGGGCATCAACTTCCGCACCGGCGACTCGACCCTGCAGCCCAGCTCGAACACGACGCTCGACAAGGCCGTCGCGGTGCTCAAGGAGTTCGCCGACCTCAAGCTCGAGATCCAGGGCCACACCGACGACCAGCCGGTCAAGCCGGGCGGCAAGTTCGCCGACAACCAGGCGCTGTCGCAGGCGCGCGCCGAGTCGGTCAAGGCCTATTTCGTCGCCAAGGGCATCGATGAGGCGCGCCTGACTGCGAAGGGCTACGGCGAGTCTGTCCCGGTCGAGAACCCCCAGGGCCTCACGGCGGACAAGCTCAACGCCGCGCGCGCCAAGAACCGCCGCGTCGAGTTCAAGCTGGTCAGCTCGCGGACCAAGTAGCGCCCGGCGCGCCCATCGCCCTCCTCGGCGGCGCGATGCATGATAAGTAGTGCACGTGCTGGCTGAAGCGCTCGTCGAGGTCCTGGTGTGTCCGAAGTCCAAGCAGCCGCTGATCTACTTCCCGCGCGGCGAGGCGGATCGCGACGAGGCCGACGGGTTCTTGCTGTGCCCGGCGTCGCGGCTGCGCTACCCGGTCCAGGAGGGGGTCCCGGTGATGCTGATCGAGGAGGCGGTCGCGGTGGACGCCGCCACCGTCGAAGCCCTGGTCGGCCGGGCGCGTCAGCTCGGGCTCAAGGTCCCCGACCTGGCCCGCGACTGCTAGATCGCCGTCCTACCCCGGGGCATCGCGGTGTTGAAGTCGTTATCGATCTTCACGGGCAACTCAAATCGCGCACTCGCAGACGAGATCTGCAAGTTCGTCGATATCCCGCTCGGCCGTGCCGACGTCACGCACTTCTCCGACGGCGAGATCTACGTCGAGATCGGCGAGAACGTGCGCGGCGTCAACTGCTTCGTCGTCCAGCCGACGTGCTCGCCGCCGAACCAGTCGCTCATGGAGCTGCTGATCATGATCGACGCCCTCAAGCGCGCGTCGGCCGGCAGCATCGTCGCGATCATCCCGTACTTCGGCTATGCCCGGCAGGACCGCAAGGCCAAGCCGCGCACGCCGATCACCGCCAAGCTGGTGGCGAACCTCATCACCGCGGCGGGCGCCGACCGCGCGCTGGCGATGGACCTCCACGCCGGACAGATCCAGGGCTTCTTCGACATCCCGTTCGATCACCTGTACGCGATGCCGGTCCTGATCGACGAGCTCCGCGTGCTCGGCTTCGGCGGCGAGCAGACCGTCGTGGTGTCGCCGGACGCCGGCGGCGTCGAGCGCGCCCGCGCGTTCTCCAAGCGGCTCGGCGCCGGCCTGGCGATCATCGACAAGCGGCGCCCCGCGCCCAACGTGTCCGAGATCATCAACATCGTCGGTGACGTCCGCGCCAGGAAGGCCGTGATCGTCGACGACATCATCGACACCGCCGGCACGCTGAGCAACGCCGCGCACGCGATCGTCAACGCCGGCGCCGCGAGCGTCAGCGCGTGCTCGACCCACGCGGTGTTCAGCGGCAAGGCCGTGCAGCGGATCGAGGACTCGCCGCTGCAGCACGTCGTCGTGACCAACACGATCCCGCTGTCGGACCTCGGCGCCGCGTGCAGCAAGGTCCGGGTCAAGAGCGTCGGTCGCCTCCTCGGCGAGGCGATCAAGCGCATCCACCACGGCGACTCGATCAGCAGCCTGTTCGTCTAGCAGAACCGGAAGGGAACAACGTCATGGAAGTCGGAAAGCTCACTGTCTCGCTTCGCGAACGCTCGGGGAAGGGCGAGGCGCGCAAGCTTCGCGCGCAGGGGATGGTCCCGGGCGTCTGCTACGGCGCCTCGGTCGAGGGCCGGATCGACCCGCTTCCGATCACCATCGACGTCAAGCAGCTGCGCGGCGCGCTCGATCCGGTCCGCAAGCGCAACACCGTGATCACCCTGACCATCGAGGGCGGGGCCGCGCCGCGGTCGCTGCACGCGCTGGTCAAGGACTTCCAGGTCGATGTCCTGCGCCGCGACGTCACGCACGTCGACCTGCTGGCGATCGATCCGAACAAGGAGGTCCGCGCCGACGTGCCGATCGAGTTCAACGGCAAGCCCAAGGGCTCGATCGACGGCGGCCTGCTCCGCATCGTGCTGCGCAGCCTGAGCGTGCGCGCCAAGCCGGCCGACATCCCGGTCAAGCTCTCCGTCGACGTGTCTCCCCTCGAGATCGGCGACGTGATCCACGTCAGCGCGATCGCGCTGCCGGCGGGCGTGACCAGCATGACCGGCCGCGATCTCGCCGTCGTGACCTGCGCGGCTCCCGAGGAGGAGAAGGTCGAGACGCCGGAGGGCGCGCTGGTCGAGGGAGCTGCAGCCGCGGTTCCAGGAGCGGTTCCGGCCCCGGGTGCCGCCCCGGGCGCGGCGCCCGCCGCCGCAGGTGCACCGGCTGGCAAGGATGCCAAGGGCGCTGCCGCCCCCGCTGGCAAGGACGCCAAGGGCGCCGCCGCGCCGGCTGCGCCGGCTGCACCGGCTGGCAAGGACGCCAAGGGCGCCAAGCCTGCCGGCAAGAAGTAGCTCCCGGGCATGTGGCTGGTGGTCGGCCTGGGCAACCCCGGCCCCAAGTACGCGCGCAACCGCCACAACATCGGCTTCCAGGTCGTCGACGAGCTCGCCGCCAAGCACGGCCTGGCGGCGTGGAGGACCGGCAAGCTCGGCGGCGACACCACCTCGGGGCTGGTCACCACCGAACGCGGCCGCGAGCGGACGCTGCTGCTCAAGCCCATGGAGTACATGAACCTGTCGGGCTTCGCCGTGCAGCGCACCGCGGACTTCCACGACATCGAGCCCGCGTCGATCCTGGTCGTCCACGACGAGATCGATCTGGAGCTCGGCGTGGTCCGGCTCAAGAGCGGTGGTGGCCACGGCGGCCACAACGGCCTGCGCTCGATCATGGAGCAGCTCGGCAAGGGCGACTTCGCGCGCCTGCGCATGGGCGTCGGCCGCGACCCCAACGTCCCGCCCGGCGCCTCCCAGAGCAAGGAGGCGGTCGCCAGCTGGGTGCTCTCCGACTTTCCCCGGGCCCAGGAACCCGTCGTAACCGCCATGATCAAGGCAGGTTGCGAGGATATCGAGAGCGTCTTGGCCCGCGGCATCGGTCCGGCCATGAATCAGCACAACGCCCGCCCGAAGCTCTCGTCACCCGGGACGGCGGCATGATATAGACCCCCGCTCGTCCCCTCGGTCGCACGCGCGGCCCCTACTTCCAGGTCCACGAGGAATCACGACATGGCACGCCTACAATCGCTCGCCGACAAGCCCAACACGTCGCGCGAATACGAGACCATCTACATCCTGCGCCCCAACACGCCCAACGAGGGCGTCGCCGAGGTCAACACCCGCATCAAGGGCGTGATCGAGGGCATGGGCGGCAAGCTCATCAAGGTCGATAACTGGGGCAAGCGCCGCCTCGCCTACGAGGTCGCCAAGGAGCGCAAGGGCATCTACCTGTACTGGCTCTACCTCGCCCAGCCCGGCGTCGTCGAGGAGACCGAGCGCAACCTGCGCATGCTCGACTCGGTGATCCGCTACCTGACGGTCAAGGTCGACCAGGACATCGACGTGTCGGCGCGGCCGACCGAGCTCGACGACACGTCGTTCGAGAAGGCGGCGCAGACCGCGGCCGACGAGGAGGACCTGTTCCTGTCGCGCGGCTCGGAGGAGGCGCCGTCCGACGATGAGGACGAGTTCGGCGGCGACGACTTCGATGACATTCCCGGGATGGAGCAGAACCTCCCCATCGTCCCCGAGGACAAGGAGTAAGTCATGTCGACCCGCATGGACGCACCCGACGAAGGGCTCGATCGCGATGGCGATGATCGCCGCGGAGGCAAGGGCCGTGGCGCCGGCACGCGCCGCAAGCTGCTGTCGCAGGAGATCGTCGATAAGGTCGATTACAAGAACCCGCAGATCCTGCGGTCGTTCATCACCGACCGCGGCAAGATGATCCCGCGCCGGATCAGCGGAGCGAGCGCGCGCCAGCAGCGCGTGATCTCGACGGCGATCCGCCGCGCGCGGATGCTCGCGCTGCTGCCGTTCTCGGTGACCGGGGACTAACCATGTCGATGGAAATCATTCTCACGCAAGACGTTGACAACCTCGGCAAGGCCGGAGAGGTCGTCACCGTCCGTCCGGGGTACGGCCGGAACTACCTGGTCCCCCGCGGGCTCGCGGTCAGCGCGACGGTGCGCAACAAGAACCGGCTCGATCACGACAAGAAGCTGATCGAGCGCAAGGTCGCCAAGGAGCGCGCGCGCGCGACCGACGTCGCGTCGCGGCTCAACGGTATGACCCTGCAGTTCGAGCGCATCGTCGGCGAGGACGAGAAGCTGTTCGGCTCGGTCACCAACCGCGACATCGCCGACCAGCTCAAGCGCGCCGGCGTCGAGCTCGACCACCGCACGATCCAGCTCGACCAGGCGGTCAAGGCGCTCGGCAAGTACGAGGTCCCGATCCGGCTGTCCGCCGGGGTCACGGCGACCCTGAAATTCTGGGTGGTCGGCAAGGACAAGTAGCTCGGCTACAATCGCGCCATGTGGCGCGGCTGGTTTGCCAGCGTGCTGTTGCTCATGCCGCGACCGGCCGCGGCGACGCCCAACCCGTCCGTGCAGCCTGCCGGGACGCTGCCGGTCCAGCCGGTGCGCGGGCCGGCGCTCGAGATCAGCGGCAACCCCGCGGCGGTCGATCTGCCGGCGGTCCCGAGCTTCGCGATCCCGGTCGCCGAGGGCGGTATCCACACGCCGCGCGAGCTGCTGGTCTCCGGCGAGCGGCTGCGCGGCAGCCAGGTCCAGGTCGGCGGCTACATCACCTGGATCTACGACTGCGCGGCGGCGTTCGTGCAGCCCGGCATGGCCCACGAACAGGTCGAGCGGCTGATCGAGAGCGATCCGACCCGCTGCGAGCGCCACAAGTTCTATCTCGGCGACGCGCGCAGCACGCCGCCCGATCGCTCGCTGTGGGTGGTCGACGTGCCGCGCCGGCCGTTCAAGATCGAGCAGGAGCGCATGCCGACCGACAAGCTGGTGAACTGGCCGGACGTCCCGAGCCTCACCCTCGGCGCCTACGTCGTGGTGACCGGCACGCTCGCGCTGCGCTCGCCGCACGACGAGGTCAACAGCGACGGCCTGCTGGTCTACGAGTCGATCGACACCACCAGGCGCGGGCCGCCGCCGGCGAGCACGACCCCGTCGCCCGAGACCGTGCTGCCGGCGGTCCCCACGCGCACAGCGCCGCCCGCGTCGCCGATCCCGGCCAGTGCGGGCGACTCGATCCGCCACGCCAACGCGGCCGCCCGCGCCTACGCGAGCAAGCAGTACGACACCGCGATCGCCGAGTACCAGGCCGCCGTCGCGGCGTGGAGCGGCAACCACGACGCGTGGTACGGCCTCGCCTGCGCCCGCTCCCAGCGCGGCAACTACCAGGCCGCCGCCGAGGCCGCCGAGCGCGCTGTCGCGCTGGTGCCCGATCAGGCGATGTACTGGCTCCTCTATGGCCGTCTGCTCTACGAGGCGGCGCTCGACGATGCGAAGAACCGCGCCGCCCGCGCGCAGGGCTGCCCCGCCGACCAGGCGGTCGTCGATCGCGCGACGATCGACGCGACGCCCGCGCTCGAGGCGCTGCTCGCCGCGGCCAGCCTCGAGAACCGGCTGTGGCGCGCGCACTACTACATCGGCCGGATCCTGCGCGACCGCGGCGATGCCCGGGGCGCGGCCACGCGGTTCACCGAGGCGATCGCGCAGCACGCCTGGGACCCCAACCCGTACATCGCGCTGTGCGAGCTGTACCGGCGCTGGTGGTACCGCGACGAGGCGCTCGCGATCGCGACGGTCGGCGCCGCGGCGATCCCGGCCTCCGCCGAGATCTGGTACGAGCTCGGCAGGACGCGCGACGACC
>VBLP01000475.1:0-3221 GCA_005887925.1 Deltaproteobacteria bacterium | reverse complement strand
GGCCGTGCGATCGAGGCGTACACACGGGCGCTCGAGCTCAAGCCGCGCCTCGACCAGGCGCGGTTCCAGCGCGGCCAGGCGTACTTCCGCCGCAAGGACTTCGCGCACGCCCGGCGCGACCTGGAGGCCTTCGTCCACGCGGGCGGAACCGGGTTCGCCACCGATCAAGCCCGCCGCATGCTCGCCGACATCCCGCGCTGACCGCTCCCGACGAGCCAGCGCCGACAACGGTTCTCAGCGTCACCCCGCTCGTGTACAAACATGGGTCTGATGTCGCGGCGCGTCCTGCCACACAACCTGGATGCCGAGGCGAGCATCCTGGGCGGCATCCACCTGCGCAACGATGTCTTGACCCAGCTCGACACCCTCGAGGTCGAGGACTTCTACGACCACAAGCACAAGGTCGTGTTCCAGGCGATCCGCAACCTCGAGGCCGCGGCCCGGCCGATCGACGTCGTCACGCTCGAGAACGAGATCGCCAAGTCCGGCAAGCTCGAGGCGATCGGCGGCGTCGCGTTCCTCGGCGAGCTGACCTTGCGCGTCCCGACCGCGGACAACGTGCTCGCGTACGCCGAGATCGTCACCGACAAGCACCAGGCGCGCAAGCTCATGCTCGCCGCCGGCGAGATCTCCGAGAAGGGCTACGACGATGACCTCGAGGTCCGCGACTACCTCGACGACGCCGAGGCCAAGATCTTCGAGGTCACCCAGCGCCGCGACAAGTCGGGACCCGAGCCGCTCAAGGCCCTGGTCATGAAGGTGTTCAGCTCGCTCGACGTGCGGTTCAAGGCCGAGGGCGGCATCACCGGCGTGCCGACCGGCTTCGCCGACCTCGACCTCCGCACCGCAGGGCTGCAGCCGACCGAGCTGGTGATCCTCGCGGCGCGCCCCGCCATGGGCAAGACGTCGTTCGCGATGTCGGTCGCCCAGAACGCCGCGACCGTGGCCGCCGCCGGCGCGTGGCCGTGCCTGGTGTTCTCGCTCGAGATGTCGTCGACCCAGCTCGCCGAGCGCATGCTGTGCTCCGAGGCGCGGGTCGACTCGTCGGCGCTGCGCCGCGGCCAGCTCCAGCGCCAGGACATGACGAATTTGACCTACGCCGCGGCCGCGCTGTCCAAGGCGCCGATCCTGATCGACGACACGCCGGCCCTGTCGCTGCGCGAGCTGCGCGCCCGGGCCCGCCGGTTCCGCTCCAACCGCGAGCTGTTCGGCGACAAGAAGTTCGGCCTGATCGTGATCGACTACCTCCAGCTGATGCGCGGCTCGCCCCAGGCGGCCAAGGCCAGCCGCGAGCAGGAGATCAGCGAGATCTCGCGGGGCCTCAAGGCCCTCGCCAAGGAGCTGCACTGCCCCGTGCTCGCGCTGTCGCAGCTCAACCGCTCGCTCGAGCAGCGCACCGACAAGCGCCCGCAGCTGAGCGACCTGCGCGAGTCCGGCGCCATCGAGCAGGACGCCGACGTGATCCTCTTCATCTACCGCGACGTGGTCTACAACAAGGACACCGAGAACCCGCACATCGCCGAGATCATCATCGGCAAGAACCGCCACGGCCCCACCGGCACGGTCGACACCCACTTCGAGGGCCGGTTCACCCGGTTCGAGAACCTGTCGCAGCGCGGCGACGGCCCACCCGACCGCAACTGATCGCCCGGCCCGGTGGTGGCATCCCGGGCCGTCGCGAGGGACGAAGGCGTGCGAAGCAGGTCACAGCGAGCGGCCGCTCGCGACAAATGCGTGCGACGGCGATCGGGGCCGCCGCTCCTGGCAGCGCGCACACAGCGCGCTTGGCCGCGAGGTCGCGGCATCCAGGAGAACTCATGCGAATCACTCAGCTCTTGCTCCCGTTCGTCGTACTCGCCGGCGCAGCCGGCACCGCGGCGGCCGACGATGCTGCCGGACCGCTCCAGGCGGCGCAGTCCAGGACCATCGGCATCGATGGCGGCGCCGCGCTGCCGACCGGCTCGTGGGGCGACGCCGTCGGCTTCGGCATCGGCGCGCTCGGCCGGTTCGAGATGCCGGTCGCGCCCAGGCTCGTGCTCACCGGCCGCGCCGGGCTGATCTACCACCTCGGCAAGGACCTGAGCGGCCCGGCCGGCGGGATGGCATCGACCCAGGTCATCGAGGTGCCGCTGCTCGGCGGCGTGCGCTACGCGTTCTCGCAGCAGCCGACCAGCGCGATCTACGGCGCGGCCGAGCTCGGCCTCGTGGTCTATCACGTGTCGACCGACGCCGGCGGCATGTCGACCAGCGGCACGGACACCAACCTCGGCATGACGCTCGGCGCCGGCTACCGCACCGGCAAGCTCGACGTGCGCGGCGGCCTCCTGTTCCCCGACCTCGGCCACGCCGGCGACGCGATCGCGGTGATGGCCACCGTCGGCTACGACCTCACCGCGCTATAGCCCCGACTCGGTATCGACGCGGACGAACGTGGAGTGCCGCCGCGCGCGGGGGCCATCGTGATCGCGCATGTGGTTCGTCTACCTCGCCGCGGGCGTCATCGTCCTGTCGATCGCCGGTGTCGTCGTGCCGCGGCGCGGCGCGCGGGCGCTGTCGCACGTCGGTGAACCCTCCATACGACCAGGTTCTTGCGCGATCGCGGTCGCCCTCGGGCGAAATGCGCAGAATTCGATCGACACCAGACCAGATCCGCGTCACACAGTGGCTGGCTCTGTCTCGCGCCCGCTGTGGTCTCGCGGCCGAGCCAACGAATCTCTGCGGGAGTGCTACGAATGTCTCAAGGTACGATCAAGCGTCTGACTGATAAGGGTTTTGGTTTCATCGCGAATGGCACCGGCACCGACATGTTTTTTCACATGTCGGCCGTCGAGGGCGTTCGCTTCGAGGATCTGCGCGAAGGCCAGAAGGTCTCGTATAACGAAGGTCGCGGCCCCAAGGGTCCGCGCGCCGAAAACGTTCGCGTGGTCTAGACAGCTCTCAATAACGAGCAGGGATCGAGCCGGCCTGACAGCCGGCTCGTTTTCGTTTCGGCTGGCTACGGTTGCGGGCCCCACGGGTCGCGCCGCGCGGGCGGCGTAGCGTCAGGCGCGGCGCCTGCGTCGCGGGTGATCCACGCCGGCGTCGGCGGCTGGTCGACGAGCCAGCGATCGATGTCGGCGACCTCGGCGGTGCGCCCCGCGGCCTGAAACACCTCGCGCGCTTGACCGGCGAGGCCACGGCAATCGGTGTTGAACGGGCAGATCTGCGCGATCTGCCAGCGC
>VBLP01000091.1:14409-30398 GCA_005887925.1 Deltaproteobacteria bacterium | reverse complement strand
TGGGCACCGGCACGCGGCCGGCGACGACGCTCGATGCGACGCCGGGCATCCCCGTCGCGCTCCCGGATTTCGAGCACGTCGACGTGTTCGAGACCACGACGGCCACGTTCGAGACCGAGACCGTCACCTACGACGTGCGGCCTGGCATGTCAGACACGGCGAACGGCGTGGTGCGGCCCGCGTCGGCGGACTCTGCGGTGGTGTCGACCGAGCGGCTGCGCGAGGCGGACCGCGCGTCGTCACCGGCGTCCAGCCCCGAGGGGCGGCGCACGCTCTTGCCGCTGCCGGCGCCGAGCGACCAGACGCCGCGCCCGATGCAGATCGTGCCGGTCTCGCCGGAGACCGCTCCCGATCCGGTCGCCTCCGACGAGCCTGGCCGGCCCGACGAGGCCGCCGACGTGCGGCTGTCGGTGCCGCTCACGCGGCGACGGCTGTGGTGGATCGGCGGTGCGCTGACCGGCGTCTCGCTCGCCGTGGTGATCGGCGCGGCGGTCATTGCAGGTCCGCACGCACCGGCCGAAGACGCCGATGCGCCGGCTCCGCGTCCGGCGGCCCGCGCGGCGGCATCCCGGGGGGCGGCGGCACCGGCCGCACCGGCCGCACCGGGGTCGACCAGGACCGCGTCCGCCGCGGCACCGCCGTCGGGGGCACCGCCGTCGGGGGCACCGCCGTCGGCGGCACCGTCGTCCGCCACACGCAGCGCGGCTGACGCAGCGGCCCGGCGCGCTGGCCCCGAGGCTGCACCTGCCGCCGCCGCCCTGGCGCGGCCGCTCGCGCCGGATCGCACCGCGGCGTCATCGCCATCGCCGCCGTCATCTCACCGGGCCGCGCCCCCGCCGGCGAAGCGGGTCGCCAGCCGGAGCAAGAAGGTGGTGATCGACTACACCGTGCGGCCGAGCGATCGCCCGCCGCCGGGGCTGGTCGCGGACAGCGAGGAGGATCCGGCGATCGGTCGGGCGCGCACCGCGTACACCACCGGCAACCAGAAGCTGTTCCAGGGCGACCTCGATGGCGCGATCGAGGCGTATCACGAGGCGCTCGAGCTCTATCCGGGCTATGTCGGCGGCTATCGCGGCCCCGGGCTCGCCTACGCCCAGCGCGGCGACGCGGCCGGCGCGGTGGCCGCGCTCAAGACCTACCTCGCGGCGGCGCCCGGTGCCCGGGACGTGGCGCTGATCAAGAAGCGCATCGCGCACCTGCAGGGCAAGTGATCCGGCGGGCCCGCCGCGCGCGGCGGCGCTCCGGGGTATTTTCCGTCCGTGATCGCGACCGGATGCCGGACCAGCAACGAGCGTGCGGATGGCTGAGTGCGCGGCTCTGCGCGGGCGCTGGGTCGTGCTCGGCGCGGCGGCGATCGCGCTGGCCGCGCACTCGCTGGCCTACAACTTCGTCACCGACGACGCGTACATCTCGTTCGTGTTCTCGCGCAACCTCGCCGAGCACGGCGAGCTGACGTTCAACCTCGGCCAGCCGGTCGAGGGCTACACCAGCTTCCTGTGGACGTTCGTGCTCGGCGTGGGAATGATCGCCGGGGTCCCGCCGGACTACGCGTCGCGCGTGCTCGGGACGGCGTGCGGGCTGGCCACGCTCTACGCGGCGTTCCGCCTCGCCGAGCGCGCGCTCGGCCGCCCGACGCTGTGGGCGGCGGTGCCGGCCGTGCTGCTGGCGTGCTCGTCGGGCTTTGCGTGCTGGAGCTCGGGCGGCCTCGAGACCCAGCTCTACACCTTGCTGGTCACCGTGGCGCTCGACGCGCTGGTCGCCGCCACCACCCGGCCTCGCGCGCTGCGCCGGCTCGGCGTGGCCCTGGCGCTCGCGTCGATGACGCGGCCCGAGGGGCCGATGGTCGCCGCGGTGCTCGGCGCGGTGTGGATCTCGCGCCGGCTGATCGCGTGGCTCCGGGCGCGCGCCTCGACGCCCGGGCCCGGCCTGCGCCCCACGCGCGACGAGGCGCTCGCGCTGGCGTGGTTCTTCGGGCTGTGGGCGCCGTGGTTCGCGTGGCGCTGGTGGTACTACGGGTGGCCGTTTCCCAACACGTACTACGTCAAGGCGAGCGGACCGTGGGTCGCCCCCGATCTCGGGCACCAGATGATCGACAATGGCCTGTACTACGTCTGGCTATGGCTCCGGCAGAGCCACCTCCTGCTGGCACTGCCGATCGCGATCGCCGGCCTCGTCGCCGCGCGGCCGGGCACGCCGCGCTCGGTCCTCGCCGCGACCTGCGCGGTGCTGTCCGCCGTCACGCTCGCGTACACCGTCAGCGTCGGCGGCGACTTCATGGGCCTGCATCGCTTCATCATGCCGATGTTCGTGATCGCGGCGCTCGCGGTGACCCTGGGCGCCGAGCGCCTCGCCGGCGTGCTCGCGCGGCTCGCCGGTGCGGGCGGCGGCGGGCTCGGCGCGGTGCTGCGCGCGGCGGTCGGCCCGGCGCTGGCGATCGCGCTGATCGCCGGCTTCGCGGCGACGCAGTGGCGGCTGACCCGCGAATCGCTGCGCTGGGGCAACTTCGACAGCGATCATGGCATCGACACGCCGATCTACCTGATCGCCTACACCGAGGATCGCGCGACGATCGGCCGCGCGATGGCCGGCTGCTTTCAGCCCGACGACTTCTCGATCGTCGGCGGTGCCGGCGCGCAGCCGTACTTCGCCCGGATGCGCGGCGTCGACGTGTTCGGGCTGGTCTCGGAGGCGATCGCGCACGACGAGCCGCGCGTCCGCGCGCGCGCGGGCCACACCAAGTTCGGCTCCGACCGCGTGCTCGCGGCCTACCATCCGACGTTCGTGTTCAGCTGCTACGCGATCCACCGCACGCCGGCGCCGCCGGCGCTGCCGTGCCAGGCGTTCTGGATCGCCAGCGGCTTCGAGCCGGTGACCATGCACATCCCGGGGCTGCGCCTGCAGGGCGAGTACTACAGCTTCCTGGCCCGGACGGCGCGTCACTTCGCGTGCCCCGGCCGCGTGCGCTGAGCATCGATATAGGGGGCTTTCCCGCCCCCTCTTTCGCGGCAAAGCCGCGAAATTCACCCCTCCGCGCGTCGCGTCGCGCGGATCTTCTTGGCCGTCGGTCCAAGCGACGATGTTTTGGTGCTCCGAGATCCGGCGTGATGGCGCACGACCGGAGCTGCGCGGCCTCAGGCGCACGCCCGGTGCCGCGCGACCGCGCGATGATGTGATGTTCGCGATGGCGCGTGCACCTCGCCGGTTTGCTACGCTCGACGCGCCGTGATCAGCGCTGTGGCCGCCGCTGACGCCCGGACCGCCGCCGGCCCGCGGAAACATCACCTCCCCATGGATGCTCTGCAGAGGGCCGCGTGCCGACGCCGCGGGCGCTGACCCAGGAGCCGCTCGCGGGCGTACCTCGGCGGAGCATGCTCGCGCGGTTCTGGGGTGTGATCCCGATCGTCGTCGCCGCGCTGCTGCTGGTGCTGCGCGCGTGGCTGCACGTCGAGCCGCTCGATCGCCTCACCGTCGTCGCCGCCGAGCCGGCCGATCCGCCCGGCGCGACGGCGCGTGCGGGATCGCTGTACATCGCGCGCGGCGGCCCGGTGATCGTCGGCTACCAGAGCCCCGGCGAGGCCCGGCTGTGGTTCGCCGGCAACGAGATGCACGGCAGCGGCATCGTCCGGGCCCGCGTCCTGCTTTCGCAGGGCGCTGCGCCGCTCCGGTTCGCCGGGCCGCCCGGCGCGCGCCTGCTGTGGGACCCGGTGGGCCGCCGCGGCGATCCCGAGTACGTGCCGGCGAGCTCGCTGTCTCCCGAGCCGCCCGCGAGCGCCGCGTTGCGACCCTGATCGCGTCGCTGTGCGTGCTGGCGCGCCGCCGGCTCGCCGCGGTACCGCGCGGAACCTGGCTCGCGATGGCGATCGTGTTCGTCGGCGGCGTCGCGGTGCGCTGGATCGACCTCGGCGGGTTCGGCCAGACCTGGGACGAGGACATCAACTGGGGCGCCGGCCGCAACTACATCACCAACCTGGTGGCGCTGGATTTCAACGGCGAGAACTCGTAGGGCTGGAACTTCCAGCACCCGCCGGTGATGAAGCTGCTCGATGGCATCGGCGCGCAGTTCGCCGACGGGTTCGGGCCGGCGCGCGCGCTGTCCGCGATCTGGATCGCGCTCGGCTGCGCGCTGCTCGTGCCGATCGGCGCGCGGCTGTTCCGGCCGCGGGTCGGCGTGCTCGCCGGTGCGATCGCCACGCTGCTGCCGCCGATGGTCGCGCACGGCCAGATCGTGGGCCACGAGTCGCCGACCGTGCTGTGGTGGGCGCTCGGCGTGCTGCTCGCGCTCGGCGCGCACGACTACCTGTCCTCCGACGATCGGCGAACGCCGAGCGTGGGGGGTGGGGACCCCGACGGCTCTGCCGGCGGGGCGGGGGTCCTCCCCCGTGGGATCGACCGCAGGGCGGCCGCGACGCTGCGGATCCGGCTGGCCTGGATCGGCGCGGTGATCGGCATCGCGATCGCGTCGCGCTTCATCAACGGCCTGCTCGGCCCGCTGTGCGCGATGATCGTCGTGCTCCAGGCGCCGCGGCGCTGGCGGCGGGAGACGGTGATCTGGGGCGCGTGGCTGATGCCGGTCGTCGCGGTCGCCACGGTCTACGCGGTGTGGCCGCGGATCTGGCTGCATCCGATCGCCCACCTGGTCGAGTCGTGGCACCGGCTCGACAGCGTGCACACCGGCGAGCCGTTCCTCGGCAGCATCACCAACCAGCCGCCGCGCTATTACTTCGTGGTCTACCTCGCGGCGACCCTGCCGGCGGGGGTCGCGCTCGGGGTCGTCGCGGGCGCCGCGCGGCTGATCCGGGCGTGCGATCGCAGCGCACTGATCACGCTGTGCTGGCTGATCGCGCCGCTCGGCGTCGCGCTGTCTCCCGTGCGCCAGGACGGCGTTCGCTACGTGATGCCGTGCCTGCTCGCGCTCGCGCTGATCGCCGCGGCGGGCTTCGATCAGCTCGCGGTGTGGATCCGGATGCGCCACGCGTTCACCGCGATGACGGCGGTCGTCGTCGGCTACCTCGCGGCCGTGCTGGTCGCGATCCACCCGTACTACCTCGATTACTTCGGCGAGCACGTCGGCGGCGCCGGCACGGTCGCGCGCCGGCGCTGGTTCGAGACCGCGTGGTGGGGCGAGGGCGTCGATCGCGCGGTCGACTACGTCAACGCGCACGCCGCGCGCGGCGACCGCGTGCACCGCGACTGCGTCGAGCCGGCGCACCTGGCGTGGTTCCGCGAGGACCTGTGGGCGCCGATGACCGGCGACGTGACCAAGGCGACCTGGATCGTGCGCTACGCGCCGGCGAGCCGGCCGTGCCGCGTGCCGTCCGACATGCGCCAGGTGTTCGCGGTCGCCGTCGACGGCGTCGTGCTCGCCGTGGTCTACCAGCGGCCGGAGCCGAGCCCGGACGATCGCAGCTCGCCGCCGAGATGATCGGAGGAGCGCCCACCGCAGGTGTACAAGACTTCACAGTGGATGTGCGTATGATGGCCGCGTGCTCGGACCGCTGCGCACCTTCGCGCTGACCGCCGCGACGATGGTCGCGTTCGCGGGTAACTCGCTGCTGTGCCGGGCGGCGCTGCGCGGCGGCGCGATCGACGCCAAGAGCTTCACCGCGATCCGGCTGATCAGCGGCGCGCTGGTCCTGGTGGCGATCACCGGCGCGCGGCGCGGCACGGAGGACGGCCGCGACGGCAGCTGGCGCGCGGCGATCGTGCTCGCGGGGTACGCCATCGCGTTCTCCTACGCGTACCTGTGGCTCGGCGCGGGCGCCGGGGCGCTGGTCCTGTTCGGCACGGTGCAGCTGACGATGATCACCGGTGGCATCCGGCGCGGCGAGCGGCCGTCGCTGCGGCAGTGGGCCGGGCTGGCCGTGGCGGCGACCGGCATGGTGGTGATCAACCTGCCGAGCCTCGACGCACCACCGCCGGGCGGCGCGGCGCTCATGATCATCGCCGGCGTCGGCTGGGGGCTGTACTCGCTGTACGGCCGCGGCGCCGTGCGCCCGATCCGGGCGACGGCGGGCAACTTCGTGCGCTGCCTGCCGTTCGCGGTGGGGTTCGCCGCGATCGCGCTCGCGACGGCGGCGCACGTGACCTGGCGCGGTGCGATCCTGGCGATCGCATCGGGCGGTGTGACCTCGGGGCTCGGCTACTGCGTGTGGTACGCCGTCCTGCCGTCGCTCGGCGCCGCGCGCGCCGCGATCGTGCAGCTGTCGGTGCCGGTGATCGCCGCGGTCGGCGCGATCGTCCTGCTCGACGAGCCGCTGCGGCGCCACGTCGCGATCGGCGGCGCGGTCATCCTGGGCGGCCTCGCGCTCGCGCTGTGGTCGCGCCGCGTGCTCACCCCACCACCGGCCGCCGCGCCGGTGGCCGGCGAGTGACGAGCTGGTGGCGCGATCGGCCGCCTCGCCGCGCCCGGCGACCGATCGACGGTGCAGAGGCGGCGGCGCGGGCATTGCAATCGCACAGCCGTCATGCTCATTGAACGGGCATGGACTTCGTCTTCATGCTGACTCGGTCGGATCAGACGGTGACCGACTGTCTCGAGGTGCTCGACGACATCCGGCCGCTCGGCCTGACCCACATCGGGTTCAAGGACGTCGGCGTGTCGCCCGAGGTCCTGGCCGAGCTCCAGCACCGGATCAAGGCGTCGGGCGCGACCAGCTACATGGAGGTGGTGAGCACCTCGCGCGAGGCCTGCCTGCGCTCGGCGCGCGTGGCGCGCGACATCGGTGTCGACCGGCTGCTCGGCGGCACCCAGGTCGACGAGGTGCTCGCGATCCTCGCCGGCAGCGCGGTCCGTTACCTGCCGTTCCCCGGCCGGCCGTTCGAGCACCCCACCAGGCTCGCGGGCACGCCGGCGCAGATCGAGGACGACTGCCGCCGGTTCCAGGCCATGGGCTGCGCCGGCGTCGACCTGCTCGCGTACCGGGCGACCGAGGCCGATCCGCTCGAGCTGGTGCGCGCCGCGCGGCGGGGCACCAGCGGCGTCCTGCTGGTCGCCGGCAGCGTGCAGCGGCCCGAGCAGATCCGCGATCTCGCGGCCGCCGGCGCCGACGCGTTCACGATCGGTTCGGCGGCGTTCGACGGCTCGTTCGCGCCGCGCCTGGGCTCGCTGCGCTCGCAGCTGAGAGCGGTGCTCGATGCCTGCGCCTGACCCCGGCGACGATCCGCTCGCGCAGCTGCTCGCCGGCGACTACCGCGATCCCGAGACCGGCGAGCCGCTGGGCGCGGCGTCGCGCGCGGTCGTGATCGAGGACTCGCTCGACGGCCGCGAAGCCGATCTCGTCGCCGCGCTCGGCCTCGGCGATCGCCTCGCGGTGGTCGCCGACGAGGACACCCACGCCGCGCTCGGCCGCCGCGTCGAGCGCGCGCTCGCCGCGCGGTTCAGCGTGCAGCAGATCGTGCTCGGCCGCGCGCCGCACGCCGACACCGCCACGCTCGATCGGCTCGCCGCCGCGCTCGATCCGGGGATCGATGCGGTCGTCGCGGTCGGCTCCGGCACGATAAACGACCTGTGCAAGCTCGCGGCGCTCGGCCGCGGCCGCCCGCAGGTCGTGTTCGCCACGGCCCCGTCGATGAACGGCTACACCTCGCTCAGCGCCTCGATCACCGAGGGCGGGCTCAAGCGCACCGTGCGCGCGGCGACGCCGGTCGGCGCGTTCTTCGATCTCGGCGTGCTCGCCGCCGCCCCGATCCGGCTGATCCGCGCCGGCCTCGGCGACAGCGTGTGCCGGCCGACCGCCCAGGCGGACTGGCTGCTCGCGCACCTGCTGTTCGGCCGGGCGTACCGCGAGGCGCCGTTCGCGCTGCTCGCCCGCGACGAGCCGGTGCTGCTCGCCGAGGCGCGCGGCCTGGTCTCCGGCGATCTCGCCGTGATGCGGAGCCTGGTCCGCACGCTCGTGCTGTCGGGCTTCGGCATGACGATCTGCGGCGGGAGCTATCCGGCGAGCCAGGGCGAGCACCTGCTCAGCCACTACATCGAGATGATGCGGCCGCCCGATCTGCCGGCCGCGCTGCACGGCGAGCAGACCGGGGTGTGCGCGCTGGCGATGGCGCGGCTGCAGGACCGCGTGCTCGCGCGCGATGCGCCGCCCGTGGTCCACCCCACCCGGGTCACGCGCGACGACGTGCTCCGCCGGTTCGGCGCCGAGCGCGGCGAGGCATGCTGGCGCGAGCTCGAGCCCAAGCGGATCGATCGCGATCGCGCCGAGCAGCTCACCGCGCGGCTCGCCGCCGGCTGGGACGCGATGCGCGCGCGGATCCGCGGCGTCACGCTCGGCCACAGCCGCATGGTCGCCGCGCTCGCCGCCGCCGGGGCCCCGACCGCGCCCGACCAGCTCGGGTGGCCCGACGCGCTGCTCGACGATGCGCTCGCCCACGCCCGCGAGATCCGCAACCGCTACACCTTCCTCGACTTCGCGCTCGACATCGCCCCGTAGGCGACCTGCGGTCAGTGCTTCGGCTTGTCGGCGCTGTCTGGCTTGCCGCGCAGCCCCGACAGGTTCCACGACTGCGTGCACAGCGGCTTACCGGCCGCCTGGTACTCGCCGATCATCACCAGCGACAGCATGCCGCCGGCGCTGACCTTGCCCGCGACCGAGAACACGCCGTCCATCCCCTCGATCGGGGTGTGACCGGGGCGCGACTTGGCGCTGACCTTGCCGTTCGTGGTCGGCTTGCCGGTCATCAGCGGCGTCCGCTCGATGTCGACCTGCAGATCGCTGCCCTTGACCTCGATCTTGATCGATTGACCTCGTACGAGCCGACCACATCGTCCGCGCGGGCGGGCGCGGCCAAGGCCAAGAGACCCAGGAGGCCCAGGCCGAGAACCGCGCTGCGAGATCCGAGGTTGCGCATGTCACCGGGTGAGACGCCGTTCGTGGCGCCCCGGTTCAGCGGCTATTCTGCCAGAGATTGCGGCCGCCTGGCGTGCGGCGACCACCGGCGCTGATGTAGGTGTGAGATCAGGGCGCCTGGGCCGTGCGCGGCGGCTCGCGATAGACGTACATCGTCTTGACCGATCGGACCTCGGAGCTCGCACGCGCCACGACGGTGACCATGTTCGAGCCGGCCCACAGCGGAATGTCGGCCGCGAAGTCGAGCTGCTTGCCGTCCTTGCCGCCGCGGTTGCTGCGATAGAACACCTTGCGGCTCTCGATCTTCGAGCTCTGGTTCGACACGAAGATGTAGACGTCCTCGACGTGCTGCTCGGCCGACACGTTGCCCGACAGCTTGTACGACGGCGCGCTGGTCTCCAGGCCGGCGAGGTTGAGCGCGATCATCGGCGGCGTCGAGTTCCAGGTCTGGCTGTACTGCAGGCGCTCGGGGCCCGCCGTGCTGGTCGCCTGCGACGTCGTCGACGACGGCACGAAGCCGACCTTGGTGCCGGCCGCGTTGAGCTTGACCTTGGTCCACGCGCCGTACGCCGCGATCACCGGGAACGCCGCGCCGCGCGCGGTGTAGCCGACGACGCTCGCGTCCTCCGACGCGCCCGACCGGATCGCGATCGACGGCCGCACCGAGACCTCGCCCGAGCGCGGCTGCGCGGCGACGGTGGGCGCGAGCTTGAAGTGCAGCTTGTCGCTGGCCTGGACGTCGAGCGCCGAGTCGTATGCCATCAGCTCGACCACCATCTCGTTGCCCTTGAGCGTCGCGTCGGTGGCGAGCGGGAACTCGATCTCGCGGACGTCGCCGGGCGCCAGCGGATCCTTGAGCTCGGCGCGCGACTTGTCGAGCACGACGCCGTCGCCGGTCGCGTTGCGCAGCAGCACCGTGGCCTCCTGGGTCGCGCCGGTGCCGGTGTTCTTGATCTGGACCTGCAGGCGGTAGTGCTCGCCGCGCTGGACCAGGCCGTCGCCGTTGCCATCGTCGATCAGCTGCCAGGCATAGGCGAACACCGGGCGGGGCGCCGCGGCGATCTTGATCTCGGCGGGCGTCACGTGGGCGGCGGCGTTGTGCAGCTCGCGGACCTCGAGGCCGAGCCGGTCGACGCGATCGAGCGCATCGCGCGGGACCTGCAGCCTGGTCGAGTACGTCCGGGTCTCGCCGGGGGCGACCTTGCCGATCGGTAGCTCGGCGTCCTCGAACACCGGATCGTCACCCTGGATCCGCGACAGCACGCGGTACGCCGGCTCCGTGCCGGTGTTCTTGACCGTGGTGGTCAAGGTGACGATCTCGCCGGCCTTGACCTGTCCCGACGACGACGCGACGAGCGCGACGTCGAGGCTGGGCTTGCCGGCCGCGGTCGGGGGCGCGCTCCAGTCGACGCCGACCGTCTGCAGCGCCGCGACCAGCTTCTTCTCCTCGTCGGCGCGCGCCGCCTGGACCAGCCGGCCGGCGCCCGCGACCAGCTTGGGCCGGGTAGGCGCGGACACGTTCGACACCAGCTGCTTGGCGAACCGGATCTCGAAGTCCTCGATGACCTCGTCGTCATCGGTGGCCTCGTCGTCGTCGGGCGGCTTGACCTCGGGCGCCGCGCCGGCGGCCGGCTTCTTCTTGTCGACCAGGTATGGCAGCTCGAACGCCGGCTTGTCGACGTCGCGGGCGTAGGTCGAGACCAGGTGGGCGTCGAGGTCCTTCTCGCCGTAGGTCCGGGTCGGCGCGAGCAGCCGCACGAAGTCCTGGGGCGAGTCGTTCTTGTCCGGCACGTACATGCGCTGGAGCAGGATGTCCGGAACGATGCCGAGGTTCTGGATCGAGCGATCGCCCGGCGTCAGGTACTGCGCGATCGTCAGCTTGAGCTTGCTGTGATCGTCGTTGTCGTAGAGCTCCTGGACCGAGCCCTTGCCGAACGTCCGCGTGCCGACGATGGCGGCGCGATCGAGGTTCTTGAGCGCCCCCGCGACGATCTCGGACGCCGAGGCCGAGCCGGCGCTGACCAGCACCGCGAGCGACGACGTGGTGTCGCCGAAGCCGTGCTCGGCCCGGCGCGCCTCGCGGTCGCGGCCCGACACCGTGGTGACGATCGTGCCGTTGTCGACGAACAGGTCCGAGAGCTGGACCGCCTCCTCGAGCAGGCCGCCGGGGTTGCCGCGCAGGTCGAGGACCCACGACGACGCGCCCTTGGTGCTCATCTCGCGCATCGCATCGGCGACGTCGGACGCGATGCCCTTGGAGAACTGCTTGACGCGGATGTAGCCGACGCCCTTGTCGAGCAGCTTGTGCTCGACCTGGGACACGCGGATCACGTCGCGGATCAGATCGAACCGCATCAGGCCATCGATGCCCTTGCGCTCGATGTACAGCGTCACGCCGGTCCGCGGGTCGCCGCGCATGCGGTCGACCGCCTCGTTCGACGTCAGGTTCTCGGTCGGCTCCTGGTTGATCCGCACGATGTGATCGCCGGACTTGATGCCCTTGCGCCACGCCGGGGTGTCCTTCATCGGCTTCACCACGGTGAGCTTGCGCTCGATCATCCGGATCACGATGCCGAGCCCGCCGAACTTGCCGCTGGTCGAGACGTCCATGTCGCGCGCCTGCTCGGGGTCCATCAGGATCGAGTGCGGGTCGAGCGTCGACAGCATGCCGTTGACCGCCGCGTACTCGACCTTGGCGAGATCGGCGCCCGCGTTCATGTTGATCTCGATGAAGCGGAACACCTTCTTGAGCTTGCCGGCGAGCCGCCACGGCGAATCGACGTCGTCGGTGTCGAATGTCTCGGGCTTGTCGTTGACGGTGACGCGGACCTTGCTGTGCAGCGGATCGGGCTCGACGAGGACCTCGGGGATGTTGAACTGCACGCTGTCGAGCGCGGCGTAGAGCATCTTCTTGGGATCGACGCGCGCGGGGTCGACGTAGCGGTCCTTGATCCGCAGCAGTGTCAGGTTGAAGATCTTGAGCGCGGACAGATCGTGGCGAGGAGCCTGGGGTTCGCCCGGCGCCGCGCGCACTTCCTGAGTGTTGAGCTCGATCGAGACAACGCCCTCGGGCGACTGTCGGACAACGGTAAGGACGAGTGCGAGGGCACCCGCGGCCACCACCAGGGCCAGGTTCAACCGGCTGCGCATCGGGCGATTATAGAATGCAAAGCTCGACGCGCCACGCACGATCTGCGCTGCCGCGGACCTCCGTCGAGTAGTGCCGTGTAGTATGGTGCTCGGGCAGCGATGGCGGAGCGAAAGTCACGAGGCTCTGGAGCCGGCGGCGCTGCCGACGGCGCCGCTCCTGGCACGCCGATCAAAGGTGGGGCAAAGCGCCGCCGCAAGTCCAGCGCCGAGGTGATCGACGTCGGCGGCCCGGCCGACGAAGCTCGTTCGAAAGCTCCGAAGGACCCCGAGGCCGACGAGCGTGCGGACGGCGAGGCCGAGCCCGAGACCGGCGGCGATGGCGAGGGCGAGGCCGACGAGCCGATCGAAGGCGCGGACGTCGATGCCGCCGCGGCGGCGATCGAGCCGGACGACGTGCTCGACGCGCCCGAGGAGGCAGTGCCCGCGGAGCGCGGCAGCTCGCTCGCCAGGCGCGATCCGATGGCGCTGTACCTGCGCGAGACCCGCCGCTATCCGCTGCTCACGCCCGAGGAGGAGCGCGATCTCGCGACGCGCCTCGTCGAGCACGGCGACACCCAGGCGGCGCGCAAGCTGATCGAGGCCAACCTGCGGCTGGTCGTGAAGATCGCCTACGAGTATCGCCGCGCCCACAAGAACCTGCTCGATCTGGTCCAGGAGGGCAACATCGGCCTGATCCAGGCGGTCTCGAAGTTCGATCCGTACCGCGGGGTCAAGCTCTCCAGCTACGCGGCGTTCTGGATCCGCGCTTACATCCTGAAGTTCATCCTCAACAACTGGCGGCTGGTCAAGATCGGGACCACGCAGGCGCAGCGCAAGCTGTTCTTCAACCTGCGCAAGGAGCGCGAGAAGCTCGAGCAGCTCGGCTTCCAGCCGACCACGGCGCTGCTCGCCGAGAAGCTCGACGTCCCCGAGAAGGAGGTCATCGAGATGGAGCGCCGGCTCGCCGCGCCCGAGGCCTCGCTCGACGCGCCGCTCGGCAGCGCCGGCGACGACGACGGCTCGCGGACCCGGCTGGACTACCTGCCGAGCGACGACGTCCGGCCCGATCGCGCGGTCGCGCAGAGCGAGTTCTCCGAGCTCCTGCGCGGCAAGCTCGAGGCGTTCGCCCGGACGCTCGAGGGTCGCGAGCAGACGATCTTCCGCGAGCGCTGGCTGACCGACGAGCCGCTCACGCTGCAGGAGATCGGCGACCGCTACCAGGTCAGCCGCGAGCGCGCCCGCCAGCTCGAGAAGCGCATGCTCGACCGCCTCAAGAAGTACCTCGAGGCCGAGCTCGGCACCTCGGTCGATATCGGCGCGCTCAGCCGCGAGTGAGCGATCGCGCGATGCTCGTCAATGATCGGGCGGCTTGCGAATACCGAAACGCTCATACAGGGGTCGCAACATTCTCTGCACGTCGTTCAGTGTTCCCTCAAGGCCCAAGATTGCGGTGCCAATCCGTGTCTCGGATTCGGCGATGCGCTTACCAAGTAGATCGAATCCGGTCGTCATGTTCGCATCCATGGTGTCGATGTGCGCCTCGAGGTGATCGACCCGCAGGTTCACCGCGCGGATATCGCCATGCAGGTTGACCAGTACGCGCGTGGTGACGTCGTTCGTGTCCATCGCGTTCTCTCCTTTAGGTGGTTGAGACCGCGCTGGCAAGCACAAACAGTGCCAGCTGTAAGTTCCTGAAATAGCATGGGTAGATGTCCGGTGTCCGAAGCTTGTCCGTCCGTACTCCGGACAAGTCCCGGATCTGCCGGACAGGCGGTGTCCGGCTGTCCGGGATCGTTGGCTCCGGTCATGGCCCTCGGCACCGTCCTGGCGTAGTGATGAGGCTCGTGCTCGGCACGCTGTTCATCGTCGGTACGCCGATCGGCAACCTCGAAGACCTGTCGCTCCGCGCGGCCCGCGTGCTTCGCGAGGCTGATCTGATCGCCGCCGAGGACACCCGCGCGGCGAAGGTCCTGCTCGCGCACGTCGATGCGCTGGGATCGGGTGACGACCGGCGCAACCCCGGCCGGCGGGTGATCTCCAACTTCGAGGGCAACGAGGCCGAGCGCGCGGATCAGATCGCGGAGGTGCTGCGCGCGGGCCGGCGTGTGGCGGTGATCAGCGAGGCCGGGATGCCCGGCGTGTCCGACCCCGGCGCGTATGCGATCGCCGCGGCGATCGCGGCCGGGGCGCGCGTCGAGGTCGTGCCGGGGCCATCGGCGGCGCTCGCCGCGCTGGTCGGCTCGGGGCTGCCGGCCGAGCGCTTCACATTTCTCGGGTTTCCGCCGCGCGAGACCGGTGCCAGGCGCGCGATGTTCGGTACGCTGCGAGGAGAGCCCGCCGCGATGATCTTCTACGAGGCCCCCGATCGGCTCGCCGCGACGCTCGGCGATGCCGCCGACGCGTTCGGCGCCGAGCGCCGCGCGAGCCTGGGCCGGGAGCTCACCAAGCTGCACGAGGAGCACGTGCGCGGCACCCTCGGCGAGCTCGCGGCGCGCTACGCGGCGGCACCGCCGCGCGGCGAGTGCACGCTGGTGATCGCCGGCGGCACGGCGGCCGAGCCCGCGGTCGACGTCGAGGCCGAGCTCCGCGCGCTGCTCGCGGCCGGTCTCGGGCCCAAGGACGCCGCGGCCCGCCTCGTGGTCAGGACCGGCAAGCCCCGGCGCGTGCTCTACCAGCTCGCGCTCGCGCTGCAGAGGGGCGGATGACCCAGACGAGCGAGACCAGCGCGGCGAACGACCGGCCGGCCGATGATGCGGCGCCGACCGTGGTGTTCGACGGCGACGCGCCGCACCTGGCGACCCGCACGCGCACGCTGCCGTGCGGGCTCGATGTCGTGATCCACCGCGACGCGGCATCGCCGCAGGTCGCGGTCAGCGTGTGGTACCGCGTCGGCAGCTCGGACGAGCGGCCGGATCGCACCGGGTTCGCGCACCTGTTCGAGCACCTGTTCAAGAGCTCGGCCGATCGGCTCGGCGGCCATCACTACGAGGTGCTGCGCAGGGCCGGCGCGACCGATGCCAACGCGTCGACCAGCTCCGATCGCACCGCGTACCACGAGGTCCTGCCGGCGCACCAGCTGCCGCTCGCGCTGTGGCTCGAGAGCGAGCGCATGGGCTACTTCGCGCGCGACTTCGATCGCGAGCGCCTGGTGACGCAGCAGGCGGTGGTCCGCGCCGAGCGCCGCCAGCGCTACGAGGACGTGCCGTACGGCGCCGAGCGGTTCGCGGTCGCGCTCGCGCTCTACCCCGAGGGCCACCCGCTGCGCCACCTCACGATCGGCCTGCACGACGACATCCAGGCCGCCACGGTCGACGACGTCCTGACGTTCTATCGCACCTGGTACGTGCCGCCCAACGCCACGCTGGTGATCGCCGGTGACGTCGGCGACGACGGCGCGCTCGATGCGCTGGTCGACCGCTACTTCGCCGGCTTCCCGGCCTCGCAGCGCCCGGTGCGCAGCGCGCCGCCGGTCGAGTCCGCGCCGGAGCTCCCGGCGGGAAGCCGCGTCGTCGACCGCTTCGCCGCGCTCGGCCGCATCCACCGCGCGTGGCCGGGACCGATCGCGCTCGGCGACGACGAGCCCGAGCTCGACATCCTGACCCAGGCGTGGGCCGCGGTCGGCACCGGCGCGATCTGGCGGCGCCTGGTCTACGAGACCCAGCTCGCCCAGCGCGTATCGGCGTGGACCAGCAACGGCCGGCTCGGCGGCGAGGTCCACGTCGCGGTCGATCTGCGCAGCGGCGCCGACCCCGACGCGGTGCGCGCGATCCTCGATCGCGAGTGCCGGGCCGGGATCGACGAGCGGGCGATCGCGCGCGCGGTCACCCGCCGCGAGGCGGCCGCGATCTGGGGCCTCACCGCGCTGGCGCGCCGCGCCTCGCTGATCCAGCGCCACATGCTGTACCGCCACGAGCCCGACGGGCTCGCCGACGAGCTGGCGCGCTACCGCGCCGTGACACCGGCGACGATCGATCGCGCGATCGCGCGCTGGCTCGATCCCGCCGCGATGGT
>VBLP01000091.1:5078-14384 GCA_005887925.1 Deltaproteobacteria bacterium | reverse complement strand
TCCCGGCGCTACTACGGGCCGGGCGTCGGCGGCCGCTGCTGCCACAGCGTCGACTTCAGACCTGGAGTGACGTCGACCTGATTCTTGTCGTCGACCCAGACGACCTCGAAGTCGGTCAGCTTCTCGCGCTTGATCAGCTCGAGCGACTCGGCCGGCCCCATGATGAACATCACCTTGGACCACGCGTCGGCGGTGAACGCGTCCTTCGCGCGCACCGTCACCGAGTGCGAGGCGTGCGCCGGCTGGCCGTTGCGGGTGTCGAGGATGTGGTGGTAGCGCACGCCGTCCTTGACGAAGCCGCGCTCGTAGTCGCCGCTGGTCGAGAACGAGTGGTCCTCGACCGGCGCGACCGCGAACATCGTGTTGGTCGGCCCGCGCGGATCCCGGACCCCGATCCGCCACTGCTCGCTGCCCTTGCGGCCGGCGACGTACATGTCGCCGCCGGCTTGCATCATGAAGTCGTGAAAGCCGCGCGCCTTGAGGATCGCGACGCACTTGTCGACCGCGTAGCCCTTGGCGATACCGCCGAGCGTGATCGACATGGCTTTGCGGCGCAGGAACACGGTGTGCTGCCGGGCATCGAGCACCACCTCCTTGACCGCGGCGGGGTCGGGCAGCGTGCCGTCCATGTCGTCGTCGAACTTCCACACGCCCTTGAACGCGCCGATCGTGATGTCGAACAGGCCCTTCGATCGCCTCGACACGTCGATCGCGCGGTCGATCACCGCGTAGGTCTCGTCGGAGACCGTGACCGGCTTGCCTCCGGCGGCGGCGTTGATCTGCGAGACCTCCGACTTGGGGTCCCAGGTCGTCATCTCCTTGTCGAGCCGCTTCATCTCGGCGAACACCGCCTCGGCGGCCTGCGCCGCGCCGCGGTCATCAGCGGTCCACAGCCACACCGTCACGTTGGTGCCCATCGCGTGATCGGTGTACTGGACCGTCGACGGCTGGCGGGCCGGGGTGCTCGCCGGTTGCGCGCCGGCCGGCACCGCGCGGGCGGTGGCTGCGACGGCGAGGGCGAGCCACAGCGCGAGGCGGGCGGTGGACGCGAAGCTGCGGCGCATCACGATCGACCGCTCAGTGCAGCCAGGACACGACCGCCAGCACGATCAGCACGGCGCCGACCGCGAGCGACACCAGCACGGCGGTCACGCTGAGCGCGAGCGTGCCCTGGGTCTCCTGCTGGATCCCCTTCCACATCCCGATGCACGCCGGGATGGCGCCGGCCGCGGCGATGATGCCGCCGACCAGCGAGCCATGGATCAGGCCGTGCATGGCGGCGATCGCGATGCCGACCACGACCATGACGAACGCAACGATGGCAGGTGTCTTGGTGTCGGGCACCGGGTTCCCCATGCCACAGACCGTAGCACAAGGTCTCCGCGGCAGGCCGGCGATCGGCCGGACCACGGAGGGCCGCGTGCCCCGGGCGAAGGCCGCATGGTGATCGCGCTGTTACCGCGTGGACGCGCTAGCTCTCGGTGTACATCCGTATCTGCTCGCGCATCACGTCGTCGGTGAGCGAGCGCTGGACGGGCTCGAGCAGGCAATCCGCGAGCACGAGCATCATGTCCTCGACGCTGTTGTTAGCCACGAGCTTGGCCAGCAGTGCCTTGCAGTCGCGACTGTCGTCGCCGGCGAGCAACTCCCGGACCTTCCCCACCGTCAGATCACCCTGGAAGTCGATCATCAGATGTTGGCGGAGATATTCGATCAACCGATTCACGCTCCGGGGATAACGCAGCCGCCGATCCGGATCAAGCTGAGCGACCGACGACGATCGGCCATTCGGTCTTGCGCGCCCGGGCGAGTTGCCCGAGGATCGGCCGGCCATGCCCCGGGTGTTGCTGACGGGATTCTGCGCGGTGCCCGGGCCTCGGCGCGCCGGAGTTCAGCTCCGGCACGTGATCCGCGCGCTGACCCCGCTGCACTCGGTCGACCTCCTGGTGGTCCGCGAAAGTGATCAGGCCTACGTCGAGCGCCAGAGCTCGGTCCGGGTGCTGCGGGTGCCGACCCACGAGGCCGACCTCCGGTCGCAGATCCAGGCGTTCCAGCGCGCGCTCAAGCGCCAGCTCGACGGCGCCGACTACGACGTCGTGCACTGCCGCGACAGCTGGAGCGGGATCCCGGTGCTCGAGGCCCGGACGCGGCTGGGCTACGCCATGGTCTACGACCTCGCGCGGTCGCCGCTCGGCGAGTCCACCCTCGAGCCCGAGCTCGACACGCAGTACACCCGCGACGAGGACCTGTGCCTGCAGGCCGCCGACCTGGTGCTGGCGCCGACCCCGGCGGCGGTCAAGGCGCTCCAGAAGCAGGGCAAGCCCGAGCGCATCGTGCTGTCGCCGCTCGGCGTCGACGTCGACCGCTTCGACTGGGAGGACCCGCCGGTGGGCGGCCCGCCGCGCATCCTCTATGTCGGGACGATCGACCCCGGCCGCGGCGTGCGCGTGCTGGTCCGCGCGATGGCCGCGATCGTGCGCGAGGTCGATGCGCGCCTGGTGCTCGCCGGCTCGATGGTGCCCCGGTTCGAGCAGCCGCTGCGCGACGCGATCCGCGAGCTCGGCCTGACCGGCAAGGTCGAGATCACGGGCCCGGTCGATCACGACCAGCTGCCGGCCCTGCTGGCGACCGCGACGGTGTGCGTGGTGCCCGCGGCGGCCGACCTCACGCCGAGCCCGACGGTGGTGTTCCCGACCAAGCTGCTCGAGTACATGGCGTGCCGCCGCGCGATCGTCGCGCCGCGCCGCGAGACCCTCGCGCACGTGATCGAGAACAACCGCGAGGCGCTGCTGTTCGAGCCCGGCGATCCGGTCGACCTGGCGCGCAAGGTGCTGCGCCTGATCGGCGAGCCGCTGTTCCGCAACCGGATCGCGCAGAACGCCTACGAGCGGGTCCGGCGCGACTTCACGGCGAGCGCGACCCGCCGCGCGCTGCGCTCGGCCTACCAGGCGCTGACCGAGCGCTTCGTGGTGCCGCTGCTCGACGCCGGTCCCGACGAGGCGCCCAAGATCGAGCTCCTGGCCGACGACGACTTCGAGGCCACCGTGTTCGAGGAGGCGCCCGCCGCGGCGCCGGTCGACACCGCGGTCAACAAGCTGCACCCGCTCGAGGAGGCGCTGCAGTCGCTCGCCGAGGGCGACGGCACCGGCACCACGAGCAGCGAGTCGGTGATCGCGCCGCCGCCGCCGCGCGAGCACGACGAGACCATGGAGCGCGCGCCGATCGCGCAGCCGCGCGACGCCAGCGGCTGGACGGTATCGGCGCTGGTTCCGCCGCCGCTGCCGCCGGGGCACGACGAGTGGGTGGTGACCAACGTCGCCCGGGCGGTGCGCGTGATCGAGGTCGAGGACGTCGACGGCGAGCTGCTGATCGAGGACGGAACACCGATCGAGGGCGTCGTGGCGATCGCGCCGCCGCTGCCCATGGTCGAGACCTCGTTCGTCGCCGGCGAGATCGACGTGCCCACCCCCGCGCCGGCGCCGGCGCGCGATCACGACACGCCGGCGGTCGAGTTCATCGCGGCGAGCGCGATCCTCGGCTCCGCCGAGACCGATCCCGACACCGGCTCCCGCACGCCGCCGATCGAGCGCCGGTGACCGCGGTCGTCGGTGGCGGCGCGGGCGCGCCGCGCGGGCCGTGTTAGGTTGATCGGCGGAGGTCGCCATTCCGGTCGTCGCGCTGTTCAACCTGCTGTTCGGCGTCGGGTTCGCGCTGATCGCCCGCGATCGGATCCGCGCGGACGGGCCGTTTGCCGCGCCGGCGTTCCAGCTCGTGCTGCTGCACGCGGCGGCGGTGGTCGCGCCGGTCGCGCTGTACTTCTACGCGGTGCACCCGGCGTGGAGCGGGATGTACTGGATCGATCCGCACCGGCTGGCCGGCGTCGCCGTGCTGCCGCTGATGGTCGGTCACGGATTGCTGGTGTTCGGCGGCTGGTACGGGGCGGCGCTGCTGCTGCGCCGCGGCTACCAGGGCGCGCTGATCTACATCATCGGCGCGATCGCGCTGGTCGTGCTCGTCCTGGTGGTGTCGGGGTTCCAGCGGCTGTCGACCGCGACCGACTATCCCGGCTGGGAGCAGAACCAGGGTACGTCGCTGTTCGCGGTGCAGCTCGGCTGGGCGGCGGTGGTGTCGGTGATGGCGCTGTTCGGATCTGCGACCTACGTCGCGATCGAGCTCGGCCGTGATGGCCGCCGCGTGCGGGCCCGCTGATCGCGGTGATAAGCTCGCGCGCGATGCGCCGCCGCGTGTGCCGAACCTGCGCCGTGCGCGCGGCCGCGGTCGTCCTCGTCGCGGGCCTCGGATGCCTCGGGGGGCTCGCGGGCTGCGGCCCGATCACCTATGTCGGCGACGTCCGCCGCGCGTCGGCCGCCGTCGACGAGGCCCGCGCCGCCCAGGCCGAGAAGTACGCGCCGTACTGGTGGACGCGCGCGACCCAGTACCTCCACAAGGCGCGCGAGGTCGCCGCGCATGCCGACTTCCAGGGCGCCGACCGGTTCGGCCGGCTCGCCGCCGAGGCGGCGCGCCACGCCGCCGAGGATGCGCGGATCGCCGCCAGGGATCCATCGAAGCTGCCGCTCGACGTTGCGCCCGATGTCGCGCCGGCCAAGGACGCGCCGGTCGCGCCCGCGCGCGATCTGCCGCCGGCCAGGGCCTCGCCCGCGCCCGCGAAGCAGCCGGCGCCGCGCGCCGCACCGGCGAAGGACACACGGCCGCCGCGGGTCGCACCGGCGAAGGATCCGCCTTGAGCCGGCGCGCGATCCGCGTCGCGCTCGTGATCGCCCACGCCGTGGCGCTCGCGGGCTGCGCGGGCGAGCGGGTCCGGGTCCAGACCACCGCCACCGCGCGCCTGATCGCGACGGCGCGGCAGCACGGCGCGCAGCGCTGCGCCCCGGTCGATCTCGCGATGGCCGAGTCGCACAACGACTTCGCGCAGCACGCGCTCGACGAGGGCAACTACCAGGACGCGCGCCGCGAGGCCGAGGTCGCCGAGACCAACGCCCAGCTCGCGATCGAGAAGTCGCCCCAGGCGCGCTGCGTCGACAAGGACGCGCTGCTGCCCGGTCCCGGCGACATGGACGGCGACGGCATCCCCGACGACGTCGACCAGTGCCCGCGCGTCCCCGAGGACCGCGACGGCTTCCAGGACGCCGACGGCTGTCCCGACGACGACAACGACGGCGACGGCATCACCGACAAGCTCGACAAGTGCCCCGATGAGCCCGAGGACCGCGACGGCTTCGAGGACGCCGATGGCTGCCCAGACCCCGACAACGACAAGGACGGCATCCCCGACGCCGCCGACAAGTGCCCCAACGAGCCCGAGGACAGGGACGGCTTCGAGGACGCCGACGGCTGCCCCGACCCCGACAACGACAAGGACGGCATCCCCGACGTCGCCGACAAGTGCCCCAACGAGCCGGGGGTGGCTCCGGACGGCTGCCCGAAGAAGTACAGCCTCGTCGTCGTCACCGAGAAGAAGATCGAGCTCAAGCAGACCGTGTACTTCGACACCAACCGCGCGACGATCAAGCGGGTGTCGTTCCCGCTGCTCAACGAGGTCGCGCAGGCGCTGCTCGACAACCCGGCGATCAAGGTCGAGATCCAGGGCCACACCGACAGCCAGGGCCGCGCGAGCTCCAACCTCAAGCTATCGCAGAAGCGCGCCGAGGCGGTGCGGACCTACCTGATCAAGAGGAGCGTCGCGAGCGACCGCATGGTCGCCAAGGGCTACGGCAAGGACGTGCCGATCGCCGACAACCGGACCTCCGAGGGCCGGTCGCAGAACCGCCGTGTCGAGTTCGTGATCACGCCGCGCTGACCACCGCGGCGAGGCCGCCGGTTTCCTCGCGCTTCCGCGCAGTTGTCGCGGGAGCGAAAGCCTTGGCATGGCCGCAGCGGGCCCTGGTATAGAAGCTGGGATGCGTATCCGCTGCTGTGCCGCGGTCATCGTCGGCGTGGTCTGCGCCGCCGCGGTCGCGCGCGCCGAGCCGCGGGCCGAGATCGCCGCCAAGACCAAGGCCGCGATGGCGAGCTACGACGCGCTGGACTACGACGCCGCGCGGCGGCTGCTCAACCAGGCGCTCGCGATCGCCAAGCGCGCCAAGCTCGACCGCGATCCGATCGTCGCGCGGGTCTACCTCGACCTCGGCATCGCCCAGCTCGCGAGCTCCGACCAGGAGGCCGCCAAGGTCGCGCTCCTGTCCGCGGTGCAGATCGATCCCAGGATCGCGATCGAGCCGGCCTACAAGTCCGCCGAGCTGGTCCGCATGCTCGACGAGGCCAGGGCCGCCGCCAGCGACACCGGCGAGCCGGCCGGCGACGATTGCCGCACCCGCGCCATCCAGGTCATCGTCGACGGCGCCCGCCGCGGCGTCGCGCAGCCGGTCGAGGTCGTGATCGGCGGCGACGTCTCTCCCGCCCGGGTCGTCGCGATGTACCGCCCCGAGGGCGCGATCGACTTCACCGAGGCCCGGCTCACCCGCAGGGCCGGCTGTCGCTACGCCGGGACGATCCCGGCGGCTGCGATGCACGGCCCGCTGCTCCACTACTACGTCGCCGCGTACGACGCCAACAACAAGGTGCTCGCGGCGAAGGGCTCGTCGGGCTCGCCCAACGTGCTCGAGCTCGGCGGCGCGGCGTCGCACGCCGACGATCCCGCCGGCACCGGCCCGCCGCTGCCGCCGCCGTCGGACCGCGGCGCAGGCGGCGACGTCGTCGACCAGCCCGGTCAGCCCGCGCGCGGGCCGAAGCGGCCGACCGTGATGCTCGCCGTGTCGGGCGGCACCGGCTTCGGCTACGTCACCGGCAAGACCGAGGGCGAGAACATGGTGCAGAAGTGCTGCATCGGCTCGAGCCCGGTCGTGGTCACCGCCGAGCTCGGCTACCGCATGACCCCGCGGCTGTCGCTCGGTGCGGTCGGCCGGCTCGGCCTGCCGATCGGCGCCAACATCATGGGGCACTCGAACATCGCGCCGGCCGGCTTCGTCCGCCTCGGCTACGCGTTCGCCGACTCCGGCGACGGTGTCCACGTGATGGGCGAGGTCGGCTTCGGCATCCTGCGCAACACGATCAAGCTCGACACCAACATGCCCGGCATGGACACCGACATCGTCGCGCAGGGGCCGCTCCTGTTCGGCACCGGCATCGGCTTCACCAAGCACCTGAGCCCGGCGCTCGCCCTGGTGGTCGACCTCGACGCGCTCGCCGCCGCCGCGATCGTCAACAAGCTATCGACCGCGATCAACCTCAACAGCGGGATCAGCGCGGATCTGCGCCTGGGCCTCGCGGTCGGGTTCTGACCGTCACCGCAGCGCGAGCGTCTTGCCGCGCCACTCCGGCGCGATCCACGACCGCGACACGCCGAGGTCGCCGAGCCGCGACGTCTGCTTCTCGATCGCGAGCGCGTCGAGCTTGATCACCTGCCAGGTGCGGTGGACGGCGCCGGCCTCGCGCGCCTCGCGCACGATCACCGCGCGGCTGCTGTCGGCCGACCAGCCGGCGAGCTCGACGTAGCCGAGGTCGGGGCCCTCGGTCGCCGGCGGCAGGATGTCGGCGGCCCAGCCGCCGGGGACGCGCCGGAACAGCCAGAGCTCGAGCCAGCCGGGCAGCGGCTCGATCGCCAGCACGGCCGCGGCGTGGTCGGGCGCGACGCGGAACGAGCTGGCCCAGACCTGCCCGTGGGTGCAGCGCGGGGGCGAGGTCTCGACCGTGATGCAGGTCTCGCCGGGCTCACCGGCGGTGAGGGTGAGCCTGGGATCGGCCTTCTTCGGCGGCACCGGCGCGCCGGCGGCCCAGCGCGAGGCGGCGACCTCGAGCGCGGCGGCCTCGAAGTCGTCGGCATCGTCGTCGGCGAGCTCGGTCCTGTCGACCCGCGCGAACGCCGCGACGGCGGCGTCGGCGACCCGGGCGGCCTTCGCGTCGCCGCCGCGGCCCAGCGACCACGCCAGCCGCGCACCGATCACGGCGCGCCGGATCCGGATCCGGTTGCCGAGCGGGCCTCCGACGTCGCTCGGCTCGACGCGGCCGAGCAGGTCGAGCGCGGCCTCGTCGCGGGCCCGCCGCTCGGTCGCGCCGAGGAGCTGCGGCTCGCACGCCGGCTCGGTCAGGCCGAGCACCGCGGCGGCGAGCTCGAGCTTGCCGGGAGCCAGCGCGAGCGCCTGGCGAAACGCCGCGCCGTCGTAGCAGGTCCGCACGCCGGCCGGCCGCTCGATCGCCGCGAACCCGATGCCCCAGCTCTGCGCGACCTCGAGCTGCTGCGCCGCGTGGCTGTCGGCGGCCTCGGTCGACGCGCGGCGGGCGAGCCGGTCGGCCATCGCCCCCAGCGACACCAGGAGCGGCGCGTCGATCCCGCCGGCCGGCGCGACCTTCACGTACAGGCCGGCGTAGGCGATGCCGAGCGACTCCTGCCCCGGCGCGTCGCGCAGGAAGTCGACCACCGCGCGCAGCCCCGGCGCCGCGCGCTCGTCGAGCTCGACCACCCGCGCGGCCGGACGGACCACCCAGCCCGGACGCTCGTGGCGGTGGTCGTAGACCTTGAGCCAGCCGCGCTGCTCGCCGCGGACCTCGAGCCAGTCGCCGCGCCACAGCACCGCCTGCTGGGCGGCGGTCCGGCTCGGCGCCGCGCGCAGCACCACCTTGTCGCCCGCGACGACGGCCGCGACCAGCGCGAGCGCCAGCATCACTGCTCCTCGCCGTCGCGCTCGGTGTGGGCGGGCTGCGGCGCCGGCGCCGGGGTCGCGCCGAGCAGGCCGCTGGCGAAGAAGCCGTTGGTGTTGGGCGGCGCGATGATCACCGAGATCTTGTCGCTCAGCTTGTCGGCGAGCGTCTTCTGGATCAGCAGCGGGTTCTTCGACAGGAGCGCCGCCTCGCGCGCCATCTGATCGGTCGACGCCTTGCCGGTGACCTCGAGGCGGTAGGCGTCGCTGTCGGCGAGCTTCCTGCGCGAGTCGGCCTCGCCGCTGGCCTCGATGCGGCGCGCGTCGGCGTTGGCCTCGGCCTGCTTGAGCCGCATCACCTTGGCGGCCTCGGCCTCGAGGCGCTTCTGGTCGATCTCCTTCTCCTTGAGCGGCAGGACGTGCTTCATCGCCTCCTCCTGCGCCTTGGCCGCGATCACCTGCTCGGCGCCGGCGGCCTCGGCGGCCTTCTGGCGGCGCACCTTGTCGGCCTCGGCCTCGAGCTCGGTCTGCTTGATCAGCTTCTCCTTGAGCTCGAGCGTGTAGCGCATCTTCTCGGCCGACAGCTCCTCGGACAGCAGCGCCTCGAGCCCGGCCTTGTACTTGTCGGGCAGATCGATGCTGCCGATCACCA
>VBLP01000091.1:4206-5001 GCA_005887925.1 Deltaproteobacteria bacterium | reverse complement strand
TCGACCATCGGCTGGACCAGCTCGGTCCCGATCTCGTCGGGGCGCAGCCGCGCCGCCTGCGACATCCGCTCCTGATCGAGCGCCCACCGCACGCTGACGTCGACGCCGATCGACAGACCCTCGACCGACTGGAACGCGCCGGCGCCGGCCGCGCGCGCCGCATCCGCCGGCCGGTACACCTGATCGTGCAGCGGGTAGCGGCGGAACTCGTGGATGCCGGGCAGCACCACGGTCCAGCCCTCCTCGAGGATCGCGACGCCGCCGGTCAGCCGGTTGACCCGCACCGCCGCCTCGCCCGGCGGCACCGACCGGATCGGCCGGGCGACGACCAGGCCCACCACCACGGCGATCACCGTCATCGCGCCCAGCACGCGCCGGCCGCGCTGGGTCTGCACCATCTCGATCACCCCGAGCACGCAGGCCAGGGCGGTCGCCTTGATCAAGTAGCCAGTTCGTTTCAGTCCGTTGCCGATCTTCGACAGGAGAGTTTGCATGGGTTCACCTGGCCGCGGCGACTGCATGGCGCGATCCAGCCGCCGGCTCGTCGACGATCGTCGCCCTGTGCGGGCCAGGACACGCGGCCCGTGTCCGGCCGACAACAAAAGTGCCGCGAGGCGGGTGGTTCGAATGATGGAATATCAGCCGGTGATCGCGCTGTGGATGCCCCGGCTGTGACTTTGAGCTGAGGGCGCACTCCGGGAGCACGATCGTTCGGTGGACAGCCTCGGCCCTCGCGATCAGGTAGCGGCGCCGGCAGTCGGCGGCGGCGGTCGGCGGTCGGCGGTCGGTCAGCGG
>VBLP01000091.1:0-3938 GCA_005887925.1 Deltaproteobacteria bacterium | reverse complement strand
GATCGCGCTGTGGATGCCCCGGCTGTGACTTTGAGCTGAGGGCGCACTCCGGGAGCACGATCGTTCGGTGGACAGCCTCGGCCCTCGCGATCAGGTAGCGGCGCCGGCAGTCGGCGGCGGCGGTCGGCGGTCGGCGGTCGGCAGTGGTGGTCATCAGTCGGTGGTCGGCTCGGGGGTCGGCACTCGGCAGTCGGCGATCGACGGTTGGCGTCGGCGGCGGTTCTCGGCGGCCGTGCGCACCGCAGCAGTCGCCGTCAAGCGTCCGCCGTCTGCCGCATTCCGTCCGCCGTCCGCCGCATTCCGTCCACCGTCAACCGCATGCCGTCCGCCGCCCGCCGTGTGCCGCCCGCCGTCCGCCGCATGCCGCTGCCCGATGGCTCGGAAGCTCGATCAGCTCGAGTAGCTCACGACCTGGCGCCTCCTCCTCCGCTGCGGGGCCGCCCTGCGCCCGTCCGCGCACGCCCTCGTGCCGAACGCCGATACGTCTGGGTGGCGCTCACGCCGGCCGCGACGACCCTCGTCGGGTGAGAGCGTGTGCCTCGGTGACGGCGTTCGTCACGGGGCCTGCGCGGATCGGTCGCGACGGGCGGAGCCCCGCCGCGGAGGTCGTCGGCGGGAGGCGTTCCCTTCCAGAGATGACCTCACTTTGCTCCAGGAGAACACGCACATGTTGATCGCCTACAAAGTCGCACTCGATCTGGTTCGCGCGCTGCGCCCGGTGGTCGCACAGCTGCGCAGCTACAGCCCGGAGGCCGCCGATCAGGTCGAGCGCGCTGCCAGCTCCATCGTGCTCAATTTGGCGGAGGGGGATCGCCGCCATGGTCGCGATCCGCGGAGGTTCTGGGACATGGCGCATGGCAGCGCGGGAGAGATCCGCGGCGCGCTCGGCCTGGCGGACGCATGGGGCTGGCAGGTCGAGAGCGAGCTGGCGCGCGCGTTGCTCGATCGCGAGCTGGGCCTTCTGTGGGGCCTCACCCGCCGGAGCAGATCCAAGGCCACGCCCGAGGTCCTTTCGTCGGGGCCCAAACCGCGATCCTCGCGATGAGGTGCTTGCGGGCGAGCGCGGCGCCCGGCTCACCGGACTCGTCGCCGGTCGGAGCACGCACCGGGGAAGGATCCAGACGGCCCGAGTTCTCCCTCATCCGACCGGCGTTGGAGCTGGCCGAACGTCTCGCGATGGGGCCGATCTCTTGCGGGCGGGTTGCCGCTCTCCGGTATGGTCATCAGGCACCGGCTCCGATGGTAACCTCCGCTTGACGAATGGCCGCGGTGCATCGAGAACCGAGCCGGATCGCGGCGCCCAGGCGAGTCGACGTCGGGATCATCACCATCCTGGAGATCGAGCTCGAGGCGGTCCTCGCCTACCTGCCGTCTTATGGCATCGCGAGAGGCCGACGCCTGTACAACCTGTGTCGCCTGGAGATCGGCGATGGAGACAGCTACGAGATCGCCGTGGTGCGTAGCCTGGAGTATGGGGTCATCGCCGCGCTTGACCTGGCGCGAGACGTCCTGGAGGAGCTCTCTCCCTCGTGGCTGCTGGTTGTGGGCATTGCTGGTGGTGTTGCCGGCAAGGTGGATCTCGGCGATGTCGTCGTGTCTTCGCGCATCTCAGAGTTCACCGGGAGCACTGGGCTCGGCGACAGGCTCGAGATGAGCAGCAGTCCCATTGCTCGTGAGGCGGCGAACGTGGTCGCAAATCTGCCCGCGTTGCGACAGGTGATGTCCGGATGGGGAGGGCTACAGGTCGACCGTCCGAAGGAGACGAAAGCGACTGAACCGCGGGTCACAGCGGGTACGATCGCGACGAGCGATCGACTGGTCCACGACGATCGGATCGTTTTCACGTGGCAGCAGCATGACCAACACATCAAGGCCATCGAGATGGAATCCGCCGGCGTGTACCGCCTTGCGAGCATGCGCGATGTGCCGTTCGTTGCCATCCGGGGAATCGCCGATATCGTCGGACAGCCGCGGGAGATCGAGTGGACCCGCTATGCGAGCCACGCGGCGGGGTCCTTCACTGCTGCGTTTCTACGCACTCGTCCATTCGCTCCTCATCGACCGGTTTCGAGGGACATGCCACTCGCACGGGTCGTCGCTCGCGATCACGCGCCATTCTGTTTGCAGAAGCTGAATCTGACCAACGTTCGCGGGTTCGAGTCGCTTGAGATCGCGTTCCCCACGGGAGAGGGGGACTATCGCCCAGGAGTCGCCGGCCCTCCGCATCCGGATGGCTTGTCTGACGTGGGGCAGTGGACGATGCTGATCGGCGCGAACGGCGTGGGAAAGACCTCGATTCTGCGGGCCCTTGCGCTCGCACTGTCCACCGAAGAGGTCATTCAGGCGCTGCTGGGTCGGCTGGGAAGCGGGGCGCCGATGGTTCGCATTGGCGCAGCGCAGGCGATCATCCGGATCACCAGCCTCGGCGGCGCATTGCCGCGCGTCGAGCTCCGTGCAGGCGAGACTGGCGACCGGCTTAGCGAACACGGGAGCGGTGATGTGGCACCCCCGTTTGTGGTTGCCTACGGCTGCCGGCGCGGTTCAGTGCTCGGTGGGCCATCGCGCGACGTGAACGTGGAGTCGGCTCTTAGCGCCGTCGAGACGCTGTTCGACGACCATGCAGGCCTCGTTCATGCCGAGACGTGGCTCAAGGAACGCAAGCTCGCGGCGACGATGAACCCTGGCTCCGCGGAAGATGCGTTCTTCCAGGCCGTGGTGCAGACACTCGCCGATGATCTCTTGCCAGGCGTTCGTGAGATTCACGTGGGTGATCGCGCCGTCGAGGTGGCGGGCCCGGAGATCGGAAGGATCCCGCTGAGCGCCATGAGTGACGGCTATGTCACGACGGCCGGCTGGGTGATCGACCTCATCGCGCGATGGAGCGAAGACGCGCGACGACGGGGCGTGACGCTCGATGCATCGTTTCGCGAAAAGATGACCGGCATCGCGATCGTCGATGAGATCGACTTGCACCTCCATCCCCGGTGGGGGCGCGACGTGGTGAAGACGATCCGGCAGCTGTTTCCACGTATGAGCTTCGTCGTCACCACCCACAACCCACTGACGCTGCTCGGTGCCAGGCCCGGCGAGGTGTTCGTGCTCCACCGCGACGAGCAGTCAGGCCGGATCGAAGTTCGCCAGCGCGATCTGCCGCCTGGGCTCGGCGCCGAAGGCGTGCTCACAGGGGACTGGTTCGGCCTGTCTTCGACGCTGGACGACAACACCCTGCAGCTCCTCGAGAGACACCGTCAGCTGCTGCGCGCCGGTGCCGCGGACACGTCCGAGGCCAAGGACCTCGAGCGCAAGCTCACCGCACGGCTTGGCTCCTACGCCGCGACCTCGATCGAACGCATGGCCCAAAGTGCCGCCGCGCAGGTGATGGACGAGGATGCGGCAAAGCTGTCCACCGAGGATCGCAAGGCGGCGCGTGCCAAGATCGCAGAGCTGCTCCGCAAACCCCCACGTACGCGACGCGCTCGACCGGCGCCTCGGAAGAAACGCGCTGCACGCTGAGGTCCAGGTGCTGCGGTTCAAGAGACCGAGACCTCCGGCCAGTTACGCGGCCAGAGCGCGGAAAGCTCAGCGGTCGATCCGTCCGGCCGACATCGCCAAAGGACGGATGCCGATCTTCGACGACGCCGTCTGGAAGTCATACAAGGGTCAGTTCATCAGGGCGCAACAAGGCAAGTGCGGGTATTGCGAGCAGCCAAGCCTGAATCATCCCGGTGCCGTCGAGCACTACGCGCCCAAATCGGAGGTACACGAGCTGACGAAACCCGGTGCCGAGCACCCCGTGTTAGTGCGCACGTACGGCTTCAGCACCTCGCGCACGTAGAGCTTCAGCGCAGCCCGGCCAGCCGCTCCTCCTTCTCGACCTGCTCGCGGTAGAAGTCGGCGTCGTCGTAGTCATCGCACCGGCTCGGATGAGTGACGAAGTC
>VBLP01000473.1:16066-24461 GCA_005887925.1 Deltaproteobacteria bacterium | reverse complement strand
GCGCAAGAAGCGGGCGGAGGCGCAGCAGCAGATCGCCAACACGATGCAGGGCCTCGGCGACACCAGCGCGTTCGACACCTTCGACCGCATGGCCGAGCGCATCCAGCTGATGGAGGCCGAGGCCGAGGCCGGCGCCGAGCTCGCCGGCGAGCTGTCGGGCGACACCCTCGAGTCGAAGTTCCTCCAGCTCGAGCAGGGTGGCGCCGCCAGCGAGGACGACGCGCTGTCCGAGCTCAAGGCCAAGATGGGCATGCTCGAGGGGCCCAAGGGCGATGCCAAGCAGCTCGGGGCCGGCGCCGCGATCAAGGACGACAAGCACGTCGACGGCGGCACCGCCGCACCGGGCAACATCGGCAGCCTGACCGCCGAGGACCTCAAGGAGCTCGAGGATCTCGATCTGTCCGAGATCGAGCCGAAGGAAGCCAAGAAGGCCTAGCCCCGCCGGCGGCGGCTCGCGGCGCCTCGCCGTGGGCTGCTACGCGGATGGGCGTCGGGGCCACGCCCGCCGAATCACCACCGATTCCTGCGCGGACGGCGCCCCGACCCCATCGGCTCGCGGTCGCCCACGACGAGCGATGGCTAGCCCGGCCTCTCGACAGGCGTCGGGTTGTCGACGGAGCTTGCGCGACCGCGGTGTGTCGGAAATGGCGCGCTCGCGGTGTGAATGAACCGCCACAGCGCGGACAGCGGCTCTGCGATGGTTCGCGGCGCCAGCGGCAAGCTCTGAGAATAATGATGCTTTGCGGTGTGGCGCGCGCGGGGCTGCTCGCCGCGGGGCAAAACTGGCTGCGCTCGCCGCCGGATCGCCGCTTGCAGGTCCTGGCCCCATGCGTCTCGTCGCCGGTGTGCTCGCGCTCGCCCTGTTCGCCCCGTTCGCGCGCGCGGACGAGACGACCGCGCGGGCCAGCGCCGATGCATCGCGGGACGCGGGTGGCGATGCGCGCAGGATCCCGCTGCGCGTGGTCCGCGTGATGCCGGAGAGCCATCAGGCGCTGCTGTTCGACCGCGGCCGCGCGACGCACGTGCTGGCGGAGCTCGGCGGCAAGGTCGACGGTTTCACCGTCGCGGACATCGACGACGACACGGTCACCTTGGTCCGCGACGGCAAGCAGATCGTGCTGGTCGCCCCACCGCGCGCCGAGCGACGCCGCACCCGCGATGTCCGTTCCGCCGCGAGGCCTTCCCGCGCCGGCGATGCCGCCCCGGTCGACCCGTACAGCGATCCGGCCCGCCGCAGCGACGCGCCGGTCGATCCCTACGCCGAGCCGGGGATCCGGGTCGTCGAGGCCCCGGGTGCCGCGCCGGCCACCCACCCCGACGATGCGGCATCCGGCGAGCCCGGCATCCGCGTGGTCCACGCGCCGTCCGCCGCAGCGCCGGCTGCGCCGATCGTCCCCGGCGAGGGCGGCATCCGCGTCGCCGCGGCACCGTCGAGTGCATCGGGCGCAGCGCCTGCCGCAGCAGCTCCTGCTCCTCGAAGCTCCTCTGATGTCACCGGAGCGACATCGAAGTCCCTGCCGGCCTCCGACCGCATCCCCGCCCCGACAACGCCACCCGCATCAAGCCCCGACGGCGTCCGCTCCGTCTCGGCCGCCCAGCTCCCGCCCGCTGCGTCGTCCGCCGCACCTGCGTCGCCCCTCACGACCCCGACGGCTTCGCCCGCATCAGCCGCCTCACCGACGGCCTCGCCCGCATCGCCCGCCATCTCACCGGGGGCCTCGCCCGCATCGCCCGCCATCTCACCGGGGGCCTCGCCCGCTGCACCATCTGCGTCTGCGTCGCCCGCTGCACCATCTGCGTCCGCGTCGCCCGCTGCACCGGCGGCCTCTCCCGCTGCGCCGACGGCCTCGCCCGCGGCACCCTCCGCGCCGCCCGCTGCTCCGGCGGCCTCTCCCGCGGCACCCTCCGCGTCGCCCGCTGCTCCGGCGGCCTCTCCCGCGGCACCCTCCGCGCCGCCCGCTGCTCCGGCGGCCTCTCCCGCGGCACCCTCCGCGTCGCCCGCTGCTCCGGCGGCCTCTCCCGCGGCACCCTCCGCGTCGCCCGCTGCTCCGGCGACCTCTCCCACCGCGCCGGCGATCACGCCCGCTGCGCCACCCGCCGTGCGCCCCGCTCCGTCACCGGCCGCGCCGCCGACCGACGTCCGCGCCACCGACGCCGCGAGGGCGCCCGACAAGGCCACGCTCGACGCACGCGCCCTGGCCGACGTGATGACCGCTGATCGCCGCACTCGCGCGCCCCGCGCCGCGACCGCCGACGCCGCGGCTGCACCCGCCGAGGTCCGCCCCGCAGCAGCGGCCGACGCGCATCCCGGCCGTGCTGTCGTGCTGTCGCGCGCCGAGCTCGACAGCGCGCTCGGCGACTTCGCCGGCCTGAGCGCGGCGATCCGCGGCAGATTCTCGGCCGCGGGCCTGGTGATCGAGGGTGTCGGCGACGGCTCGATCTTTGCGCGCGCCGGGCTGCGCGCCGGCGATGTCGTCACCAGCGTCGACGGCGTCCGGCTGCGCTCGCTCGACGACGCGGCCAACCTGTACGCGCGCGCATCGACCGCCCGGGCGCTCACCGCGCAGATCGTCCGCGGCGGCAAGCCCATGGCGCTCCACGTAGTCGTCCACCAGTAGCTCGCCGCAGAGCTTCTGATCGGTCGGGCACCGCGTGGCGACGTCAACCCGCGGCCCCGAGGTGCGCTCGCGAGAGGTCAACGCGCGGCTCGCCGGGGGCGACCGCGAGCGGATGGGGTCGGGCGCCGCGACTGTAACCAGGATTGGCAGGTCATGCCCCCGCACGTACCAAGGACCGTCCGCGCAAGCGTCGGTGGTTCTTCGGCAGGCGCGGTCCCGACGCCCATCCGCGCAGCAGCCCCCGGCGAGCCGCGCGTGCTCGCGTTCTCCGAGTGCTACGCCCTACACACTCGTAGCCAGGCGCCAAACGCTGCACCCGCCGGTGCCCGCCGGGCGCCGATCGTGCGATGCAGTCGCGATCGGAGTGGTTTACGATGCCCCGGTGGCCGCGGCCCGGCTCGAGCTCCGACTGGCCAGTCTGTCCGACTGGATCAAGATCTTCGATCCGCGCGACTGGACCGTGTTCGTGCCGACCGCCGCGGCGATCGATCAGGGCTCGACCGTGCGGATCGACCTCGACGTCGACGGCTGGATGGTCGCGCTGCGCGGCACCGTGGTCGGCCTGCGCGACGACCCGCCCGGCGTCGTCGTCGCGGTCAGCGGCGCCGAGCGCGACAAGATCAACTACCTGAACGGCTATGTCCGCGGCGGGTTGATCAACCTGCGCGAGAAGCGCCGGCTGCCGATCCGGCTCGCCGTCACCTACGGCGCCGTCGACGGGCCCGCCACCACCTTCACCAAGGATCTCAACGAGGAGGGCGTGTTCCTGTTCACCGACAAGCCGCTGCCGGAGGCCTCGCAGGTCCACATGCTGCTGACATTGCCCGGCCGCCCGCAGCCGCTGTCGCTGGTCGGCAAGGTCTCGCACACCATCATAGCCCAGGATGACGAGCCGCCCGGGATGGGGATCGTGTTCGAGCTCGACGACGCGGCGCGCGATCAGCTGGCCGAGATCGTCCGCGAGCTCGAGGACCAGCTCCATGCCGGCATGCTGCCGATCGGTGTGACGGAGTAGTCGTTCGCGGAGGCGGAGGCGATCCCGGTGGCGTGCGACGCGATGTGTATCCCAAGCGGGCGCGGAACTCCAGGTGCAGGGAAAGCCCCCTATTGATCGACGAAGCTCACGTGTAGGTCGGCCAGATCATTGCCTGATCGGCCTGCGGGTGGCACCGTGAGATGTGGCGCGCCGTCCACGACCTGCTCCGCAGACGCCGGTGACCTGGCGCGACGGCGTCCATCTGACCGGAACGCCGATCTGGTGCGACGCGCGGCGGCGGCGCGACGTGTGCTTCCTGTCGTCGGCCGATCGCGTCGGCCGGACGGGGCACGGCCAGCTGATCGGCACGGCGATCACGCTCGCGCTGCTCGACGCCGCGGGCACCGGCCACCTCGCGGTGCCGCTGCGCCAGCGCTTTACGCTCGGCACGGTGCGGCTCGAGCTGATCCCGTCGGGCCGCGGCCTCGGCGCCGCCGCGCTGCACGCCGACGTCGCCGGCCGGACGGTGCTGTACGCGGGCGCGGTGCGGACGGCCGCGGGCGGCGTCGGCGATGCGGCCGAGCTGCGCGCGTGCGATGCGGTCGTCGTCGCCGCGCCGTACGGCGAGCCGCACCATCGGTTTCCGCCGCTCGCCGCGGCGATCGCGCAGACGTTCGACTGGACGCGCGACCAGCTCGCCGCCGGGCGCCGGCCGGTGCTACTGGTCGACACGGTGCTCGACGGCCTCGAGGTCGCGAGCCGGCTCGCCGCCGAGGGCATCGCGATCGCCGGCAGCCGCGCGCTGCGCGAGGCCGGGCAGCGGATCGCCGAGCTCGTGCCGCCGCCGCAGATCGTCGACGGCGACGTCGCGATCGGCCGCACGGTCGCACCGCGCCCGGTGATCCGTGACCCGCGTGCCAGCGAGCCGCGTGCCAGCGAGCCGCGGGCCAGCGAGCCGCGGGCCAGCGAGCCGCGGGCCAGCGAGCCGCGCGACGGCGTGGTGACCCTGCAGTTCGCGACCGGCAGCCAGCGGCTGGCGCTGCCGGCGACGAGCGGGCTCCCCGCGATCGCGGCGCCCGGCCGCGAGCCGCGCGCGATCGTGTGGCTCGATGCCGACCGCGCGCACCTGGCGCGCAGCCTCGGCGATCGCCCGGCGGCGACCGCGCTGGTCTCGGCCCGCGCGCTCGGTGGCGCCGACGGCTACGACGCGGGCATGGCGTGGGCCGCCGCCGCCGATCGCGCACAGCTCCTGGCGTGGATCGAGGCCACCTCCGCGCGCGAGGTGTTCGTCACCGGCGCGTGCGCCGAGGCGATCGCCGGCGCGCTCGGCGCGCGTGCGCGCGTGATCGGGCCGCCGCAGCAGATGCCGCTGTTCCCGCGCGAGGCGACGTCGTGACCCGCGTCGTGATCGCCAACCGGCGCGACGGCGGCTGGTGGTGGCGGCTGCCCATCGTCGCGGTGCTGTGGCTCGCCCTCGCGCTGCCGGTCGTCGCGGCCGGCGCGGTCGCGGTGACGCTGCGGCGCTGGGCGCGCGATCTCCCCGACGTCCCCGACCTCGCCGCGTGGCAGGCCCAGGCGCCGCGCACCTCGCTCGTGCTCGCCGCCGACGGCGCGCACCTCGCCGAGCTGCCGTTCCGCGACGGCAAGGTGATCGGCCACCGCACGCTGGCGCCGCTCGAGCGCCTGCCACCGCACCTGGTGCGCGCGGTGCTCGCCGCCGAGGACGTGCGGTTCTTCGCCCACCACGGCGTCGACTATCCCGCGATCCTGCGGGCCGCGAAGATCAACTACGAGGCCGGCCGCGTCGTCGAGGGCGCCTCGACGATCACGCAGCAGGTCGCGCGCAACCTCCTGCCGCGCGAGATCGGCAGCGAGCGCAGCGTGCGGCGCAAGGTCCGCGAGGCGCTGCTCGCGCGCGCGATCGAGCGCCGGTGGAGCAAGCGCGACATCCTCGAGACCTACCTCGACTTCGTGTTCCTCGGCGAGGGCGCCTACGGCATGGCCGCCGCCGCGCGCGCCTACTTCGACCGCGACGTCGGCGAGGTCGACCTGCCCCAGGCCGCGCTGCTCGCCGCGCTGATCCAGGCGCCCGGCCGGCTCGATCCGTTCCACCACGCCGACGCCGCCCGCGCCCGCCGCGACGAGATCCTCGCCCGGATGGCGCGCGCCCACCTGATCGGCGGCGACGAGCTCGCCCGCGCGACCCGCGCCCCGCTCGCGCTGGTCCGGCCGCATCCGCGCTACGGCACGCGCGCGCCCTGGTACACCGAGCAGGTCCGCCGCCTCGTCGCCGGCGCCCTGCCGGCCGAGCTCGCGCGCGGCGGGCTGACGATCGACACCGCCGCGCTGCCGGCGCTCGACGCCCAGCTCGCCCGCGACGCCGCCGCGCACGCCGCGCGCTGGCACGGCGCCGAGGTCGCCGCGCTGATCTGGGACCACCGCACCGGCTACGTCGAGGCGCTGGTCGGCGGCGGCGCCTGGGGCACCGCTCGGCGAAAGCCGAGCGAGGGGGGCGGGGACCCCGACGGCTCTGCCGGCGGGGCGGGGGTCCTCCCCCGTGGGATCAGTCGCTTCGACCGCATGCTGCAGAGCTGCCGCCAGCCCGGCTCGGCGTGGAAGCCGATGGTCTACGGCGCCGCGCTCGCCGCCGGCGCGATCACGCCGGGCACCGCGCTGCGCGACGCGCCGATCGCCGAATACGACGAGGTCACCGCGACCCACTGGAAGCCGCGCTCGGGCAACCGGTTCCGCGGCGTGGTGCTCGCGCAGGACGCGTTCGCCGCATCGCTCAACGCGCCGGCGATCGACGTGTTCGACCGCGTCGGTCCCGGCCCCGTCGTCGCGCTCGCCCGCCGCCTCGGCATCACGACCGCGCTCGCCGAGGTCCGGCCGATGGCGCTCGGCGCGTCGTGCGTCAAGCCGATCGAGCTCGCCCGCGCCTACGCGACGATCGCGCGGCGCGGCTGGGCGGTCGCGCCGCACTTCGCGATCCGCATCCGCCGCGGGCCCGCCGAGCTGTTCGACGCCACCGTGCCCGAGGACCCCTGGCTCGATCCGGCGCGGCGGATCGACCGCATGGCCGCCACGGCGGGCCGCGATCCCGCCGAGCGCGTCGCCGCGACCGGCGGCCGCCGGCTCGACGAGCGCGTCGCGTTCCAGCTCATCGACATGATGGCCGCCGTCGTCGCCCGCGGCACCGCCAGCGCCGCCGCCACGCTCGGCCGGCCCGCCGCCGGCAAGACCGGCACCACCAACGACAACACCGACGCCTGGTTCCTCGGCTTCACCGGCCGCGTGCTCGGTGCCGTCTGGGTCGGGTTCGACGATCCCGCGCACAAGCTCGGGCCCGAAGGTGATGGGGCGCACGCCGCGGTCCCGCTGTGGATGCAGGCCGTCCCCGGCGGCATGGAGCGCGTCGCGATCGACCGCGAGACCGGCCTCCTCGCTGCGCCCGGCACTGGTGGTCTCTCGCTGTGGTTCCCGGCCGGGACCGCGCCCACCGAGATCACGGGGCAACCTGGGACATCGCCGACGGATTTCGGGCGCAGCTCCCGCGAATTCTGACCGCCTCTGCCGCAGGGCAGACCGGCGTCGGGGTGGTATGCTGCGCGCGATGTTTGGCATGGGCGGCACCGAGATCCTGGTGATCTTGATCGTCGCGCTCCTGTTCCTGGGGCCGGACAAGCTTCCGGACGCGGCCAAGAAGATCAGCAAGGGTATCCGCGACATCAAGAAGCAGTCGCGGGCCCTGCAGCGAACCATCGAGGACGACGAGCACATCGGTGGGGCGATCCGCGACCTGCGCAGCGCGCTGCGCGGCGAGGACGAGCCGTACCGCCCGAAACCGCGCAAGCAGCTCGACGAGCCCACCGCCGACACCCCGGCGATCGGCACCGCCGCCGCGGCGCTCGCGGCCGCCACCGAACCGCCCGCCGAGGCCGACGCCGGCGCTCTCGACACCGCCCTCGAAGGCGCCTCCGATGCTCACACGGCCACACACGCCGAGGCTCCCGCCGCGGCCCCGCACGCCGAGGCCGCTCACGAGGCCAACGGCGAGCACGCCGATGCGCCCAGGCTCACCCTGCCGCCGACCGCCGGCGAGGCCGAGCCCAGCAACGACACCACCGCCCACGGCGACGCCGACCTCGCGGCGCTGGTGAAGCCCGCGCCCAACACCATCGCCCGCGGCGCAGCGCCCGCCGGCCCCGCGCCCGCCGGCCCCGCAGACACCGAGCCCAAGCATGGCTGAGCCCGGCGAGGTCGAACCCGAGCAGCAGGAGCGGGATCGCGAGACCGAGCTCGAGGCCGGCCGCATGCCGTTCATGCAGCACCTCGGCGAGCTCCGCGACCGCGTCCGCAACGCCGCGATCGCTTTCGGGGTCGCGTTCCTGATCTGCTGGGGCTTCGCCGACGACATCTTCGCGTGGCTGCGCAGGCCCCTGTTCGATATCTGGGACAAGCACTCGGGCCCGGAGATCGAAAAGCTCATCCAGCTTCACCTGCTCCCCCGGAGCTGGGACTGGGGGCCGCCCAAGCTGGTCTTCACCGGCCTGACCGAGCCGTTCTGGGTCAACATGTCGGTCGCGCTGTGGGCCGGGATCTTCGTCGCGTCGCCGTTCATCTTCTACCAGCTGTGGCGATTCATCGCGCCGGGTCTGTACAAGCGCGAGCGCAAGATCGCGGCCGCGTTCACGGTGCTGTCGGCGGTGTTCTTCATCTGCGGCGCGCTGTTCTGTTACAGGTACGCGCTCCCCGCGCTGAACAACTACATGCTCAGCTACAACGAAGCCGATCGCCAGGC
>VBLP01000473.1:0-15929 GCA_005887925.1 Deltaproteobacteria bacterium | reverse complement strand
CAGTTCCTGATGGCGATCCCGATGATCGCGCTCTACAACATCTCGATCCTGTTCGCGTGGCAGGTCACGAGGAAGCGCGAGCGCGCCGAGGCCGAGCAGCGGGCTCGCGACAGCAGCCCCGCGAAGCCCAGGCGCAAGGTCGTCATCGAAGACGACGACGCCGCCGGTCCCGAGGGCTAACCGCTCGCGTCACCGAGCCGGTCCCACGGGATCCGCCGGAACCACACGTACGCGAGCGCGCCGCCGGCCGCGCCCCAGATCAGCAGCGACGCCAGCGCGATCGAGCGGTGTGCGCTGCGCTTGGCATCGAGCTTCTCGGCGCGGAGCGCGTCGAGCGCGGCGTAGCTGTCCGGCATGTCGGCCGCGGCCTGCGCCGCGATCAGATCGCGGTCGATCACCGCGAACGCGCTGCGCTCGCGGATCCCGGCCACCAGGTGCGCCGGAACAAACCCCAGCACGATCGCGAGCACGATCCCCGCGGCGAACCGCACCCGCGCCGAGGCGAGCCACGCGCGGTCGAGCACAGCGCCGCGGAACGCAGCGCCGCTCCCCCGTCCCGGCGCCTCGGAGGACGCCGGCCCCGCGGCAGGCGCGCTCCCCGGCGCCGGCGGCGATGCCACCTCCGGCTGCGACAGCCTCGGCGACTCGCGCGGCGTCGCGTCCGGCAGCTGCCACAGCACGGGCCCGGGCGCCGGCGGCCGCGCCGACATCGACCGCGGCTCTGGCGGGGCCTGCGGCGGCCCCGATGGCGTCGACCGGATCGGCTGCGCCGGCGGCGGCGCGCTGGCGTGCCTGCGCGCGTGATGGGCCCGCTCGTCCTCGGCGAGCTCGAGCAGCGGTTCGGCGACCGCGAACTCGGGCGGCGCGAACCGATCGATCGGCTGCGGCCTCGGCCTTGCCGGCTGCGCCGGACGCGGACCCATCGGGCCGATGCTCGCCGGCAGCGTGCCGTCCGACGGCGATGCCCCCACCAGCTCGTCATCCAGCGTCGCCAGCGAGAATGCGCCGCTGCGCTCCAGCGCCCCGAGGTTGATCGGCGGGCCGCCGACGGCGGTGGTTCCGGTGTCCGGATCCCATGCGGAAGGTTCGGACATCGTCCCCTCGGCCGGCGGTGGCAACGACGACCGCTGCGGCCGTGGCGCCGGCTGAGGTGGCAACGACGAAGGCGCCGGCCGCGCTCCCGGCTGCGGCGGCAACGACGACCGCATCGATCGTCCTCCACCCGGCGGCGGCAGCGGCGAATGAACTTGCTGCGGCAACGACGACCGCGACGATCGCGATGCGGCCACCCCGGGAGGCTTCGATGCTCCGCCGCGCGCCGGCTCGATCTGGACCCGCGCCCCGATCGATTCGAGGTCGCGCACGTAGGCTTCCGCCGTTTCGCGACTCACGCCGGCCTTGACGCGAAATCGCCCGTGGCTCAGCCGCGCCTGAAGCTCGGCGGCCGGTGCGCCGTACCGCGCCGCCATCGCCCTGGCGAGCTCTCCGATGGCGTCGGGTGACGTGGCTGTCACGCCCGCGACGTACACGTCAAACACAAGCCACTATCCCACGCCCGCCAACACGGGAGAGATCTCCTCTCGTAAGAGAAGTTGCGACGACCGATCGCTACCTCTACTGTGAGGTCATGCTTCTCGGCAAACTGCGTCCCAAGTGCCCGTGGCGCGCCGACGATCAGGGCGTCTCGTCGTCGGCCGGCGGCACGCGGCTCGAGGCCTCATTGTAGCCATCGCGGGCGCGTGCGTTGTCTGGATCGATCTGCAGCGCCTTCTTGAACTGGGCGGCGGCCTGCGCGCTGTTCCCGCTGTGGAGGTAGGCCTCGCCCAGCAGGGTGAGCGCCCGGGAGTTCTTGGGGGCCAGCTTGGTCGCCTTCGAGAGGTGCGCGATCGCGTCGCCGAACAGGCCCTGGCGCAGCGCGATCTCTCCCATGCCGATGGTCGCCGCGACGTTCCTGGCGTCGAGCTCGAGCGCCTTCTTGAAGCTCGCCGCCGCACCGACGGTGTCGCCGCCGATCAGCTGCTGGCCGCCGAGGTTGGCGAAGAACTCGGCCCTCTTCTCCGGGGCTGCGCCGTCGGCCGGGGCGTCGTCGCCGCCGTATGGATCCCTGGGACCTTCGGTGATGCTCGGCACGGCCCGGCCCTTGGCGGGCCGGAGATCCGGGCTGACCGGCGAGGCCGTGTCACCGCCGGGGCGCCGGCGGGTCGGCTCCGAGCCCGGGACCGGGAAGCTCGTCTCGGAGCGACGCGGGCTCGCCGGGGCGCGCGTCTCGACGGTCGCGTGGGCCTCGGGGCGGCGACTCGCCGGTCGCGTCGCCATCGGCGCGGGGGCCTGTGCCGCGGACCGCGCTTCGCCGCTCGGTGCCGCCGGCCGGGCGGTGTCGGGCGCCGCCTTGCGGTCCGCCGGCACGGCCGCGCCCGCGGTCGGAGCGACGTCAGGCGCCGGCGGCTCGCTGGGCAGGATCTTGCTCGGCGCGGCCTCGACCGCGGCGGCCGCACTCGGCGGCGTGCGCTGCGCGACCGGCGGCGTGGGCTCGTTCGACGATCCGCGGATCAGCGCGATCGCGACGACGCCGCCGATGATCGCGAACGCGCCGATGCCGGCGATCAGGCCCCAGCGGCGCCGCGGCGGCTCGTCGTAGTACGACAGATCGGTCGTGCTCGGCGAGATCGTCCTGCGCGCGCGGGCGCTGCGCGACGCGGGGTCGTCGGAGAGCTGATCGCCCTCGTCGTACCAGAGCTGCGAGATGTTGAGCTCGGCCGATGCGCCGCGCTTCTTGCCGCGCGGCTGCGCGTCGTCGAGCAACGCCGGTGCGGCGACCCGTGCGTCGTCCGAGCGGTCCGGAGAGCGATCCGGACCGCGCCCCGGTGCCGCACCGACCGGCGCCGCGGAGGCGGCCTGGCTCGCGGCGTGCGCGGCTCGATCCGGCGCGGCCGGCGCGCGCCCGGCAGATCCGCCGGCACTCGAAGCGGTGCTGCCGAAGATGCCACCCGGAGCTGCACCGGCGGACGTGCCAGCGGCCGTGCTAACCGACGTTCCGCCGCCAGGTCCGCCCGAGGCGCCCGGCGGAACCGACGACGGCGGCGGCGCTGCAACGACCGGATCGATCACGCCGGCCACCGGCGGCTGCACCGGCAACGCGACCCTGGCCTGCGTCGGCACCACGATCGCCGGATCGAGGATCGGCACGCCGATCCGGGGCGTCCCGGTCCGCCGGCGCAGCAGCTCGACCGAATCCGGCTTGCCCGGCGGCAGCGCGATCGGCGCCTTCATCGTGGCCCCCGGCTCGACCGGCGGGATGCCGGTGCGAAGCGTCGGCGCGCCCGGCGGCACAGCCGGCGTCGGCACCGTCGGCGCCACGGCAGCAGGGACGTTCGCGGCAGGCGGCGGCGCCGCCGGTGCGGCCGGTGGGAATAGCGGCTCGTCCACGGGCGTCGTCATCCCCATCCGCTGCATCACGCGCGACACCGACGGCGGCGGGATGCTCTCGCGGCGCCGCGCGACGTCGTCCTCCATGACCTCGCCGGTCTCCAGGCCCCGGCGCAGCGCCTCGACCATCCGCGTCGTCGTGGCGAACCGGTTCTCCGGATCCTTGGCGAGCATCTTGGTGACCGCGGCTTCCATCCACAGCGGCACGCCCGGCCGCCGCGTCGGCAGCGGCTGCGGGATCTCGGTGACCTGCTTGGTCAGGATGTCGAACACGCGGTTGCCGGCGAACGGCGGCGCCCCGGTCAGCATCTCGTACGCGACGCAGCCGAGCTGGTAGATGTCGGCGCGGCGATCGATGCGGTCGCCGCGCGCCTGCTCGGGCGACATGTAGCGCGGGTCGCCGAACGTCATGCCGAGGCTGGTCGACGCCGCCTGGCCCTCGGTCTCCACCAGCTTGGCCAGCCCGAAGTCGAGCAGCTTGACGAAGTTGGCCTTGCCGCGACGGACCGCGAGGTAGATGTTGCGCGGCCGCAGATCGCGGTGGACGTAGCCGATCGCGTGCGCCTCCATCAGCGCCTCGCCGACCTGGCTCAGGATGTCGGCGGTGCGCTCGACCGAGAGCTGCTTGTCGCGCGCCAGCACCGTGTCGAGCGTCTCGCCCTCGAGCAGCTCCATCGCCAGGTAGAGCCGGCCGTCCGGGGTGCGGCCGAAGTCGTGGATCTCGACGATGTGCTCGTTGTCGATCTCGGCGACCGTGGTCGCCTCGCGCCGGAACCGCTCGACCGCGAGGTCGTCGCGCGACAGCTCGGTGTGCAGCACCTTGATCGCGACCTTGCGCCGCAGGGTCACGTGCTCCGCGCGATAGATCGTGCCGGATCCGCCCTGACCGAGGAGCTCCTGGACCAGAAACCGCTCGCCGAGCAGCTTGCCGAGCAACGGATCGGCGGGCACTTCGCGCACCCGCGGCCGGCCGCAGTTCGGACAGAACAGCGCGGTTGCGATGTACGCGTGTTGACAGCCGGCGCAGTGGATCGTCGCAGTCATGTCATGTGCGGGCATGGTCGTTGGGCGGACGGACGACCGGGCCAAATAGTAGCGCAGGGCGTCGAAGGAGGCCCGTGGCAAAGACCGTGATCCCGAGGAATCTCCTCGGGGCGGCGATCACGGTTTCAGCTTGCGAACCGCCTCGGCCAGCTCGGCCTCGGTCAGGACACCCTTGGCCACGAGCAGGTTGGTCAGCGCGGTCAGCCGCAGGTCGACGTCGTCGGGCTCGTCGGGCGCCATCGCCTGCAGCGTCGCCACCGGGATCTGGGCCGTGACCGAGACCTCGGATTCGGCCTCGGGGCTCCGGTACCGAGATGTGACGAACGCCGTGGCCCCGGGGTTGCCTGCCCGGCTGACCACCGCCGTGTTGACCTCGCGGTAGCCCTTGTCGACCAGCTCGTCGATCGCCGACAGCGGCAGCGCGTTGACCTCGACGTCGCAATGCGTCAGCTGCTCGATCTCGGCGACCGCGGAGGTGTCGGTCGGGTCCGCCATCGCGATCCGCATCAGCTTGTCGCCACCGTCGCTGGTCAGCGACAGCGGCAGCACGCGGAGCCGGGCGCACACGTCGCGCGGCACCTGGCGCAGCGCCTCGGGGTCGATGTCGATGGTCGCCGGGTCGATCAGCGGCACGCGGGTCTGCCTGCGCAGCGCGCCGACCAGCGCCACCTCGTCGACCCCGAGCTCGCGCACCAGCACCACGACGAGCGGCTGCTTGTGCTCCTCGGCCAGCCGCCCCGCCCTGGCGGCGCTGGCCTTGGTGACCAGGCCCGCCTCGATCGCGATCTCTCCCAATGTTTTCGGCACGGACCTGCGCTCTGTGCGTGCACCCGACAAGATTCGAACCTGTGACCTTTGGCTCCGGAGGCCAACGCTCTATCCAGCTGAGCTACGGGTGCGTGCTGTGGGTTCTACTCCGCGCGGCGCGGAGACACAAGCGCCCCAGGCCTGCACCCTCGACATCCCCGGCCTCCGTGATGCGCTGAAACACTGAATGTTTCGCGAGCTACGCGGTGTGATTTGCCAGCCGTGCGCCGCGGGTCTACCGTGCCCCGCATGGGGCGAAAGGAAGACGCGCTCGATTATCATAGCCGTGGCCGCAAGGGAAAGCTCGAGGTCGTGCCGACCAAGCCGCTGGTCAGCCAGCTCGATCTATCGCTCGCCTACAGCCCCGGTGTCGCCGAACCCTGCCTCGAGATCGCACGCGATCCCGACCGCTCGTGGGAGTACACCGCACGCGCCAACCTCGTCGCGGTGATCTCCAACGGCACCGCCGTGCTCGGCCTGGGCGACATCGGCCCCGCCGCCGGCAAGCCGGTGATGGAGGGCAAGGCCTGCCTGTTCAAGAAGTTCGCCGACATCGACGTGTTCGACCTCGAGATCGCCGAGAAGAACGTCGACAAGTTCTGCGACATCGTCGCGGCACTCGAGCCCACCTTCGGCGGGATCAACCTCGAGGACATCGCCGCGCCCGCGTGCTTCGAGATCGAGGAGAAGCTGCGCCAGCGCATGCGCATCCCGGTGTTCCACGACGACCAGCACGGCACCGCGATCATCTCGGGCGCCGGCCTGATCAACGCCGCCGTGCTCGCCAACAAGAAGCTCGACGCGATCAAGCTCGTCGTGTCCGGCGCCGGCGCCGCCGCGATCGCCTGCGTCGAGTTCTTCTGCAGCCTCGGCATGAAGCCCGAGAACGTGATCCTCGTCGACTCCAAGGGCGTCGTCCACCGCGGCCGCACCGACCTGACCCGCCAGAAGCAGCGCTGGGCCGTCCCCGAAGACGGCCGCCGCACCCTGGCCGACGCGATGCGCGGCACCGACATGTTCATGGGCCTGTCCATCGCCAACGTCGTCACCCCCGACATGCTGCGGACCATGGCCGACCGGCCGATCATCTTCGCGCTCGCCAACCCCGATCCGGAGATCTCGTACCCCGACGCGATCATGGCGCGCCCCGACGCCCTGGTCGCCACCGGCCGCTCCGACTTCCCCAACCAGGTCAACAACGTCCTCGGCTTCCCCTACATCTTCCGGGGCGCGCTCGACTGCCGCGCCACCGGCGTGTCCGAGGCGATGAAGCTCGCCGCCGCCCACGCCCTCGCCGACCTCACCCGCGAGCCCGTGCCCGACTCCGTGATCATGGCCTACGGCAGCAAGTCGCTGAAGATGGGCCCCGACTACTTCATCCCCAAGCCGTTCGACCCGCGCGTCCTGTGGTGGGTCGCGCCCGCCGTCGCCAAGGCCGCCATGGAGTCCGGCGTCGCGCGCATCACCTTCGACGTCAACGAGTACCGCGAGCGCCTGGTCGCCAAGGGCTCCAACGCCGCCTACTCGATCATGCGCACGATCACCAAGGAGGCCCAGCGCGATCCGCGGCGCATCGTGTTCACCCACGCCGCCAGCCCGCGCCTCCTGCGCGCCGTCCAGCAGATCGTCGACGCCGGCATCGCCCGCCCCGTCCTCCTCGGCCGGCCCCACGAGATCGAGAAGATCTGCACCGAGATGTCGCTCGACCTCATGTCGCGCGTCGAGATCATCGACCCGCGCGCCGCGCCGAGCCAGCGCTACATCGAGCGGCTCTACCAGCTGCGCCAGCGCAAGGGCCTGACCGAGGACGCCGCCCGCGCCCTCATCACCAAGTCCGACTACTACGCCGCGATCATGGTCGACCGCGGCGACGCCGACGGCATGGTCACCGGCCTGCGCCTCAACTACCCCGAGACCGTGCGTCCGCCCCTCGAGATCTTCGGCCTGTCCCCCGGGGCCAAGGTCGCCGTCGGCATGTACATGCTCGTCATGCAGAACTCCGTCGTGTTCGTCGGCGACACCGTGTTCAACATCTTCCCCGACGCCGAGACCCTGGCCGACATCACCGTCCAGATGGCCGACGCCGTCCAGGGCTTCGGCGTCACCCCGCGCGTCGCGATGATCTCCTACTCCAACTTCGGCTCCGTCCGCCACCCGGACGTCACCCGCATCCACCGCACCCTCGAGCTGGTCCGCGACCGCCGCCCCGAGCTCGAGATCGACGGCGAGATGCAGCCCGAGATCGCGCTCGACCCCGTACGCCGCCAGCAGGTCTACGGCTTCTCGCGGCTCACCCACGCCGCCAACACCCTGGTCTTCGGCGGCCTCGCCTCCGGAAACGCCGCCTACCAGATCGCCCGCGCGATCGGCGGCTGCTCCGCCGTCGGCCCGATCCTGCTCGGCCTGTCCCGCCCCGTCGCCGCCATGCAGAACGACGCCACCGTCGAGGAGATCGTCAACATGACCTCGCACGTCGTGCTTAAGGCCCAGCAGCTCCACCGCAGCAAGGTCCGCGCGTAGGTACGGACCTGCGACTCCCGGCCGGCTTCGATCGCCCGATGCACGATCATCGCCGAGCATTGCATCGTCGTCCCGTTGGCCGTACGCTTGATCGTACGATTCGTTGTACGATTGGAGCGCTGCCATGGCCCGTGTCCCGAAGTTGATCCCGGTCTCCGAGCTACGAGACGACGTCGCAGACGTCTTGAAGCGCGTGCAGAGGTCTCGCGAGCCGCTGGTCATCACGCAGCGCGGACGGGCCGCCGCGGTCATGCTGAGCGTTCGGGAATACGAGCGAGCGGAGTACGAGCGGCAGATCCTGCGGGCGCTCGCGCGCGGCGAACAGGAGATCGCTGCCGGTGTCGGACACGATCTCGATAGCGTGCTCGAAGAAGCCGATGCCTTGTTGAACGCCGACGAGTCGTGAAGATCCAGTTCACACCGTCGGCGCGCCGTCAGTTCCTCTCCGCACTACAATACATCCGGCGTGACAATCCACTCGCCGCCAGGAACTTTCGAAAGAAAGCCGAGCAGCATCTGCGCCGCCTGGGACGGTTTCCGAACTCCGGCCGCGTCGTCCCGGAGTTCCCTGACCTGCCGTTTCGCGAGGTGATCGTCCCGCCCTACCGCTTCTTCTATCGCACGGAAGCTCGCAAGGTCTGGATCGTCGCGGTGTGGCACGGCGCCCAGCTACCCGACGAGCCATCGCGTTGAGCTCCGGCCACCTCACCGCTTGAGGCGAGCCAGCTCCTCGCGCAACCTGGCGATCTCGCCCTCCGCTTCCTCGCGGCGGCGGGCCTCGTCGTCGGCGCGCTGCTGGACCTCATCGAGCATCTGCTCGAGCCGCACGATCAGCTCGTCACTCTCCAGCAGCATCGCGGTGCCGGCGAAGAACCGCAGCCGATCGCGCGCGACCTCGACCTCGAGCCCGAGCACGCGGGATTCGTAGCGGCCTCGCTGGGGAACGATCGGCGTGTAGCTCCCCGGAGCCGACAGCCGGTGCGCGAACAGCTGATTCCTGGCGCGATCGTAGAGGAAATACTCGGGGATCCCCAGCCGCGCGTAGCGAGCGACGTTGCGCTCCGCGTCCTTCTTCCGGTCGCCGCCGACGTGGACCTCGAGCACCCAGTCCAGGCCCTTGCCTTCGGCGCTGACCACCCACTTGTCGCGCAGATGGTCCTCGACCTCGAGCACGGCCAGCAGATCGGGCGCGAACCGCGGCTCCGCCGGGTAGTAGATCGGCAGCTCGGCCGCGAGATAGATCCGGCGCCGCTGCCGGGCGAAGTAACCGCGCAGCGTGTCGAGCGCGCGCGTCTTGGCCTGAAAATGCCGATCGCCCTCCGGCATGGCGATCTCGGCGTCGGTGACCTCGTTCGGCAGCGCGTCGACCACCCGCGCCCGCTCCTCCGGCGTGAGCGCGTCCCAGACTTCCTGGCTGGGCGCCATCGGAAACCCGGCAGGGCTGAGACCGATCGCTGCCATCTTGCACAGCCTGACGGACCGCCCTGGCCCGGTCAAGACTGCCACACGGCAGGAAGTGATACGTGACTGCGACGTGGGTGGAAGGAGCGTCGAGTGATCCGGAAAGCTGATGCTCCCTGGCGAGGCGCCGCAATTGCCATGAGTCGCCCGACGAGCATATCGCGCGACCGGCCCGGCCCGTGACGCGCGTGCTCTTCAGGTCTCACGCGATGCGAAGCAGACCACATTGCCCGCGGGGTCGCGGACGATGATCTCGCGGGCGCCGTAGAACGTGGTGCGCTCGGGCACGACGCGTGGCCAGTCGGTGAGCGCCTTGCGGATCGGCGCGAGCTGGTCGACCTCGACGTAGAGGGCGGCGCGGAAGCCGTCGGGGTCGAGGCCGGCGACGTCGGCGGCGACCGAGGCCCGGCTCTGCAGCATCAGCTCGAGCTCGCCGCGCTTGAGGATGACGAAGCCGAGCACGCCGTCGTGCGGAACCTCGACGGTCCTGGTGAAGCCGAGCCGGTCGACGTAGAACGGCAGGCAGTCCTCGATGGACGGGACGATCAGGTTGGAGACGATGGAGTTCATCTTGGGACCTCGTGGACCCGACTCTAGGAGGCAGGCCGCGGCGGGGATTGGAGAAATGGAAACCCTTGACAAGCGGCGTTCGCTGACTATGTTCAATGAACGTGTTCAACGAACCGGACCCGCCGACCGGACGCGCCGCACAGAAGCGGGCGACGATCGCAGCGGTGATCGCGGCCGCGCGCGAGGAGTTCGAGGCGGTGGGCTACGAGGCGGCGAACATCCGCGCGATCGCCAGGCGCGCCGGCGTGTCGGCCGGGACGGTGATCCACTATCACGCCGACAAGCGCGAGCTGCTGCACGCGGCGCTGTTCGCCGACCTCGAGGCCACGCTCGCCGAGACCCTCGCCGACCTGGGCCGCGGCCGCCTGGCGACGCGACTCGGGCGGCTGACCCGCGGCGTGTTCCGCTACTACGAGAAGCGGCCCAAGCTGTCGCGCACGCTGCTCAAGGAATCGCTGTTCGCCGACGAGCCGTGGGCGTCGCGGTTCGCCGCGCAGGTCGCCCGGGTGCACGTCGAGATCGCACGGCTTGCGAGCGAGGCGGTCAGCCGCGGCGAGCTACGCGCCGATTGCGACGGCGACGGCGTCGCCACCGCCTACTTCGCGTTCTTCTACTTCGCGCTGATCGCATGGGTCCAGGGCGGGCTTCCCGACCCGGTCGCCCTGGTAGATCGAATGGTCCAGCAACACCTCGCCGGGCTCGCGCCCGGTACGACGACAGCCAGGCAGGGCAAGACCACGACGCATGCCACGCGAACCGAGCCCGGCAAGCGTGCCGAGTCGACCAAACCGAGCAAACGGGCTCAGCCCACCAGGCGGGCCAACACGGGAAAGACAGGGAGGAGACGATGACGACACTGTTCCAGACCGAAGCGGGCAAGCAGAGCATCCTGGGCTGGTACGAGCGGTTCCGTGCCAAGCTGACGGTGCCGACCGAATCGCGCACGGTGACCACCGGGTTCGGCGATACCCACGTGCTCATCGGCGGACCGGAGACCGGCCCCCCGGTGCTGCTGCTGCACGGCGCGCTCGCGAGCTCTGCGCACCTGCTGGTCGAGCTCGCAGCGCTGCTCGAGCAGTTCCGGGTCTACGCAGTCGATATCGTCGGACAGTCGGTGAAGAGCGCCGAGACGCGGATCTCGGTCACCAACAACGACCACGGCCTGTGGCTCCGCGAGGTCCTGGATCAACTCGGGCTCGCGCAGACGCATGTCGTCGGCGTGAGCTGGGGTGGCTTCGTGGCGATCCGGCTCGCGGTGTGCGCACCCGAGCGCATCGATCGGCTCGCCCTGCTCGTGCCCGCCGGGGTGGTCGGCGGTCCCGTCTGGGCGGGCCTCACCAAGATGGCGCTGCCGATGCTGATGTACCGGCTGTGGCCCAGCCAGCGACGGCTCCAGCGCTTCCTCCGTCACCTGCTCACCACGCACGACGACGACTGGACCCCGTACCTCGGCGACGCCCTCCGGCTCTACAACCTGCGCATGAGCGTGCCTGCGCTTGTCCAGCCGGCCGAGCTGGCGCGATTCACGCGACCCACGCTGGTGGTCGGGGCCGAGCACGATGTCGGCATTCCCGGCGCCAAGCTGATCACCCGCGCGGCAGCGCTGTTCCCGTCGCTCGCCGGCACCGAGCTGATCGAGGGTGCGTACCATTCGCCACCGACCACGCCCGTGTTCCGCCAGTGGCTGAGTGGCAGGCTTACCCGCTTCTTCCTGAACGACGAGCACAAGCCGGTAGCCATTCGATCCGGAACGCCTGACCTGCAGGCAGCGGTCTGACCAGCCATCGCCGGGTAGGTCGACGGGACCGGTAATCCTCATCGCGCCCACTGCTCGTTGCCCTTGCCGACATTGCACGCGACCATGGCGAAGTGGGCGCCTTGCCGTATTCGAAGATCGAATACCGTCGCAGGCGGCGTGCCAGTCCCAAGGGCCGAGAGCGTCGTCGCAGGCTGAGTCTATCCCCGAGGGCAAAGCTGCTGCATTCCACCCGAGCTACAGAGCAGTGCCGAACAGATGGGACAGGGCGATCGGCCGCTCGGCGGCGACGGCCGCGGGCGTGATGCCGGCGAGCTCGCGCAGCTCGTGGCTGAGGTGCGACTGGTCGAAGTAGCCGAGCTCGGCGGCGAGGCGGGCGAGATCGGCGCCCCGGCGAAGCACGGCGGCCGCGCGCTGCATCCGGGCGATCCGCGCCAGCTGCTTGGGCGTGATGCCGACCTCGCGGCGGAACGCACGGGCCAGGTACTGCCGGCTCACGCCGACGGCATCGGTCACGTCGTCGACCCGCGCGTCGCCGGCCGACAGCAGCGACACAGCGCGCACGACCAGCGGATCCGGCGGCTCCGCATCGGTGAGCCGCTGGCGCAGCCACGCGATCAGCGCGGACAGCCGCGCGTGCGCGGAGGCGGACAGCGGAAGCTTCGCGGACAGACGAAGCAAGCCCGGATCGGGGCGGGCGCCAGCATCCACGACCCGATCGGCCAGCTCGCCGGCAATACCGAGATCAGCGAGGTCGACACTGCGATCGGTGAGCTCGGCCAGCGCACATCCGGTGATCGCCGTGGCGGTGCCAGGCCGGAACCGCACCGCGACCAGCTCGGCCGGCTCTTCGGGAATCTCGAGGGCACAGATCTTGGAGCCGACGAGCTCGGCCGCGGCGCGATCGGCGTGGATCAAGATGTCGACACACCCGTCGGGGAGCACGCGGTGCGTACCTCCGCTGCGCATTGTGGTCCGCAGCCACAACCGATCGACGTACGGTGCGAGATCCGCGGGCGGCGCGATCTCGGTGTACGGCGTCTCGCCAGCGGACATGCTCCGAGCGTCGCATGGAACACGGCGACCGACGAGCTCCGTGAGGCGGTGAGGCGACGCCAACGCGCGGCGGCGCCGTGGGCGCCCGCGAGCGGATGGGGTCGAGGCGGCGACTGTGACCAGGACTGGCAGGTCGTGCTCCGCACGTACCAAGGACCGTTCGCGCATGCGTCGGTGGTGATTCGGCAGGCGCTGCCACGACGCCCATCCGCGTAGCAGCCCACGGCGCGTCGCGCGTGGTGGCGTTCTCCCGGAGGCGCGCACCAGGCGCTTCCTGCGCGGGCATCGCCGGCCGCGATGCGCGACAGGGCTGCGATGGTCGGAGCGACAGGCTGCGACCGACGGCTGCGACGGGCGGCTGCGAGGCGATGGGCGGCGCGGTCAGCACCGGAGAATGCCGCGCGCTTGGGGCGCGGCCGCGCACCGGCCTAGCGTGGGGAATGGAGGTCGACGATGTCCAGCACACGCACGAGATCCGCAATCGCGATCGCAGTGGCTCTGGGGTTCGTTACGCTCGGCGCGCTCGGCGCCGCCGCGACGGCAGCGCCCGCGGCTGCCGCGCCGTCGAGGACCGGCGACAAGGCGCCGCCGCGCGCCGCCGACAAGGTGCCGATCACGACGGCCTCCGACGAGGCGCGCGCGCTCTACCTCGACGGCCGCGATCTGTTCGAGAAGCTGCGCGCCACCGACGCGCACGCTCGCGCCGACCACCCGCGACTTCTTCGCGGCGCTCGAGCGCGCGGTGGCGCTCGCTGACGGGGCGTCCCCGCCGGAGCGGCTGATGATCCGCGGGCTCGAGGCCGGCGCGACCGGCAAGCCGGACCGGCAGAAGGCGCTGTACGGCCAGCTGGTCCAGGCGTATCCCAGGGACGAGCGGGCGCTGACGCTCCTGGCGACGTTCTACTTCGGCCAGCAGGACTTCGCGAAGGCGGTCGAGCTGTACCGCAAGGCGGTCGCGATCAATCCGGCGTTCACGTCGCCGTACAACCTGCTCGGCTACGCGTACCGCGCGCTCGAGAACTACGGCGAGGCCGAGAAGGCGTTCCAGAAGTACATCGAGCTGATCCCCGGCGACCCGAATCCGTACGATTCGTACGCCGAGCTCCTGATGAAGACCGGCCGGTTCGACGAGTCGATCCAGAGCTACGAGAAGGCGCTGGCGATCGATGGCAACTTCGTCTCGGCGTACGTCGGCATCGCCAACAACCAGATGTTCCGCGGCCGCGGCGACGAGGCGCGCAAGGCGCTCGCGAGGCTCGCGAAGGTCGCGCGCAACGACGGCGAGCGGCGGCAGGCGATGGCGTGGACGGCCGAGTCGTTCATCCACGAGGCGGCGTGGGACCCGGCGGTGGCCGAGATCGACAAGATGATCGCGGTGTCGGACGCGGCCAAGGACCTGGCGCAGAAGGCCGGCGACTATAACTTCAAGGCCAACACGCTGCTCGAGGCCGGCCGCCCCGACGACGCCGCGGCCGCGTTCGCCGCGCAGGTCGAGGCCGCCGCAGCGTCGTCGAGCCCCGACGCGGTCAAGGAGACGACGCGGCGCAATGCGCTGTTCAACCAGGCGCGCGTCGCGCTGGCCAAGCACGACCTCGCCGCGGCCAGGCTCGGCGCGGCGAGCTACGCCAAGGCGGTCGCGGCCAAGCAGATCCCGTTCGAGGTCCGCCAGAGCCACGAGCTCGCCGGGATGATCGCGATGGTCGAGGCCAGGCCGAAGCTCGCGGTGGCCGAGCTCGCCCAGGCCAACCAGCAAGATCCGCGGGTGCTCTACCTCTACGCGGCGGCGCTCGCCGGCGCGGGCGACCCCCGGGCCCACGCCGCGGCCAGGAAGGCAGCCGAGTTCAACGCGCTGTCGCTCAACTACGGCTACGTCCGCGCCCGGGCCAAGGATCTCGCCAGGTCCTAGTGCCCCGACGTGGGATAGTGATCGCGATACGCGGTCAAGCCTCGCCGAGGTCGAGGCGCCCCGACGAAGGGCTACCGGGCGTAACTCGAGGAGGGGGAACGAAGAGATCGGCGAGGATCGGCCGTGGAGCGCGAGCAATATCCCGCGGTCGGGGCACGAGCGCGCGGCGCTTCCGCGTCGGCCGGCTTGCGGCACCAGGCACGTTTCCCTATAGTCCGCCGCGACATGGCCACACACCTGCCCGTGATCGGTGGGCACGCGGAAGGATTCGCCAAGACGGCGCGAACCGACGACTGGCGCAGCGGCCCGGCGATCACGTTCATCGTCTTCACCACGTTCGTGGTCTACACGACATGGGCGGCGTTTCAGGGCAACCACTACTACGTCGACCCGTATCTGTCGCCGTTCTACTCGCCGGTGCTGTTCGCCGCCCCGCACGTCGCCGGCGGCGTCGACCCGAGCCACGCCTGGTTCGGCGAGGTGCCGCGCTGGTGGCCGCACAGGCTGGTGTCGTTCTCGCCCGCGCTGCTGATCCTGGTGTTCCCGGGCAGCTTTCGGTTCACCTGCTACTACTACCGCAAGGCGTACTATCGCTCGTTCGCCGGCTCACCGCCGGGCTGCGCCGTCGGGCCGCTCGCCGGCCGCCGCACGTACCGCGGCGAGGCCGCGATCCTCTTGTTCCAGAACCTGCATCGCTACGCGCTGTACTTCGCGCTCGCGTTCATCGTGATCCTCGGCAAGGACGCGGTCGAGGCGTTCTTCCGCGATGGCGTGCCGGGGATCGGCGTCGGCAGCATCATCCTCACGATCAACGTGGTGCTGATCGCGAGCTACACGTTCGGCTGCCACTCGTTCCGCCACCTGGTCGGCGGCCGCAAGGACTGCATGTCGGACTGCGGCAAGCCGACGATGGCGCTCGGCAGCTGGCGGCAGGCCGGCTGGTTCAACGCGCGCCACATGCAGTTCGCGTGGGCCAGCCTGGTCTGGGTGATGGTCGCCGACCTCTACGTGCGCCTCCTGTCGATGGGCTACCTCTGCGATTTTCATACCTGGCACACCTGGTGACGTATGCTCGATGTATCCGAGATCCAGACCATCGAACATGATGTGGTGGTCATCGGCGCGGGCGGCGCCGGGCTGCGCGCGGCGATCGAGTGCAGCGCCCACAAGCTCTCCACGGGCGTGCTGTCCAAGAGCTTGCTCGGCAAGGCGCACACCGTGATGGCCGAGGGCGGCATGGCGGCCGCGATGGGCAACGTCGACGCGCGTGACAACTGGAAGGTCCACTTCCGGGACACGATGCGCGGCGGCAAGTTCTTGAACGTGTGGCGGATGGCGGAGCTCCACGCGCGCCAGGCACCGGATCGGGTGCGCGAGCTCGAG
>VBLP01000472.1:10244-12338 GCA_005887925.1 Deltaproteobacteria bacterium | reverse complement strand
GCGACTGGGCAGCGCAGCGAGCCGAGTTGATCGTCGTCGGGGATGGAGACCTGACGCGTGCGATGCGCCGCCTGCACGATCTCGTCGTCGGCCGCAAGCCGGTCTTCACGATCTACGAGGAGGGGGATCCTGCCGCTGCCGTGCAGGCCGCCGCTTGTGGGACTCTTTGCGTGGTGCTCGGCCGCCAGGCCGACGCGATCGCCGTCGTCGATCAGGTGCACGCGCTCGCGCGTGCGATGCGACCTCAGCTGGTGGTCTGCGCTGAAAACTCCACCAGTGCAGCCACGATCAAGAAGCACCTCGACCGGCCAGCGATGATCTCGTTGCCGCCGCTGTCGTTGCGCTCGAACGAGGTGGAGCGAATCGCCCACGAGTTCGGTGCCGACATTGCGACGGAGCTGGGAGCACCAGCGCCAGGTTTCAGCATGCACGACCTGGAACGACTACGTGCGCTCGAGTTCGACAGCATCAAAGACATCGAGGAGACCGTGCGGCGGATCGTGGTGATACGCACCTGGGGCGTTACCGCCGGTGCCGAGAAGCTGGGCCTCGATCACAGCTCGCTCTCCGGCTGGGCACGCCGCCGGAAGCTGTCCACGTGACCGACGAGCTTGGCCGCGGATGACGCCCGCCTCATTCCTCGCAGAGCGCTTGCAGGACGCGGATCGCGCGGCGGCGGACGATCGCGGGTTGTCCGCCGAACAGAGCGACAAGCTGGGCGATGTCGCCCCGCACGTCGCCCGTCTTGTCGTCGGAGAAGAATGCCGACATCGGAATCTCGAGGCCGTCCTCCACGAGACGCGCGACCAGAGCGACCGACGGGTTGACGTGGCCGTTCTCGATCTCCGAGATGAACTTGGCGCTGACCCGGGCGCGTTTCGCGACGACCTCTTGCGTGATGTCGGCCGCTTCGCGAAAGCGGCGAAGTCGCCGCGCGATGTCGCGTGGGCTTCCGGTGGCCGTTGTCTTCCGCTTCACTGTGCCGCGAGCATCCACAGCTCGGCGGTACGACCGCCATCCTCCATAGCGGGAGTCGTCCAGTACCTACATCACGGATGGGTAAGTACGCGGACGGTAGACCCAGGGCCTGCGCTGGCATATCTTCCGGCTGCGCGGCGCATCATCATCCGAGGCCGCGCAGATGGGGTGCCCGGTGATCACGCGTGACTTGCGAGTGCCTACGAAGCAGGAGCCATCCGAGCCCGGGGAGCTACGCGGCAGCTTGCTGCAGATCCCCCTCAAGCTCATCCGGCTGATCGGGTCGGGTGGCATGGGGCAGGTGTGGGAAGCGGCTTCCGACGACCTTCCAGGGTTGCGCCTGGCCGTCAAGGTCGTTGCCGCGGAGTACGCCAAGGATCCGGGCACCGTCGCTCGGTTCTTTGGCGAGGCGAGAGCGGCGGCCGCCATCGACGATCCGAACATCATCAAGGTCTCTGGGACGGGTCGCACAGAGGACGGCCGACCCGCGCTCGTGATGCCCTACATCGAGGGCCAGTCGCTTGCCGACATGTGCGACGAAACCGGACGCCTGCCGGTGGACAAGGCCGGCAAGATCCTGCTGCAGCTCGCGTCTGCCCTACGCGCCGCCCACGGCGCTGACATCGTGCACCGCGACATCAAGCCGCAAAACGTGATGCTCTTGGCGAGGCGCTGGGGGATTGAATGCTTCGTCATCCTGGTGGATTTCGGGATCTGCAAGTTTCACGACAAGGCGATGGCCGGCAACATCCACTCGATCACCAGCCAGTACATCGGGACACCAGGTTACTCCGCCCCTGAGCAGCTGTACGGCAGGCCGGTCAATGCGAAGGCTGACATCTACGCGCTCGGCGTGCTCGCATATCGGATCCTGTGCGGGCGCCTGCCATTCCTCGGCGACAACAACATGGCGGTGATGACCCAGCAGTGCAATCCGCAAGCTACCTTTCCCGAGCCGCACGAGCACCGATCCGATATGCCACGCGAGTGGAACGACCTGATCGTTCTCTCGCTGGAGCGCGATCCATCTCGACGACCAAGCGCATCGGAGTTTGGTCGGTGGATCGCCGCCGGCATGAAAAACGGCGCGTCGATGCTTACCTCGCTCGCGCCGCA
>VBLP01000472.1:5565-10207 GCA_005887925.1 Deltaproteobacteria bacterium | reverse complement strand
TCCGCGCGCGTCGACGCTCGCATATTGCGTCTTTGGCCGCTGCGGCATTGGCGGGGGTGGTCGCAACCACGACCGTGTTCAAGCTCGCCAGCTCGACACCGGCACCGCCGGCGCAAGCCGAGATGCGCCCAACGACTGTTCCTGGCGGCTCGACGCCGGCGCAAACGCAGGCGTCGCCGGTTGCCGACGCGAGCCGCGGGCGCTCTGCACCGTCGACCTCGCCGCCGGAGACGACGGTCCCGGCCATGGGCGGGATGCCAGCTCCACCTCATCCACCCGCTGACTTGCACGCGGCGTCGCCTACTGAGGTCGCGCTCAACACAGTGACGGATGGCTCGCATCGGTCTGCAAACCCGCTCGCGCGTTCATCGCCTGAGGTCGCCATCTCGGAGACCAAGCCGCGCCCCGTCACGAGGACGACGGCGCCCGGTCAGCCATCGTCGGGAGCCGACGGGCCAGCTCCGCGAACGTCTGGCGCGGCGAACGGAATGGGAACCGCGGAGTCTACGCGGTCAAGACGAACTACAGGAACGCTCGAGATCAGAGCAAAAACCTGGGCCGATTGCTTTCTCGCCGATGGAGGCTCGGAGACCTCCATCGGCACAGCCCCTATCACGGTGAACGACCTCAGCGTCGGCCGACACCGCGTGCGCTGCAAGAACGAAGGCCAGAGCAAGGACGAAACAGACACCGTGATGATCGACGCGGCGAAGATCGCAGTCATTGAGAAGAACTGGTGAGCACATGCGACCTGTGAACCTGATTGTTGCCCTGATAGTCGCACTCCATCTGGTCTCGTCTGAGAGCAGCGCTCACGCTGACGGAATCATCCTGGTAACTGGCACCGCATCGCAGCACCAGCGAGAGATCGTCGTCGATGCCTTCGAGACCACGGCGAAGTCAATGCGCTGGAAGCTCAGCGCACCGTCGCTGGCTCGCGAGCTGATCGACGCGTCGGTCAAGTGCCTGGGCAACAGCGCACCCTGGACCTGTGTAGCACCGGAGATCCGGGCCAACGAGCAGATCGTGATCGTCCAGCTCGAGAGCGAGCGCGGGGCGAGCACTCCGACGACCGTCGCCACGGCGCACGTGCTCATCACCGGAATCCAAGGCGATGTTTCGGCGAGCCGCTACTCGGAGACCAGCAACGAAGAGGCTTTCAAGCGAAACACGGCCGATCTGAGCAAGGTGCTGCAGGATGCTGCTGAGCGCACCGGGCGCACGAAGCTCGTGATCCGCTCGAAGCCTGACAAGGCATGGGTCACACTCGACGGCCGGAACATTGGCGCCACAGAGAGGACACTGGCGACGTATCCGGGGCCTCACACCATCTCGATTCGCCGTATTGGCTACAAGGCGATCACCCGCGACGTGGTCGCGACCGAAGGCAAGGTGAACACGGAGGAGTTCGAGCTCGAGCCTGACAACCCCGCGAACGGCTCCGACCCTCGTAAACCACTCCCGCCCCCCGGTGGCGGTACATCCAACCCTGGGGCCGACGGCGGGACATCTCGGCTCATTCCCAAGGTTGCGGTCGGCGTCGGTGCTGCCGCGATCGCGGCTGGCGTGTTCTGGCTCGTCTACGACGAGGATCCCGAGCCTCACGGACCGCAGCAGCCCACCTATCATAACACGAGCCGGTACGGCTACATCTCCCTGACCGCTGGCCTCGCCACCGCAGGCGTAGGACTCTACTTCTGGCTCCGGCCCGAGGCCGTATCCACGCCAACGGTGACACCGCTGCGCGGCGGAGGCGCCAGCGCTGGCTGGCTCTGGCGATTCTGACCCGAGGATCAAGCATGACGACTCGATTTTTCTTTATCGGCGCACTGTCTGGCCTGATCGCAAGCTCGGTCGGCTGCGGAGACACGAGTAATCCCTACTACTGTCGGGACAAGAACCCAGACAACAACTGCACAGAGCCGGTTGTATGCGCGGACAATAGCCCTTGCGCGGCCCCTACTGGGGTGTGTGACACGCAAACGATGACTTGCGTCCAGTGCACACCGGCGATGGCGTCAGCATGCACAGGCACCAGCCCGATCTGCGGATCGGACAACACCTGCCATGCGTGCATTGCGCACAGCGACTGTGCCGCCTCGCATGCATGCCAGCCAGATGGCGCTTGCGCCGCGCCCGATCGAGTTGCCTACGTCTCCGCCGCTCCCGGTGGCACCGACAACGCGACGTGCAGCCTCGCATCACCCTGTACACGTGTTGCAGCCGCCCTTGCGACCGGGCGCCCCTACGTGAAGTTTCACGGGTGGCGCCATCGTGACCATTCAGGACGATCGTACGTCACTGAGCATCTACGACCTTTCGATCAGCAATGCTCCGAATAACCTGAGCGGTATCGGATGTCTCATTCCCCCGGCGGCGGGCACGCCTTCGTTGTCACTCATCCGGACAACCATCACGAACAATCCCGGAGGTGGTGCCTCGATTTCGAGTGGAACGTTTATCATCGTTGGAAGCGTATTCTTCAACAATGGTGGAATCATGAGTCCGATTGGTGGCATTTCGATCAGCACAGGTCCAAATGCAGCCAATCGGATAGAGTTCAATAGTTTCGCATTGAACACATCGCAGGATGGAGTCGGTCCGGCAATCAACTGTGTCGCCGGCGGATTCATTGCAAAGAACAACATCATGAGCGCCAATCGCACACCGACCACTGGCGCGAATCAGTTTACCGGGACGTGTATGCACACCTACTCGATCGTTCAACCCGGTACCATACCAACGGGAACGCACAATTCTGGGTCTGATCCACTGTTTAGCGACTCGGCGAGAGGAGATCTCCGTCTCCAGGCGACCAGCCCGGCCCGAGGTGCTGCGGATCCCGGCAGCGACCTCACTGGTGTCGCCGCCCACGACATCAACGGCACTCTCCGTGTCACGCCCGCGGACATCGGGGCATACCAGTTCAAGTGAGGCGTGCTGCGGATCGATATGCGAGAACGGGCGGGTGAGGTTCAGTGATGTCCGGCTGCATCCACGCTGACGCGTTCGGGCACGGATTCCGATCGCGGGCACGATCGCCGTTCAGGATGCTCGCGACGATCGTGGCCGTCGTGCTGGTATCCGCACACAACGCAGCGGCACAAGCCGTGGTCTTCGTGTCGGTAGGCGAGCCGTCCAAGGATACCGTCCGTCTGCTCGCACCCTATCTCGACGAGATGTCCCATCACGCCGGTGTCGTGGCATTGCCGAGGGACTTCCGGGCGAGCCTCGGCACTCGCGTATCCCGGTCGGGTCGCGCTGACCCTGGGCTCCAGGTCTCCGATCTCGTCAGAATGTACGAGGATGGGTTTGCGCACTTCCGACATAACCAGTGGAAGGACGCGGCGACCAAGCTTGGTGTTGCTGTCGCAACACTACGCGACAATGCGTCACTCCTGGTGGATGCGACCTCACATCGAGACACCTGGGTAAGAGGACTGGTCGCACTCGCCATGAGTCGGCATCGCCTGGGCGACAAGGCGGGCGAAGATGAAGCCAACGAGGATCTGGCTCGTACGTATCCCAATCAAACGATTCTGATCCAGGCACTGAGTGGCTCGGAAGCGACACGATACTATGCCACTGCGCTGGCTCGTCTTGAGGCAAGAGGTCGTGGCCGGTTGATCGTTGAAGCTCGAGAACAGATGGCGCGGGTCTACCTCGATGCCGACGATCAGGCACAGAGCGGTGTCCTCGAAGCGGAGGTCTTGCCCGGTTTGCACCGTGTCTTGGTGCGCATGCCAGGTACCGACGGCCAGGCGTATGACGCAGTCGTGGAGCCTGGGAAGACTACGACGCTCGCCATAGATTTGAAACTTGGGGAGGCGCTCAGCATCACAGACCGCTACGCGGGACTGGTATTTTCTTCACAGCCCGATCGCGATAGATATGGGCTCGACTACGCGGCCCAGCTCGCTGCGGCGGTCAATTCGGGGCCAGAGATGATCCTCGTCGAGCGGACAACCTGGAACGGACAGCCGGCCTTCAGAAGCGTCTTGTACATGGCTGATTCTGGAGCGTGGGTACGTGGGCGCGTGATCTCGCTCGACGGGCGGGGTGATGACGATCGGATGCGAGCACTCGCTCGCGCTACTTTTCAGACGCGCATCGAGGATGCTCGCGTTGTGGAGCTGCCAGATCCGGCGCTGCGGAGCCTTGTACGGGCAACTCGTGGTTGGCCGAAGTGGACCGCAGGCGGTGGCTCAGCGGTGTTGCTTGTTGCCGGTGGATCTCTTTTGTACCTGCACCAGACCTGCGGTCCAGACGGCGATCCCTGCCGGAGCGAGTCGCCGACGCTCGCATACGCTAGCCTCGGGGCCGGCGCAGCGCTCGGGATCGTTGCAGCGTATCTGTTCTTTTCGGACCGCTCCGGGCCTCAAGCGCTCCGCGTAGGGCTGCAGCCGACCAGGGGGGGTGTGGTGCTCGGGCTATCGCTGGGCTACTAGGCCCATCAATGCATTTGTGAAACGGTAAGCGTGCCCACGGTCCGGTTGATTTGGGCGAGAGCACGCTGGCCCAATGCAACATTCGACAACTGCACGTATATTTGACGTTCAAATCGCTACACAGTCCTGACCGAGACGAAGTAGGGTAACTGCGTAGTTTAGAGTCATCAACAGGGAGGCGTCGGCGATGAGGT
>VBLP01000472.1:0-5559 GCA_005887925.1 Deltaproteobacteria bacterium | reverse complement strand
TGGAACGACAGCACGCAGACCATCGCCCTCACCTCGCAGACGCGGCGCGCGCTCTCAGCAAGAGCGACTTCGAGCAAGCTGTCGAAGCGATCGGCAATCTACATAGCTCTGTTGAGTCCATCATCGTGACACGTACGCGTCTGAGAGAGTGCGTGATCTCCCTCGATGGCCTCGGCGAACCAGGATCGGTGATCGAGCTGGCAATCCGTGCTCGTCGCGTCGTCATCACGATGCAAACCGACCGACTGCGCGAAGCTTTCCGGGACCCATCCGCCGCGAAGCGAGCACGCGGCTGGTTCAGAGGAAAACTCTGCGGCATCGACGATGTGATCCAGTTTCTCGATGAGCTGATGAAGTGCTCCGGAGGGTGGGAGCAGTACCGCGAGGGCCGGCCGCTTCCAGTTGGCATGAAGGAGATTGATCGCGTGACGATGTATCGCACGACGGTGCGCATTGGGCAGCGGACGATGCGCGAGCTTGGCGCCGATCCAGAGCTCACCCATTGTCTGCAGAGTAGAATCGCGGCAAGCGACTGGCTTGAGGTTCATGCCGGTTGCAAGCAGATCAAGAGCGAGCTCGACGGGGAGATCGATCAGGACCCTGACACAAACGCGACCGCGCCGGTGCCCCGCGCTCGAATGCGTAGCGCCAGCGCCGGAACGCCGTAACCCATCCCGGATCTGAGGAGTACATGGGTACCGACACAACAACTGTACACACGCTCTGGGACAGGAAGTGGCACTGGTCCGGTGAACGAGAGTTCTTACAGCAAACATGCGAACGAGTGCTCTATGCGCCAGCTGAAATCGTCGCGCTCTTTCCGCGCGGGGACAGCGCGATGGAGCAGCGATGACCGCGGGTCCGTACGCGGGACCGTCGATCGACAGCGCGCCGTCGCGTCGCTTGATCGACGCCTTGCGAGCGTGGCTCGCTGCTCTCGCCGCCGCATTGCGGTCGGCGATCGGCGCCGCACAGCGAAGGTACCGAAGCGCACGCCGGCCGCTGGCGCTTACGTCCGGCCCGCGGCTGGTGACGTCGGCCCCGATTGCCCCGAGATTAGAGCCGGGGCGTTCGCCTCCCGCAGCAGACGCAAGCCCGGACGCTCGCGACGAGAGCCTTGCTGTATCGGCAGCGTTGCAGTTCAGTGCGTGGGCATCGTCGGCGGGCGTCCTGGGCGAGCGCGATGCCCCGTTCTTGCCGGTTCCTGTCCGACCATGGTTCAGCCCGAAGCTCCACCCTGAAGTGCTCTCGCAACTCCAGGCCCCGTCGATGCCCAAGCTGCTCGACCTGACGCACGCGCAGACAATGGACGCGGAGTTGTTCGCCAACCTCGCGGCCAGCTGGATCGCACCCGCCACGGCGACACCTCGTCTGGGCGTTCTGGTCTCGTTCGAGCGCTGGGTTACCTTGCGAGACACTGCGCTCGCCGCGCTTCAGCCGCTGGCCAATCGCGGGATCCGACTCCAGATGTTCTACGAGCAGCAGGCATGGGGCGGCCAGCTCGACGCCTGGTTTCGCCATGGCGCGATCGTGCACAACCTACGTGTCCTTGCGGCAAGGGTGCGTGAGCTGACGATCCCGGCCGGATAGCCTCCCCGGCAAGGCTACGCATGCTCGGACGAGATCGACTGGCCCATACCCGCGAGCGGTTGGCGCGGTGGCGCGCGCAGCACGGCGGCCCAGGGATTCCGGTGCCGGAGGCGTTGTGGGCCGAGGCGGTCGAGGCCGCCCGGGTGGCGGGCGTCGAGGCCACGGCACGCGCGCTGCGCTTGAATCGATCGCGTCTCGCGGCGCGGATGACGACGGCAGGGGCGGCGGGTGGCGAAGCGAGTGGCGAAGTGGGTTGCGGGTTTGTCGAGCTCGATGCGGGGCGGCTCGGACGGCCGCCGCGGACGGTGGTCCGGCTGGAAGGACGCGACGGGGAGCGGCTCGAGGTCGAGCTTGCAGCCGGGGCCGCGATTGACCTCGCCGAGCTGGCCGAAGCGTTCTGGCGCCGTGGCCGATGATCCAGATCGCGCCACAGATGAGGCTGCTGGTGGCGGTCGAGCCGGCCGACTTCCGCCGGGGCATCGATGGCCTGGTCCGCATGTGCCGCGAAGCGCTCGGCGTGGATCCATTCTCGGGGGCCGTGTTCGTGTTCCGGAATCGACGAGCGACGGCGATCAAGTTGTTGACGTATGACGGCCAGGGGTTCTGGCTTTGTCAGAAGCGATTGTCGACCGGGAGATTTCGGTACTGGCCGGGCCGGGCGGGCGCGGTGAAGCACGAGCTGCTCGCACACGAGCTCGCCGTGTTGCTCGCCGGCGGTGATCCCGAGCGCACCGAGGCCGCGCCGCAGTGGCGGCGCGTGGCGGTCAGCGCGGCAACATGACATTGCACTTGCGTTCTGTTTGAGCGTGTGCTTTAAGTCGTGGGCATGGAGACCGTGCTCAGGTATCGCGGGCGAGCGATCGAGCCCGATGACGTCACGTGCATCCGCGCGCTGATCGCGGCGCGACCGGAGGCGAGCCGTCGAGCGTTGTCGATCGAGCTGTGCCGTGCGTGGGGTTGGGTGCAGGACAACGGAGCCCTGCGCGACGCGGTGTGCCGGGGTCTCTTGCTCGCGCTCCATCGTGGCGGCCACATCGAGCTGCCGGCGCCGAAGCCGACGATGCGTGGCAACGCATGGGCACGACGGCGGCCCGCGCCGGTCGCGGTCGATACGACGCCGATCGCGTGCAGCCTTGGCGAGCTCGGCGCGGTGGCATTGCGGCAGGCGCGGCGCACCGACGACGAGTCGCTCGTCAATTCCCTCGTCGCTCACCATCATTACCTCGGGTACCGCCAGCCGGTGGGCGAGCACCTCAAGTACCTGGTCGTTGCGGGCGAGCGACCGATCGGCTGTTTCATGTGGTCGAGCGCGCCGCGGCATCTGGCGCCGCGTGACACGTTCCTCGGTTGGACCCCGGCGCAGCGCACGCGGCATCTGCGGTACATCGCGTACCAGATGCGGTTTCTGATCCTGCCGTGGGTGCGCGTGCCGCATCTGGCGTCGCATCTCCTCGGCCGGATGAGCGCGCAGCTGTCGGCGGACTGGGAGAAGGTGTACGCGCATCCAATCTACTTCACCGAGACGTTCGTGGATCCCGAGCGCAACCGCGGGACCTGCTATCGCGCGGCCAACTGGACGCCGCTCGGGCTGACCAAGGGTCGCGGCAAAGACGACCACACGAATCGACAGAATCGCTCGCTCAAGCTGTTGTTCGGTTATCCGCTCGTTCGTGATTTTCGACGACGCCTGTGCGCGGAAGCCAGTTCCCGGCCGCACACGCCCGAGGAGGCCTCATGACCAAGCCAGAGGACCCCACCCCCGTTTTCGATGTCGAGCTCATGCGCGACCTGGTCTCGCGTTTGCGTGGGCGCCTGTCGCTCCAGGACCTGGCTTGCCTGGCGGACGTGGTCGAGGTCATGGCCGAGATGAGGACCCTTGTGATGGAGGGCGACGACGACGCGCCGGCCGACGAGACCCTCCTCGCGCTGGCGATCGCGCGCGCGCGCGCGCGTACGTCGAAATGACCAGGTCGGCGCGCACGGCCACGACCGCCGAGTTCGATCTGCGGGTGTTCTTCGAGCTCGTCGATCGCGCTCGTGCACTGTCCTCACCCGAGGAGCGCGGATGTCTGGATCTCGGACAGCAGGTGATCCTCGACATGGTGCGACTGCTGCACGAGCGGAGCACCACGCTCACGCGGCTGCGCCGGCTGTTCGGGATCCGCACGACCGAGAAGCTCAGCGCCGTGTTTCCGGCGCGCAAGCCGGCCAACGACGAAGCTCCGCCGTCGACCGCCGGCGGTCGGGACGATCTCGGCGAGGACGAGCGCGACGACGGCAGCGACCCTCGTGACCGCGCGGACGACGGCGGCGCCAGCGGCGACGATCGCGGTCCCTCCCCCAATCGCGATGTTCCCGAGGGTCGAACAGGTGCCGAGGGCGGCGGAGCCGACGCGCCCGGCACGCGCAAGGGCCACGGTCGAATCGGCGCCGCCGCGTATCCCCATGCACGGTGCACGCACGTCGAGCACGATCGCGCGCACGTGGGCGACACGTGCCCGCAATGCTCGCACGGCAGGCTCTACCGACTCCGCGAGCCCGAGCGTATCGTGCGCATCACCGGCCAGCCGCCGCTCGCCGCGCACACGTGGGAGCTCGATCGGTTGCGCTGCAGCGGCTGCGGCGGCGTGTTCACCGCGCCGGCACCCGCCGAGGCGCAGGGACCGAAGTACGACGAGCGCGCGGCCGCGATCATGGCCCTGCTGCGTTATCGCGTCGGTACGCCGCTCCATCGTCTCGATCGGCTGCAGCGAAACCTCGAGACCCCGGTGCCCGCATCCACCCAGTGGGAGGTCGTCCGCGATCGTGTCGACGCGGTCGTGCCGGTACACGACGAGCTTTGTCGCTGCGCCGCCTCCGGCCGCGTGCTGCACAACGACGACACGTCGGTCCGGATCCTCGAGTTCATGGGCAAGCGTCGCGCCGAGCTCGTCGCGCACGACGAGCTGCCGGATCCGGACCGCACCGGCCTGTTCACGACCGGCTTCGTCTCGATCACGACCGACGGGCCGATCGCGCTGTTCTTCTCCGGCCGCAAGCACGCCGGCGAGAACTTCACGTCGCTGCTCGACGCGCGCGATCCCGGACTGCCGCCGCCCATTCACATGTGCGATGGGCTCGATCGCAACCGGCCGCACGGCCACGCTGTGATCGAGGACAATTGTCTGAGTCACGGCCGCCGCCACATCGTCGATGAAGCCGACAACTTCCCCGCCGAGTGCCGGCACGTGCTCGAAGCCCTCGGCAAGGTGTTCAAGATCGACGAGCAGTGCAAGGAGCAAGCGCTGTCCGACGACGAGCGTCTCGCGGTTCATCAGCGTGATAGCGCGCCGGTGATGGCCGAGCTCCAGCGATGGATGCGCGCTGAACTCGACGACAAACGCGTCGAGCCCAACTCGGGTCTCGGCGACGCCTTCGAGTACCTGCTCAAGCGCTGGGACAAGCTGACCTTGTTCCTTCGCGTCCCTGGCGCGCCCCTTGACAACAACATCTGTGAGCGCGCGCTCAAGATGGCTATCCGGCACCGCAACAACTCGCTCTTCTATCGCAGCCAGCGCGGCGCTCGCGTCGGCGACATCTACATGGCGCTGATCTACACCGCCGAGCTGCACGGCGAGAACCCGTTCGAGTACCTCGTCGCGCTGTTCGTTCATTCAGCCGACGTCGCCGCCGATCCGGCCGCGTGGCTGCCGTGGACGTTTCGCGCCACGCTCGCGCGCGCGTCGCCCGTAGCCGCGTAGCCACGGCTCGACGCGTCGCCCCGACGTACTGACCGCAAGCGCGATCAGCGTACGCGCGCTCGATCAACGTGCTCGCGATCAGTGTGCTCACGCCCAGCGTGCTCGCGCTCAGCGTGCTCGCGCTCAGCGTGCTCGCGCTCAGCGTGCTCGCGCCCAGCGTGCTCGCGCCCAGCGTGCTCGCGCCCAGCGTGCTCGCGCCCAGCGTGCTCGCGCCCAGCGTGTTCGCGCC
>VBLP01000471.1:2369-7132 GCA_005887925.1 Deltaproteobacteria bacterium | reverse complement strand
CGAGCCCACGCCGAACCGGCCGTGGTCGGGGACGTTCGCGCTGGTCGCGATCTACGCGCGGGCGCTCTCCGCGGCCGAGATCCAGATCAACTTCACCGCCGGTCCCGACGCTCCCTGAGGCGCTCGCCGGACGCGGTCACTGCAGCTGGCCGCTCACCATCACGTAGCCCTGGTCGGAGCCGACCGCCAGGTTGTGGAACTGAAGGCCGGCGATCGCGGGCACCGGGATCGACACCAGGAGCTTGCTGATCGCCTCGATCTGGGCGTTGACCGCGGCCGCGGTCGCGGCGGCGAGGTCGCGGGGCTCGAGGCCGGTGGTGTTGGCGACGTCGTCGAGCACGTCGACGTGGAGCTCGGGCGGGCCGAGCTGCAGCGCGATGCTGTTGCCGTTGCCGACCGGCACGATCTGGAGATCGATCCGGGCGTTGATCGCGGCCTTGCCGACCGGCGTGCCCTGCTTGGTGAACGTCGCGAGCATGTCGCCCAGGACGATCCGCAGCTCGCCGTTGCGCGCGTCGGCGCTGATCATCGGCGGTACCGTCATGTGGATCTGCGCGGCGTCGAACACGCCGACGTCCTTGGGCACCGTCAGGTTGAGCGCGCCCAGCGCGTGGAGCTCGGCGAACATCTCGTTGAGCAGGTCGTCGGCCAGGCCGATCTGGAAGCCGTAGCTCGCGGTCATCGCGGGCGAGCCGTTGTTGGTGAAGATGAAGCCGGGGCTCGACTCGCTGCCCGCGAGCAGGACCTTGAGGTTCATCGCCAGCACGGCGCCGGACGGGTCGAACGCGATCGCGCTCGGTGCGAGCTGGAGGTCGAGCTTGTGGCCCAGCACGTCGAGCTGCTGCGGACCGGCGAGCGCGCCGAGCGCCTGGTTGACCAGCGGGGTCATCGCGAGCTCGGCGGCGGGTGGGAGGATCGTCTGGACGATCGAGTCGATGTGGAGCAGGTTGAGGATCGTGCTGGGGATGCCGCCGGCGTCGAAGTGGAAGCTCGTGACCGAGACGTTGGGGTTGGCGATCCGGGTCTTGAACCCGGACAGCCCGGCCGGCGTGATGGCGAGCGTGCCGGCGATGACGACGCGGTCGGCGGTCACGCGGAGCGAGTCGGAGCCGCCGAGGCCGAGCACCGCGAAGCGCACGTGGGCGGGCACGTCGAGCTTGTCGATCTCGGCGCGGAACGACAGGCCACCCTGGACCGGCGACATCGCGATCTGGATGTCCGAGAAGTTGACGTCGTCGACGAACAGCTGGGCGTAGGTCGAGCCGCCGCCGACGTTGAGCATCGGCTGCATCGGGGCGAGCAGGCTCGCCATGTCGAGGCCCTTGAGGATCGGGCCGGCCGCGGTGGACAGCTTGGCGAACGAGGCGGCGGACATCGACAGGTCGATCGCCTTGTCGATCGAGGTGCCGACCGGGCGCAGCTGGCCGGCCTGGACGGCGCGCGTGTCGGTCGCGGCGGTGCCCTGGACGTCGCTCGCGACGGTCTCGATCAGCGTCGCGCCCTCGTTGACGGTGATCACCGCGCTGAACGAGCCGTCGGGGGCGAGCGTGGCCTGGACGTCGTTGACCAGCACCTTGTCGAGCGCGTCGCCGGCGGCATTGGGCAGCGCCTGGCCGCTGACGGTGACCTGGCCGGCGTGTCCCTGGATCAGCCCGCGCGCCGGCGAGGTGACCGTGAGGACCGGGGGCTCCTTGGGTGCGCCGGGGCCGTTTTCACAGGCCGCGATGGCCGTCAGGACGGCGAGGCCGGTGGCGAGGGCGACGAGGTTCCGCATGGCAGCGCCTTTTGTCAGCAAACGAAGGGCCATCACCGATGGCGCTTCGGGTCACGACCAGGCGCATGTAGATCGAATTGGTTAGCTCGATCACAGCCCGACGCATCGCGTTGAAATCCCTGAAACACCAACTGGATCTGCCAGTGATCGCGCCGGGTCGCCTCACCCCGGCAAGTCGAGTCGCCAGGGGGTCGCTGTGCAATCTGTCGTCTGCAGTAGGTACATTTTGCTGCGCCCCTTACCTCGTGGTCATCCGACGGTCAGCCGACGGTGACCCTGGCGACGCCCCGGGCGGTCAGCACCGCCGCGATGCGCGTCCGCAGATCGCCCTGCAGCACGATGATCTCGCCCTCGACCGAGCCGCCGCAGCCGAGCGCTTGCTTGAGCGCCTTGCACCACGTCTCGAGCTCGGCGGCGGACAGCCCGAGCTTGTCGACGATCGTGACCTCCTTGCCACCGCGGCCCTTGCGCTCCATGCGAACGACGGCGCGCGCCGGGCCGCGCGGAGTCTCGGCGGGCGGTGCCGCGGCGCCGGCGGGAAGCGAGTCGCGCAGCGCCTCGAGCGCCGCGAACGGGCCGCGCCGGTCCTGGCCTCGCGAGGAGTCCTTCGCCACCGCCGCAGCGTACTCCGGTTCGCGTCGACGCGCGCCGGCCTCGTCAACCGCGTGCGCAGGTCGGGGATCGAGGGCCTGGTTGCCACAGGAGACACCATGACCCGCGCTCTCGCCCTGCTCTCGCTCACGATGTTCGCCGCCTGTGTCAGCTCGACGCACGCCGCGCCGCCGGGCTCGCCGCGGATGGCCTGCGTGCAGGCCGGCGAGCAGTCGCCCGAGGATCCGTACGCCGTGTCGGTCGAGGGCCATGGCAAGCAGCGGTGCGGCCCCAACGAGACCTGCTCGTTCGACTGTCCGGGTGGCGGTTGCGCGTTCGCGTGCAGCGAGGGCAGCACGTGCAACGTCGGGTGCGATGGCGGCGGCTGCCGGCTGTCCTGCGGGTACAACGCGACCTGCAACCTCGAATGCGACGGCGGGCGGTGCGGCACCGGCTGCGCCGCCGGCGCCACGTGCAACATCGAGTGCGACGGCGGCTCGTGCGCCCACGCCTGCGCTCCGGAGGCGACCTGCAACACCGAGTGCGAGGGCGGTAACTGCAGCGAGGCATGACGCGAGCCGCTGCGACACGACACCGCATGCCGGTCGGGCCGCGATCCGGCATCCCAGTGACATGCCCCGATCGCAAGCGCAGAGCGACTTCTCGGTGTCCCGGCCGGTGGCCGCGCGGCTGCCGGCGGTGGCCGCCGTGGTCGAGCTGCCGCGCGCCGAGGTCTGGGCCGGTGACTTCGCGACCCGCTGGATCCTGCGGCTGACCGTGCTGGCGCTCGCCGCGCTCGCGGTGCTGTGCCTGGTCGGGCCGCACATCCCCGGCGGCGAGTAGCGCGACCGCCTGGCGGCCATGGCTGGCGCGCGGCGTGCGACTCGCTATGATGCGGTGTGCGCCTGGCCTGGCTCCTCGTGGTAGCGGCGTGCCATCACGGTGCGCCGCCGAGCGCGACGCCGACCTGCGCCGCCGCCGCCGATCACGTGCGCGGCCTGCTCGGCCCCGATGCGCCGCGCGCGCCGCGGATCCGCGAGGTGTTCGCCGTGCGCTGCGAGAGCGACGGCTGGGACGCCGACGCGCGCCAGTGCGTCGTCGCGACGACCTCGCTGCGCAACCCGCGCCACTGCAAGGCCATGCTCACCACCGAGCAGCGCGCCGCGCTCGACCGCGAGCTCGCGGCGGTCGCCGCGACGCCGGTCGCGGTGCGCGTGCCGCCGGTGTGCCGGGACTACCGCGCGATGATCGACAAGCTCGACGCCTGTCCGGGCCTGCCCGAGGGCGCGCGCGGCGCGCTCGAGGTCAAGTACCGCGAGCTCACCCAGGGCTGGCTGCGCGGCACCTACGATGCCCGCACGTTCGAGATGCAGTGCCGCGCGATGATCGATGGCCTGCGCCAGGCGACGGCGGCGCGCTGCGGCTGGTAGGGCGATGACGAGCCGACGCGGCGCCGGCCCGGTGTCCGGGAAGCGGCGCGCCGGCCGCGGCGGTGATAGCTTCGCGGCGTGATCTTCCCCCTGCCCTACCTGACGGTGCTCGCCGTGCTGCTCGGCGTCGGCGCGCTGTGGTGGTGGCTGTCGCGCTCGAAGGTGACCCGACCGCCCGAGCCGGTCGCGATGATGGTGCAGCGGATCGCGTTTCCCGGCGGGATCCGCCCTCTCGACCCCGAGCGCACGCTCGCCGCGCTCGACAAGCCGGACGACATCGCCATCCCGTTCCCTCAAGCGGTGCTGGTGATCGACTTCCCGCTGACCACGCCGGCGTCGGTGCCGATCGAGTCGCCGCTGCCGCTCGGCTTCACCCGCGCGGCGCTGGTCAAGGCGATCTGCGACGAGTACGCCCACATCTACGACGCCGAGGAGGGCACCGCGGCGACCAAGACGATCCCGATCGAGGAGCGCGGCGCGATGCGCGGCCGCAACCGCACCGACGGCGCCTACGGCATCTGGGGCCACGACCTGCAGGACCTCCTGGTCACCGCCGCGCGCTGGACCCGGCAGAGCGACGGCACCGTGCGGATCGAGCTCCACGTCGAGGAGCTGAAGTAACATGAAGCTCGCGAACATCGTCCCGGTCACCGAGCTCCGGCGCGACGCGTCCGCGCTCGTCGAGCGAGCGACCGAGCAGCGGTCGCCGATCGTGATCACCCGCCGTGGTCGTGCCGTCGCGGTTCTGCGGGATGTCGCGTCGTTCACCCAGGAGCAGCGGGAATTTGCGCGGCTGAAGCGGATGGCACTCCGGCGGAAAGCCAGGTAGCGCCGCGCGGTCAGCCGCGGAGCAGGCGAGGACCGACCGAGGAGCCGCCGCGCTCGACGGGCTTGTGGAGGACCACGGTGCGGCCGGCCTCGCGACCGGCGGCGTGCGCGCCGTTGATCCGGACCTGGGTGCGGCGGTG
>VBLP01000471.1:0-2298 GCA_005887925.1 Deltaproteobacteria bacterium | reverse complement strand
CGCGGATGACGCCGGACTGGTAGATCAGGCGATCGCGGCCGCTGCGCACGCGGGTGTCGTGGCGGTTCTCGGCCCACAGTCGATCGGCGGTGGCGAGCAGGAAGGCGTAGACGTGGCAGGCCATCTCGACGTTGGCGTGGGTGCCGGCGATCTCGTAGACGATGCCGGACTTGCCGACCTGCGGCAGGTAGATCGGGACGCGGATGACCTTGACGAAGAACAGCTCGGACAGGAGCGCCGCGATGTCGGACTCGACCCGCGTGCGCCGCTTGTGCGGGTCGCCGAGGTGGCGGACCTCGTAGCTGCGCTCGACGCGCGCGGCGGCGACCTCGACGTTGTGGCGCAGCATCAGCTCGTGGGCCTTGCGCATCGCGATCTCGGCCTCGTGCTGGTTGGGGCTGCCCGCGAGGGCGAGCAGCTTGCGGATGCGATCGAGGACGCGCTCGCCGGCGTCGCCGGCATCGCCGCCCGGGCCCGCCGGCGCGGGCGCGCCGGCGGCGCGGGCGTCGATGCCGCGGTCGGCGCACACGCGGCGGAAGGTGTCGCCGTGCGCGGTCTCGCCGCGGATGCGGAGGACCTCGTCGACGAACTGGTGGGCCATCTCGTGCTCGAGCACGCTGGCGACCTCGAGCCACGGCCGGCTCATGACCAGCGTGCGCGACAGCTCGAGCGTGCGGGTGGCCGCGTGCCAGCGGCCGAGGTGCGCCGCGGCGTCGGACAGGACGAAGACCGGAGCGACGAGCCGGCCACCGAAGCGCAACCGGTTGTCCGCGTCGTAGCGCCAGCGGATCTCGCGGAGGAACGCGGCTTCGAGCGCGGCGGTCAGCGCCTCGGCCGAGGTGGAAGCGGGATCGAACATCGATCGAGCGATAGCACGCGCCTCTGTCAGCCGGCACGCGGCGCGGCGCCTGTGGCCCACGCGGCCCGGGAGGGCGATCACGCAGGGTACCGCGCCTGCGGATCGCGCAGGGTACGAGCTCGCGGATCACACAGGGTCGAGCTTGCGGATCATGGACAGCTGACCTGGCGCATCGAGTTGCCAGGCCGGCGCGGCATGCACGTGCGGCGCGCGATCACGAGCAGATAACGTGCGCAGAGCGGCGACGCTGCAGGCATCGGCCGTGCAAAGCGTCGCGCCATGCGATGGATGCCGATCGCGATCGCCGCGTGGCAGGCGGGTTGCGCGCAGGGCAGCGACGGCGACCTCGACCAGCCACAGCCTGTAGGGGCGCTGGGCTCCGAGCACCCTCGCCGTGCTTAATCCCAGAGCTCACCTGTGCTGACCCACCGCGCTGCGCAGCTTTCGCTTCGAGGTGCGCTCGCAAGACGTCAACGCGCGGCCGCCGGGGGCGCCCGCGAGCGGATGGGGTCGGGGCGGCGACTGTGACCAGGATTGGCAGGTCATGCCCCCGCACGTACCAAGGACCGTCCGCGCATGCGTCGGTGGTGATTCGGCAGGCGCTGCCACGACGCCCATCCGCGTAGCAGCCCCCGGCGCGGCGCGCGTGTCCGCGCTCTCCTCCGCGCGCCCCCGGCGCTAGGTCCTACACGCTCCTATCTATCTATACTAGCGATACAGCGCGGGTGATGCGGTCTCGGGCGCGAGCTCCGGCACGGCCATCGGCGTGAGGATCGGGCGCGCGTCGCGCAGGGGGCGGGCGAACAGCGACGGCTGCTCGGGATCGGCGAACACGGCCGCGTAGTCCTCGGGGCTGAGCGCGCGGACCAGGCGTGCGGCGTAGGTGTCGCGCAGGACGCGGAGGTAGTGCTCGATGTCGTAGTCGCGCGGGTCGTGCGGGTCATGCGGGTTGCACGGGTCGCGAGCCTGGGCGGCGTCGGCCGGGATCGGCGCGTCGTCGCCCTCGATCTCCTCGGAGGGCTCGACGAGGAGCCGGCTGCGGCCGCGGGTCGCGCGGTAGACGCGGACATGCTCGCCGATGGTCCAGGTGGTGCGGCCGCTGGCGAGCACGGCCTCGTAGACAAGCTCGTGGCGGGTGTCGCGCGCTGCGAGGTACTGCTCGGGGCTCTTGGTGAGCCGGACGCGGGCGGCGACGTCGCGGGTCGGCAGCGCGCGCCGGCGCAGCGCGGTGACGGTGGCGATGTACGCGTCCTGGACGGCGATCAGGTCGCCGGCGAGCAGCGGCTCGAGGGCGCGGCGCAGGAAGGCCTCGCCGAACGGCTCGGCGCGGCGCGACCGGAACGCGACGCCGCGCAGGACGAGCGGGCCGTCGTAGGGCTGGAGCGCATAGTTCTTCGGCTCGTGCGACAGCATCGCCGCGTAGCGGCCGTCGAACTCGA
>VBLP01000469.1 GCA_005887925.1 Deltaproteobacteria bacterium | reverse complement strand
CCGCGACGAGGCCGCGCGCGAGCTCCGGCTCAACGACCTCGGCCGGATCCGCCTGCGCACCACGCAGCCGGTGCTCTACGACCCGTATCGCAGGAACCGGGTCACCGGCTCGTTCATCCTGGTCGACGAGACGAGCAACACCACCGTCGCCGCCGGCATGCTCCTGGCCTCGGAGTGACCCGGATGACGCCCGGGGCCTCCGGACCGGACGCGCCGGCCGATCCGACCCGAGGGCTCGCCCGGCGCACGCGACACGGCCTGTCGTGGACCGCCGCCGGCGCGGTGGCGTCGAACGCGATCCGGCTCGCCGTGTACGCCGCGCTCGGCCGGATCCTGTCGCGCACCGAGTTCGGCGTCGTCGCCGCCGCGATGACCGTGATCCAGCTCGGCAACACCCTGCGCGACCTCGGCGTCGGCCTCGCGCTCGTCCAGCGCAAGGACCTCGAGCCCGAGCACATCGAGGTCGCGTTCACGTTCTCGGTGCTGCTCGGCGTCGCGCTCGGCGGCGCGATGTTCGCCGGCGCGGGGCTGTTCGCCGAGTTCTACGGCATCGAGGGCTCGGTCGGGGTGCTGCGCCTGCTGAGCCTGCTGTTCGTGCTGCGCGGCGTCGCGCTGGTGCCGGGCTTCCTGTTCCGGCGCAACATGAGCTTCCGCGCGCTGACCCTGATCGACCTCATCGCGTACGTCGCGGGCTCCGCCCTCGCGATCGCGCTCGCGCTCGCCGGCACCGGCGCGTGGTCGCTGGCCTGCGGCTACGTGCTCGAGACCGCGATCGGCGTCGGCCTCCTGCTCTACCTCGCACCGCCGCCCTGGCGCCTCCGGTTTCACCGCCGCCACCTCCGCGACCTGCTCGGCTACGGCATGGGCCAGAGCGCCGCGAACATCGCCAGCTACTTCGCCAACAACGGCGACTACATGGTGGTCGGCCACTTCCTCGGACCCGCCAAGCTCGGCCTCTACCAGCGCGCTTACGAGCTGATGCGGTTCCCCGCCAACGTGTTCTCCAGCGTCGCTGGCTCCGTGCTGTTCAGCGCGTTCTCCAAGGTCCAGGACGACCCCGAGCGGCTCGGCCGCGCGTTCCGCCGCACCCTGTTCGCCAGCGCGCTCGTCCTCCTCCCCGCCTCCGCCGGCCTGATCGTCCTCGCCCCCGAGGTCGTCCGCATCCTGCTCGGCCCGCACTGGTCCGGCGTCGAGTGGCCGTTCCGCATCATGGCCGTCGTCATGCTGTTCCGCACCACCTACAAGCTCGGCGGCATGGTCGGCCGCTCCGCCGGCGCCGTCTTCGAGCTCGCCGGCTGGCACGTCACCTACGCCGTCTGCGTGATCGGCGGCGCGCTCTACGCGATGCGCTGGGACATCTCCGGCGTCGACATCACCACCGCGATCTCCGTGTTCCTGCAGTTCCTCGCGCTGTCCCGCCTCGGCATCAAGGCCACCACGCTGCGCGCGCGCGACATCGCCCGCGCCCACATCGAGCCGGTGATCTACGCCCTGATCGTCGGCGGCGTCGCCTGGGCCACCGCCGCCGCGCTGCGCGCCACCGGCGCCAGGTTCCCCGTCGTCGCCGCCGTCACCACCCTCACCGGCAGCATCGTCTTCCTGGCGCTCGCCACGCTCGGCCTCCGCCGCGGCCGCGGCGACTGGCCCTGGCTGCGCGAGACCCTCGCCGGCTTCCTCCGCCGCAGCAAGCCCGCCGCCTCGTCGACAGAAGCCCCCGATCCGACTGCCGGCGCATCGATCTATCGCAACTCCTCCATCAAGCGGTGACCTCCGGCAGCTCCTGCTGGTGGCAGGATGGGGTATGGCCAAGATCATCCGGCGTGACGACGTGCGGCGCTCTCCAGAGGCGCGTGCTGCGCCAAGTCGTCGAACAGCGAACGCGCTGGTTCCAGTCCCTCTCGAAGATGTGCTCCATCGCGATCGAGCTACCGTCAGAGGTCGGCGTGCCGTGCTCGGTCGCGCAGCGCCTGGATCTACACGAGATGTCGATCGACACATCCGAGATCTGCGCCGTGTCGATCGGAAAGCCTGGCAATGAGCTCGAGGTCGGCGCGGCGTCGGCCGAGGCTGCACCGTGCCTGCTCAGCTGATGCTCAAGCCGAGATCAGGCCGCGGGCGGTGAGGGCGGCGAGGATGCGCGCCTCGCAGTCGGCGAGCGACTCGCGGTCGGTGCGGACCTCGACGTCGGGCGACGGCGGCGGCTCGTAGGGATCCGAGATCCCGGTGAAGCTCGGGATCTCGCCGGCCTGGGCGCGGCGGTAGAGGCCCTTGACGTCGCGCTCGATGACGGTGGCGAGCGGCGCGTGGACGAAGACCTCGAGGAAGGGGTGGCCCGCGGCGGTGCTCAGCTCGCGCAGCCGCTGGCGGGTGTCGGCGTACGGCGAGATCGCGGCGACCAGCACCAGCACGCCGTGGCGGGCGAGCAGGCGCGCGACGTAGGCGATGCGGTGCACGTTGGTGTCGCGATCGGCGCGCGAGTAGCCCAGGCCGGCTGACAGGAAGGTGCGGACGTCGTCGCCGTCGAGCGCCTCGATGGGCCGCAGCGGCGCCAGCCGGGCCGCCAGCGCGGCCGACAGCGTCGACTTGCCGGCGCCCGACAGTCCGGTCAGCCAGACGATCCCGCCGGGCAACGGTTCGCCCGACGCGCGAACATTCGCTCCAGATTCCACCTCGCCGTCATACCACCCCGGACCTGCCGCGCAGGAAGATCCGATCCGCGCATGTGGCCGCCCGAGCTCCGGTTGCGGGCCGCTTCGCCGGTCAGGGTGCGGTTCCCGACGGCGCCTGGCTGACCGCCGGTGGCGGATTCGCGGGACCGGCGGCGGGCTGGGTCGGCCGACCGAGCGCGCGCTGGGCGAGCTGCGCCGCACGCTTGGCCAGCCGTTCGCGCGTGTCGAGCTCGCGCAGCGCCGCGACCATCGCGAGCAACAGCCACAGTCAGCCACGCCCGGAGCCCGGCGCCCCACATCGTTCCCCACAGGTAGAGCAGGAACAGCAGCGTGCCGAAGATGCCATAGCAGAAGAACAGGGTCGCCATCGACGAGTGCAGCTCGTGCGCGCCGATCGCGCTGATCTCGCGGAAGCGATCGTAGTCGCCCTCGCCGGCGCCCATGATCCAGTACTCGGGGAACGCGCCGATCCGATCGTAGCCGCGCTCCTCGATGAAGCCGAGCGACTGGTCGTTCACGATGCGCTGCTCGGCATGCTCGATCGCCCGCGAGAACGGGTTGTCGGTGGTGATGAGCAACCCCAGCACCGCCAGCGTCATGGCGATCGTGCGCAGCTTGCTGATCAGCAGCGCGGCCCCGAGCGCGGCGATGCTCGCCAGCGCCGCCTTGGACGCCGACAGGAGCGCCAGGTAGTTGCACGCGGCGAGCCCTGCGGTGACCTGCAGCGTCGACAGCTTGAGCCGCTTCTGGCCGAGCAGGACGATGCAGGCCGACAGCACCGCGTAGTAGCCGAGCTGGTTGGCGTTGTTGAACATCACGGTGGCGCGGGCGAGCGACTTGGGCAGGATGAGCGCGATCGCGGCCTGGACGATCACCGACAGCAGCACCAGGCGCACGGTCAGCCACAGGAGGCGCTCGCCGTAGCGCTGGAACATCAGGAGGAAGGTGAAGAACGCCAGGCCGTTGAAGATGTAGTAGGTCGGCGCGAGCAGGAAGCCCTGCTTGGCGTCGGTCGAGAACGTCACGATCGCGAACGACCACACGACGTTGACGATCGTGACGTAGATGATGAACACGATGAGGTACTTCAGCGGCTTGACCAGCGGCGGCGGCAGCCGGCCGTTCCAGCCCCGCCACAGCATCGGCAAGAGCGCGAAGCCGAGCAGGTCCGCCGGCTGCGGCACGCCGCTCGGGAACACGTAGAACGGGACCAGCAGCACCACCAGCGACCACAGCGCGAGCTGCGGATCCCGGCGGATCCGCGCGGCCTCCTCGAGTGTCGCGCGCAGCGTGCGCGGCGTGCGGAACTTCACGCCGCGCCTCCGTTCGGCGACCGCCGAGCGCCGGGGTCGAGAAGCCCGACGGCTGCGCTGGCGGAGCGGGGGTCCTCCCCGGAGGGGTCGATACGCGAAGGCCGCGCGCCAAGCGCGGGGAGCTCAACAGCTTCGCCGGAGATGCGGGGGTCTTTCTCCCTGGGATCGTGGATCGGCGAAAGCCCCGCCGGGGCCGTGGGAAGCCCGACCGCTCTGCCCGCGGAGCCGGAGTCCTCTCTCGTCGGATCCATCGACGACGGCCGAGCACCGAGGGGGACGCCCCCGACGGCACTGGCGAAGCGCGGAACCTCGCCGGTCGGATCGATCGGCGAAAGGTGGGATCGATCGCCGCGTGGTAGCGCGCCATCGACGATGCGACCGAGAACCGGCGCGCCGCCTCGGCGCCCGCCGCTCCCATCCGGGCGCGCAGCGGGCCGTCGCCGAGCACCGCGAGCACGCGCTCGGCGAGCGCCCGCGAATCACCCACCGGCGCCAGGTAGCCCTCGACCCCGTCGTGCACCACCTCGCGCGGCCCGTGATCGCAGTCCGTCGCCACCACCGGCGTGCCGCACGCCAGGCTCTGGATCAGCGTGCCCGGCAGCCCCTCGGCGCGCGACGACTGCAGCACCAGCCGCGCCCGCCGCATGTAGCGATACGGGTTCTTGTCGTAGCCGAGGAACGCGACCGCATCGGCCACACCGAGCGCCTCGGCGCACGCCTGGAGCTCGACCCGCAGCGGACCGTCGCCGAGGATCGCCAGCCGCGCCGGCACGCGGCGCCGGACCTCGGCGAACGCGGCGAGCATCGCCGGATAGTCCTTGATCGCGACCAGCCGGCCGACCGCGAGCACCACCGGCGGCGCCGCCTCGGCGAACCAGGGATGCGCGACCGGCTCGGCCGCGCGCGCGGCCACGTCGTCGGCGATCATCGGGTTGTACACGACCTGGACGCGGCTGCGGTCGAGCGCGAGCAGCTCGACCAGATCGCGCGCGACCCCCTCGGACACCGCCGTCACCACGTCCGCGCGGCGGTACGCCAGACGCTTGAGCCGGAGCTCGATCACGCGGCGCAGCCCCGAGCGATCGGTCCGCCGCAGCGAGCTGCGCTCCGACAGCACCAGCCGCGCCGCGCTGCCGGCGAGCCGGTGCGCCGCCGCCGCGATCACGTTCGCCCCGCCGGCCGTGCACAGCACCACGTCCGGCTTGTGCGCCCAGATCACGCGCGCGAGATACGGTACCGCCGCCGCCAGCCGCGGCGCGCGCAGGTCGATCACCGGCACGTCCGCCGGCACCTCGTCGACCAGCACCCCCGCGCGCTGGACCAGCGCCAGGCTCGGCGCGAACCGCGCGCGGTCGAGGTGTTGCAGCAGCGTCACCGTGACGCGGTCGGCGCCGCCGTCGCCCAGCGACGGACGAAACACCAGCACCTGCTTCACCACGCCGCGATCACCTCCGGCAGGCGCACCAGGTCCGGCTCGAGCCGCACGCCGAGCGCGACCCACTCGTCGTGCAGCGCCGGCGTGTCGCGCGCCAGGAACGCCGTCCCCGCTGCGCGCGCCGCCTTGTAATCCGACATCCCGTCGCCGACGAACAGCACCTGATCCGGCGCGAGCTCGTGGCGCGCCATCACGTCGCGCAGGATCTCCGGCTTCTCGCGCGGCGTGCCATGCACCTCGTGAAACACCGGCCGCAGCCCGCGGCGGTCCACGATCAGCGCCAGCTCGTCCTGCGGCGTGCCCGACGCGACGAACCGCGGCAGCCCCGCCCGCGCCAGCACCGCCAGCGCCGCCTCGGCCCCCGGCACGAACGGCGCCGCCAGCACCTTCTCCAGCGCCAGCGCCGCGAACCGCTCGCCCAGCGCCGCGCTGTCCGCGTCGCCCAGCGGCCGCCCCAGCACGTGCTCCGCGATCCACGCGAACTTCTTGAACCGCGAGATCCCCAGGTTCGCCAGGTGATGCGCGCGCACCCGCTCCACCACCGCCGCCCCGTGCTCCGCATACAGCTCGACGAACGCCTCGGTCTTGACGTCTGCGCTCTCGAGGATCACCCCGTCGAAGTCGAACACCACCGCACGGACCCGGTCAGTCACGATCGATCTCCCGGTGGATGTCCTCGATCATGCGCAGGAGCCCCTGCCCCATGTCGACGTAGTGCGTGGTCACCAGCTTCTTCCCCGGCCGCGGCGTGTAGGCATACGGCGTCACCGCATAGTGTCCGGATCCCGGACCTTCGAGCCGGCGATAGTCGATCTCGATCCGCTGGCCGAGGATCTCCTGGAACATCATGAACAGCTCCGACGCCCGGGTCGGGCTCGCGCCGGTCAAGGTCACGTGCTGGCCCTCGTACGCCGCATCGAGCACGTCCGCCGACAGGGTCGCCGCGTCGTCGACGTGGATGTACTCGCGGATGTCGTCGGGCGCGCCGCTGTAGACCAGCCGGCCCTCCGTCATCGCCGTGCGCAAGAGGCGATACACCCCGTTGCTCGCGTCCGCGCGCGGCCCGTACAGGCTGCCGTAGCGGATGATCGTGTAGCGCAGCCCGAACGTGCGCCCGTACTCCTCGATGTAGCTCTCGCACGCCTGCTTCGAGCAGCGATAGAACCCGCCCTCGCGGCTGTAGACGTACGCCGTCGACGCGAACAGGAACCGCGATACCCCGTGCGCCCGCATCGCCTCGAGCAGGTGCACCGTGCCGACGATGTTGGCGTGCACCGTGTCCAGCGGCTGCGTCTTGGCCGCGTTGAGATCCGCGAACCCCGCCAGGTGATACACCGCGTCGTTGCCCTCGACCGCCGCCGCGAGCGCCGCGCGGTCCCCCAGATCCGCCTCCAGCATCCGCGCCCCGTCCGGCAGCCAGCGCGACCGCTGGCGATCCAGCACCGTCACCGCGTGGCCGCGCCCGACCAGCGCGTCGACCAGGTGGCTGCCCAGAAACCCCGCGCCGCCGGTGACCAGCAGCCTCGCCATCTACCGCCG
>VBLP01000470.1:10722-14890 GCA_005887925.1 Deltaproteobacteria bacterium | reverse complement strand
AGATGGAAAAACCTTGTTGTTCCAGCGTCCCAATGGGGGTATGAACGCGACCAACGCCAGATCAATCGCGGAGTTCCTGGGGACGCTACCCGCACTGAAGCTCGTGGTTCTCAACGGGTGCAGCACCGGCGAGCAGGTGGATGCCTTACTAGGCGATGGTGTTCCGGCGGTGGTGGCAACGTCGACAGCGGTAAAGGATCATATCGCGACCAAGTTTGCTGCCAGATTTTATCTCGGGCTGGCAGCGTCGGCGACCATTGCGAACGCGTTCAAGCAGGCCTCGAGCGCCGTCAAGGCGGAGCTCGGTAACCATGAGGATGAGGCCGATGCGATCCGCGCCGCGATACGCGACGTCCTGCCTCCGTCCAGCGAAAGTGACGCGGCCACGAAGTGGCCCTGGAGCCTCCATGGTAAGCCAGAAGCGCTCGAGCTGAGCTTGTTGCCCGCGACGAGCGTCGTGCCTGCGACGAGCGTATCACCCGCCGAGGCGGCCACGCCGAGCATTGTGCCTACGCCGAGCGCACTGCTCGTCGACGCGTCCGCGCCGGGCGCCGTGCCGGCGCGGACGCTGTCCCTCCGGGTAGTCATGATCCTTATCGCGAGCGTTATGGTCGTGGCTTACGCTGTCTACGTCGTGCTGCAACCACCGGACAGCAGCTCTGGGCCGCCGGGGGCGACGCTCAGATTCGACGCGGGCCTCGCGGCTGACATGCGGCGAATTGACGCTCGATCGGCCGGAGACGCGACCGTGCGTGATGGCGATGAGATCCCGTCGCCGGAGGTCGCTGGTCGCGATACAGCAGCCCTCCCAGCACGACTGGACAACCATGTTCCGACACGATGCGCCCCGATCGGAGACAAGGCTCGAGAATTGTCGGAGAAGGGCGCGGCGTCCGCAAACCGTCGCTCAGGTCAGGCGTTGGAGTTCTTCGTCGATGCCTTCAACGCCCTGCCGGAAACACTCAGGACCCAGGATCGCGTCGCTTGGGTCCAGGAGCTGCAAAACAAGTTCAACGAGGGTGATTCCGAGAATGCAATAAGAGATATTCGCCTTCTCTGGAACCAGATTCTTCAGGAGGTGAAGAAGAACTGCCAACCGTGACGTACCCGCGCGAACGCGCGAGCCAACCCCGCGCGGGCAGATCGATCGCACGAAGCAAGGAACTCGTCGACGTGAGCTGCGGGTTGCCGGCGTCTGCGTGCTCAGCGCGCGGCCTGGCGCAGCCGCTCGATGTCCGCGGGTGCGGGATGGATCAGCACGGTGCCGGTGTCGCCGTCGACGGCGAGCAGGTCGTCGGGGCGGGCCCAGCCGAACAGGCCCGGCACGTCGCTGACGGTCGGCAGCTGCGCGGCCCGGGCCACCGCGATCGCGGCGGGGGATACGGCATCGCCGGCGACGAGGGCCGCGGCGCCGCGCGCGACGGCGACGATCGCGACGAACGCGCCGATCCGGTCGGCGATCCAGATCGCGCCGGGCCGCAGCGTGCGGGTGTCGCCGATCAGCACACACAGCTGCTCGACCTCGGCGGCGTGATCGGCGGCGTCGCTCGTGGCGCCGAGGCGGTACGGCGCGCGGGCGTACGCCCTGGCGACCGAGCGCAGCCCGGCGGGATGGTCGGCGGCGGCGGCGAGCCGTTCGCGCAGCCGCTGATCGCACAGGGCGAGCGCGAAGCGATCGAGCGCGGCTCCGACAGCCGGGATCTCGATCGAGCCGAGGCGGCGCACGGCCCGGCCGAGGTCGTCGCGCAGCCGGGTCATGGCGCGATCGAGGTCGATCGGGGGGGCGGCGAGCGCGGTGGTGGTCGTGATCGCCGCGGCCCGGCCGAGCACGGCGCCGCCGACGTGGGCCAGGCCGTGCAGCCGCGCCGAGCGGACCGCCGCGGCGCGCCGGCGCTCGATCGCGAGCGTGACCGGGGCGCCGAGCGCGGTCGCGAGCGTGACCTCGTCGGTGGTGAACGGGGTGGCGCGGCGCTGCAGCACGAGCACGCCGATCACCGCTCCGCCGCCGATCAGCGGGATCCCGACGAACACGGGGAAGCGCTCCTCGCCGAGGCCGGGCACGGGCTTGTACGCCGCCTCGGCCGCGGCATGCGCCGCCGACACCGGCCGCATGCACTCGGCGACCAGGCCGGTGATGCCCTCGCCGACGGCGAGCGCGGTCGCGCCGATCGCGGACGGCGGGAAGCCATGGTTGCCGCGCATCACCAGCCGCTCGGACTCGCGCACGTACACGCTGGCGATGTCGACCTCGGCGATCGCGGCGAGCTCATCGCACATCGCGCACAGCGTGGCCTCGAGCGGACCGTCGTGGCTGGCGAGCTCGATCAGCCGCAAGATCCCGTCCACCCCACGGTCCCCGCGGTGATGAACGTGCACCACAGAAGACGGTGGGACAGACACACCTCCATGGTGGCATACGAATATTTCCTGCAGGTTTCCAGAACGTAAGTTCCTGTTGCGCCAGGTGCTTTCGCGGTGCCGATCCCGGGTATAGATTCCGCAGCGGCCGCTGCGTTGACACGGGCTCGCGCGCAGCTGAACACTTGCGCAGGTGTACGCGCCGCTGTGGTGCAAATCGAACTTCTCGTTCCTCGAAGGTGCGAGCCACGCCGAGGAGCTGGTCGAGGAGGCGCACCGGCTCGGCCTGCGCTCGCTCGCGCTGACCGATCGCGACGGCGTGTACGGCATGGTCCGCGCCCACGCCAAGGCGCGCGAGCTCGGCGTGCAGCTCCTGTGCGGCGCGCAGCTCTCGGTCGCGCCACCGGCCGCGCAGCTCACCGAGTCGCCGGTCTCGGTGGTCGAGCTGCACGACGAGCACCGCGGCCGCGGGCCGGGCTGGGGCCTCGACACCGATGATCTGCCGCCGGCGGTCGTGGTCACCGGGCGGCGCAAGGGCACCAAGCGCGCGCGGCCGCGGCAGGTCGCGGTGGGCAGCCGGGAGGCGCCGCCGAGCTCGACGCTCGTCCTGCTCGCCGCCGATCGCACCGGCTGGGCCAACCTGACCCGGCTCGTCACCGCCGGCCGCCGGCGCTGCGACAAGGGCGAGGCGATGGTCGCGTGGTCCGAGGTGTGCGAGCACGCGACCGGCCTGATCGCGCTGTGGGGCGGCGAGGGCAGCGTGCTCGCCGACGAACCCGAGCCGCCGCGCCACCTCGCCGGCGAGCTCCGCGACGCGTTCGGCGATCGCCTCTACGCGATGCTGACCCGCCACCGCCAGGCCGACGATGTGCCGCGCGAGCGCCGGCTGCGCGCGCGGGCCGCCGCCGCCGGCCTGCCGATCGCCGCCGCGACCGAGGTGCTCTACCACTCCAGGGCGCGCCGCCCGCTGCAGGACGTCCTGACCTGCATCCACCACGGCGTCACCCTGATCACCGCGGGCCGCCGGATCCGCGGCAACGACGAGCACGATCTGTGCGCGCCGCATCGCTTCGCCAGGCTGTTCACCGACGACCCCGCCGCGGTCACCCGCACGCTCGAGGTCGCCGCGCGCATCCGGTTCGGGCTCGGCGAGCTGCGCTATCGCTACCCGTCGGAGCGGCTGCCGAGCGGCCTGACGTCGGCCGCCCACCTGCGCCAGCTCGCCTACGACGGCGCCGCCCGCCGGTTCGAAGGCGAGGCCGCGATCCCGCCGGCCGTCCGCCACCAGCTCGACGCCGAGCTCGCGCTGATCGAGGAGCTCGACTACCCCGGCTACTTCCTCACGATGCACGAGATCGTGTCGTACTGCGGCCGGCGCGGCATCCTGTGCCAGGGCCGCGGCTCGGCCGCCAACTCGGTCGTGTGCTACTGCCTCGGCATCACCGCGATCGATCCGGTGCGCATGGGCCTTCTGTTCGAGCGCTTCCTGTCGCGCGAGCGCGCCGAGCCGCCCGACATCGATCTCGACATCGAGCACGAGCGCCGCGAGGAGGTGATCCAGCACGTCTACAACGTCTACGGCCGCGATCACGCCGCGATGGTGTGCAACGTGATCCGCTATCGCCCGCGCTCGGCCGTGCGCGACGTCGGCAAGGCGCTCGGCATCTCCGAGACCGCGCTCGATCGCGCCGCCAAGCAGCTGTCGATGTACGGCGCGGTCGACCAGTCCGCGCTGGCGCGCGCCGGCCTCGGCGAGCACGGCGCGACCGTGTTCGACCACCTGGTGCGGCTGTCCGAGGAGATCCTCGAG
>VBLP01000470.1:0-10558 GCA_005887925.1 Deltaproteobacteria bacterium | reverse complement strand
GCTCCACCTCGCGTTCGATCTGCTCCACGCCCACCGCGGCATCGAGCTGACCATGGCGACGATCCCCGCCGAGGACACCGCGACCTACGACATGATCTGCACCGCCGACACCATCGGCACGTTCCAGATCGAGAGCCGGGCGCAGATGTCGATGCTGCCGCGGCTCCGGCCGCGCACGTTCTACGATCTCGTCATCGAGATCAGCCTGGTCCGGCCCGGCCCGATCTCCGGCGGCATGGTGCATCCCTACCTGCGCCGCCACAACGGTCTCGAGCCCGTCGACTATCCCCACGAGTGCCTGCGGCCGGTGCTCGAGAAGACCCTCGGCATCCCGCTGTTCCAGGAGCAGGTCATGAGGCTCGCGATCATCGCCGCCGACTACACGCCCGGCGAGGCCGACCAGCTCCGCCGCGACATGGCCGCGTGGCGCCGCTCGGGCCGGATCGAGACGCACCGCGAGCGCCTGGTCGGTCGCATGGAGCACAAGGGCATCGCCCACGAGTTCGCCGAGCGCGTGTTCGAGCAGATCCGCGGCTTCGGCGAGTACGGCTTCCCCGAGTCGCACGCTGCCAGCTTCGCCCTGATCGCCTACGCCACCTCGTGGCTGCGCAAGCACTACCCGGCCGAGTTCGCCTGCGCGCTGCTCAACGCCCAGCCGATGGGCTTCTACTCCCCGGCCACCATCGTCGGCGACGCCCAGCGCCACGGCCTCGACGTCCGCCCGATCGACGTCACCCGCAGCGCGTGGGACTGCACGCTCGAGCCGAGCTACGACGGCACCGAGTTCGCCGTGCGCATGGGCCTGCGCTGGATCAAGGGCCTGCCGCTCGCCGACGCCCAGCGCATCGCACAGGCGCGCGGCGATCGCGGCTTCTCCTCGATCGAGGACTTCGTCCGCCGGAGCCACCTCCCCGCGCGCAGCCACACCGCGCTCGCCGAGGCCGGCGCTCTCGGCGAGCTATCCGTGGGCGATCGGCGAAGCCCGATCGCGGGGAGTGGGGACCCCGCCGGCTCTGCCGGTGGGGCGGGGGTCCTCCCCCGTGGGATCGGTCGCCGCGACGCGCTCTGGCAGGTCAGCGGCTGGGTCGCCCGGCAAGCCGACAGCCTCCCGATCGGCGGCTCCGACACCCCGGTCGTCTTCGATCGACTGAGCAAGCTCGACGAGATCTGCTGGGACTACGCCGCCAGCGACCACTCGACCCGCGGCCATCCGCTCGCCCCGCTGCGCCGCGAGCTCCAGGCGCGCCGCCTGCCCGACGCGCGCACCGTCTCGCTCGGCCGCGACGGCCAGCGCATCGAGTACGTCGGCATCGTGATCTGCCGCCAGCAGCCCGGCACCGCCTCCGGCGTCGTGTTCATGACCCTCGAGGACGAGACCGGCTTCGTCAACCTCGTGGTCTGGCAGCAGGTCTTTGCCCGCCACGCCATCGTCCTGCGCACCACCTCGCTCCTGGGCGTCACCGGCCGGCTCCAGGTCCAGGAGGGCATCGTCCACCTGATCGCCGAGGAGGTCTGGAAGCCCACCTTCACCCGCCCCGTCACCGAGGTCGCCAGCCGCGACTTCCACTAAGAAAACGGCACCAGCGCCAGGCAGCGCTGCGAGGAGCTCGGCGTCGAGCCGGAGCACCAGGGGAGCCGCATCGGCGAGCTGCGCAGCTCGCTCCGCGGTGATCCAGACGATCGCGCGCGGCGGCTCGAGTCCCTGGCCACGATCGTCCGTGGCAAAGCCTTCCGTGATCAACAGGGAGGCGGTGGCGTCGTCGATCGCGTAGGCGTCGCGCGCATGCGCCAGTGCCATCCGGAACCGGGTCCATGCGGCAAGCGCCGAGATTTCGGTAAACTCCAGCTCGTGGGAAGTTCGACCCCCCGACGAGCTGCGCGCCTGGCGCGAAGAATTCGAAGCGGCCGCCAGACGTCCGCTCAGGACCCGATTTCGCTACGCGTTCATCCGAACCTACAAGCCCGTGCTGGACGACGCACCGTATCGGACCTTCGATACGATGCAGGAATATCGCGCCTGGTGTGAACGCGAGCTGCCTCCATGGCTAGGATATGGCCGGGAAGTTTGAGTACACGCAGGCGGAGGAGATCCGCGACACATTCGCGCGTCATGGCGTGCGGTATCTGTTCTTGCGCAAGTCGGGCGCCATCCTGTTGGGTTACCCCGACACCACGCAGGACGCCGACCTGTTCGTGGAAAAGTCGCCGGCAAATGGTGCCGCTGTCGTGGCGGCGCTCGACGAGCTGGGGTTCCAGCTCGATGACAAGCTGCGCGCAGAGATCCTGCGCGGCAAGGACTTTGTTCAGTTGAAGAACGGACCGTTCGACCTCGATCTTGTCTTTGCCCCGGACGGCATCGAGAGGTTCGAGGACGCGTGGCGTCGACACATCGATGTCGAGGGGTTTCCGGTCTGCCATCCAGCGGACATCATCCTGAGCAAGGAGGCTGCGAATCGCTCCAAGGATCGGGAGAGTCTTCCTCGGCTACGCGCGTTCCTCGACTACTGGCTGGAGCTCCGTCGCCGATCCTGACACGGCTACCGTGACGCGAGCGCCGCAGAGCTCCGTCCGGTCGTGGCGGTGGCTCACTTCTTCGGCGGCTGCTTGGCGATGACCTGATCCTTGATCTTCTGGTAGGTGGCGGAGGGGATGATCTTCTTGGAGACGAGCTGGTCCTTCTTGGCGTACGGGCGGCCGGCGATGATCTTCTTGGCGTAGGCGTCACCGATGCCCGGCAGGGCTTCGAGCTCGGCCTGGGTCGCCGTGTTGAGATCGACCAGGGCGGGCTTGGGCGCGGCCTTGGCGTCGGTGGTCGCGGGCTTGGTGTCGGTGGGCTTGGTCGCGGCGGGCTTGTCTCCGGCCGGCGCCTTCTGGGCCTGGGCGATCGCCGGGGCGAACAGCAGCGCGGCTGCGAGGGTGAGCCCGCCGAGAATCCGGCCCAGTGCGTACTTGATCGACGCGTGCTTGATCGACATGTTGGCTCCTTCCACCGCGTGGGGCGGCATGGGTCACTACCATCGCACGTGGCTGGATCTTCAATGGAAGCGCCGGCCGCAATGGAATCTTCATGCAGCGGCGGCAGGGATCAGCCGAGCGCCTTGACGGCCTCGATGACCTCGGCGACGTGACCCTTGACGCTGACCTTGGGCCAGTGCTGCACGACCTTGCCGTCCTTGCCGATGACGACGGTGGACCGGATGATGCCCTTGATCTTCTTGCCGTACATGACCTTGTCGCCCCAGGCGCCGTAGGCCTCGAGGACCTTGCCGTCGGGATCGCTGAGCAGCGGGAAGCTCAGGCCGAACTTGTCGCGGAACTTGCAGTGGGAGGCGATCGAGTCCTTGCTGGCGCCGAGGACGACGGCGCCGAGCTTCTCGAGCGCGGGGACGGCGGTGTTGAAGTCGTTGGCTTCGACGGTGCAGCCGGGGGTGTTGTCGCGCGGGTAGAAGTAGAGGACGACGACCTTGCCGGCGTAGTCGGAGAGCTTGACCTTGCCGCCGTCGGAGGACTCGAGGGTGAACGGCGGGGCTCTCTTGCCAACTTCGATCATGCGGCCAGGTACCACGTTTGCTACCGTAGAACCAATGAGGGTGATGCTCGTGCTCGCGCTGGCCGCGTGCGGTTCGACGGCTCAGGTCTCGACGGGGCCGACATGGCCCAAGGCTGCCATCCGCGACGTCGACGGCGGCGAGAGCCTGGCGCCTCGCGCAGCCGCGCGCGCGATCGCAGCGCGCGTCGAGGAGGACAAGGGGGCGGAGCGGGCGCCGGACAGGCCGGCGGCCGCGGCGGCCGCGACGGGCGCGGCGAGCGACCATCCGGCGGTGACGCCCGCCAGCGGGACGGACCCCGAGGAGCTCAGCGGCGAGGAGATTATCATCGAGATCGACGACTGACGCGCTCGCCGACCGGCACGCGGATCATCGCCGCGATCGAAGGCGGATGTCAGTACACCATCAGGCTGTTGAGACAGAAGTGACCCTTGCCGTCGGTGGCCGGGAAGTAGTAGCCGACGGCCATGCACATCTCGTCGGTGGCGGCGCTGTCGCCGGTCTGGATCCGGTAGTTGTTGGGGTTCGAGTACTCGCACTGATAGAACAGCGTGCCGCTGGTGAAGCTGTAGAACGGGGCTGCGTCCCAGGTGGCGGCGCCGGGGTGTTCCCAGCTGGTGGTGTCGAACACGGTGCTGGGGCCGTCCTTGATGAAGCTGTGGACGCCTTGCTTGTGGGTGTGCGTTGTCATCACGTAGAACCTGGGGCTCTTGCCGGTGGTGGTATCGTTGGGCACGGGGCAGGTGCCGCTGACCATGCCCGGCGTCGGGATGGTGGGGCTGCCCGGCGCGAGGTCGATCCCGCGGTAGAAGGTGACGAACGGGCCGGCGGGGGTGACCTGGGCGCCGTCGTTGTAGGTGTAGGCGTTGAGCGCGACGTGCGCATGGATGACCGCGTCGGTCGCGTTGAGGTAGTGCATCTGGATGAAGCCGGACTGGCCGGCCCTGATCGACTGGCCGACGGGATGACCGGCGCCGTCATCGGTCGGCAGGGCGAGCTCGGCATCGGGGCTCTGCGCCGAGTAGGTCCACACCGGGCCGAAGCTGCCGTTCGCGATGCCGCACAGCGAGGTCGAGAGGGTGCCGGGCGTCTGCTGGTCGGTCGGCGTGAGGTAGAGGATCATGTGGTGGCTGCCGGGCGTCATGCGAGATGCCCAGCGCTGCACCACGACGTCGGCGGCGTTCGGCGTGTGAAAGTAGAAGCAGTAGGTGACTTCCTTGCCGGGAGGGATGTCGACGTTGGGGGTGACGATCTGGAAGCCGTGCGCGGGCGGCGGAAAGCCAGGGTCGGCGGCCGGAGCGTCGGGCACCTCGTTGACGTAGCCGCCGGAGCCGCAGGCGATCATCGGGGTCGCGAGGATGATGGCCAGGCTTCGCATGGGACCTCCGGGCTGCAGCCTATCAAGCCTCCTCGTCGAGCGCATGACAACCGTGCCGCAAGGGTTGTTTCACGTGACGGGGGCGCCATGGCGGGGTGGTGGTGGTGCCGGTGTGCGCGCAGGCACGTACACTGCGGTGCATGTCGCGGTTCGACGTGGATTTCTTCGTGATCGGCGGCGGCTCGGGTGGCGTGCGCGCTGCACGCGTGGCGGCAGAGCATGGCGCGCGTGTCGCGATCGCGGAGGCGGATCGCTGGGGCGGGACCTGCGTGATCCGTGGATGTGTGCCGAAGAAGCTGCTGGTGTATGCCAGCGAGGTCGGCCGGATGCTCGAGGACGCGCGCGGCCAGGGCTGGACGATCGGCGACGCGCACCACGACTGGCCGGCGCTGATCGCCGCGAAGGACAAGGAGATCGCACGGCTATCGCAGGGCTACGTGGATCGGCTGCGCAAGGCGGGCGCCGAGGTCATCGCGGGGCGGGCGAGGCTCGGCGATGCGCATACGGTGGAGGTGGAGGGGCGCACCCTCACCGCGGCGAACGTGCTGGTGGCGACCGGCGGGCGGGCGCGGCGGCCGAGCAGCGACTGGATCACCTCGGACGAGGCATTTCACCTCGCGGCGCTGCCGCGGCGGATCGCGATCATGGGCGGCGGCTACATCGCGGTGGAGTTCGCGCACATCTTCGCCGGCCTGGGCGCGCGGGTCACGCTGATCCATCGCGACGAGCTGGTGCTGCGAGGCTTCGATCCGGACGTCCGCAAGGCGGTCACGGGCAACCTGACGTCGCACGGCATCGATTTCATCTGCTGCACGGAGCTGGTGCGGCGCGGCAACCACGTGATCGCGGGCGGCCGCGAGATCGAGATCGACGTCGCGATGGCGGCGATCGGCCGCGATCCGGTGACCGCGGAGCTCGGGCTGGCCGAGCTCGGGGTCCGGCTCGACGGGCGCGGCGCGATCGAGGTCGACGAGTGGTCGCGGAGCAGCGTCGCGCACATCCATGCGGTCGGGGATGTGACGGGGCGGGTCGCGCTGACGCCGGTCGCGATCCGCGAGGGGCACGCGGTCGCCGACACGCTGTTCGGCAACCGGCCGACGCCGATCCACCACCATTTGATCCCGACGGCGGTGTTCGCCCAGCCGCCGGCGGCGGCGATCGGGCTCACCGAGCCGGTGGCGTGCGCGGCGGGCCACGACGTGGTGGTGTATCGCGCCCGGTTCCGGCCGATGCGCTACGCGCTGAGCGGCCGCGACGAGCAGGTGGTGATCAAGGTGATCGTCGACCGGATGACGGACCGCGTGCTCGGCGTGCACATGGTCGGGATCGATGCGCCCGAGATCATCCAGACGATCGCGATCGCGGTGACGATGGGCGCGACCAAGGCGGACCTGGATCGGACCTTCGCGCTGCACCCGACGACGGCCGAGGAGCTGGTGCTGCTGCGCTGACGCCGGCGCGTCGAGTGCCCGGCGCGCTCCTCCGCCTCTTTCACCGCGTGCGGCGGCAGGGTAGCCTCGTGCGCGCGAAGGACGAGCCATGCCCATCCAGCAGAGGATCGCGCTCTCGGTTGTCACGGCCGCCGCCTTCGGTATCACCGGGGCATCGGCGTGGGCGCAGCCCGCGGCGGCCGGCGCCGCCCAGCGCTGGACGGCGATACGCGCCGGCCGGCTGTTCGACGGCAGATCGACGACCCTCGCGACCAACCAGGTGATCCTGATCGAGGGCGATCGGATCGCGGCGGTCGGCGCGAACCTGGCGATCCCGAGCGGCGCCACGGTGATCGATCTCAGTCGCGCCACCGTGCTGCCCGGCATGATCGATACCCACATTCATCTCTTCGATCAGCAGAACGGACAGTCGATCACCGCACGAGCCGCCGTGGCGATCTCGCACGCGGCCAAGACACTCAACGCCGGATTCACCACCGCGGTCGACCTGGACTCGCGCGGCGGATACGGCACCGTCGATATTCGCGACGCGATCAACAAGGGCATCATCCCGGGCCCGCGACTGCAGGTGGCTGGACCGTCGCTCAACCAGCGCGCTGCCGCCGTCTATCCGTCGCTCCAGGCTCCCCTCCACGAGGGCTACACCGAGGACAAGAACCTGAACTCGCCCTGGCTCGCCCGGGCGGCGGTCCGGGAAGCCAAGCTCCGCGGCGTGGACTGGATCAAGATCTACACCACGCAGGACTTCGTCGGCGCCGAGTACCGCGTGTTCAAGCCCGACGGCACGCTCGTCAACAGCCCGTCGTTGACGCTCGAGGAGGTCCAGGCGGTCGTCGACGAGGCGCACCGGCTGGGCCTCAAGGTCGCATGCCATACCTACGGCGGCGAAGGGCTGCACAGCTGCATCTCGGCCGGCGTCGATGCCACGCAGCACGCGCTGGAGCTCGACGATGCATCGCTCAAGATGCTGCTCGCAAAGAAGCTGCCGCTCGGCATCACGATCGCCGATCTCGTCGGGCACGAGCCGGCCGATCTGAAGGAGACCGGGCAGAAGATCAGTCGCCTGCGCCTGGCGGAGGCAGCCTTCCGCAAGGCGCTCAAGGCCGGCGTGCCGCTGCCGTTCGCGAGCGGGGGCGTCGGCGAGCGCGACATCCACGGCAAGCAGGCCGAGCAGTTCGCGTACTACGTCAAGTGGGGTGCGACGCCGGCCCAGGCGCTCCAGATGGCCTTCAGCGTGGCGGCGGCGGCCCTCAACTACGGCTGGGCGGCCCGCGTCGGTACCCTGGAAAAGGGTCGGTTCGCCGACGTGATCGCCGTGGCGGGCGATCCGCTCGCCGACGTGACCGAGCTGCAGCGCGTCGCCTTCGTCATGAAGGGCGGCGTGGTCGTGCGCAACAGCCTGAAGTAGCGGAGGTCGGCGCGCGCGGGAATGACGCCGGGGGCCGGGTCAGTTATACTCGGCAGATGGCGAACCGTTTCACCGAGCGCATCTGAGCCAGGGTCGCTAGAGTCCGGGGGATCGCGGCGACGCTGCGCGCGCGGGCGGCAGGGGTCTGCGCGCGGCGGCTGCCGTCGATCACGGCGCTGCTGTTCGCGGTTCCGCTGATCGAGGAGCTCGCGTCCGGCGTGCAGTCGTCGGGGGCGCCGGACATCGAGCGCTCGTTCGGCCTGTCGCACACCGCGACGGCCGTGGTGCTGTTCCTGGTGCCGGGGCTGGTCCAGCTCGTGCTGGATCCGGTGTGGTTCTGGCTGGCCGAGCGGTTCGGGCGGCCGTGGCTGGTCCGCGGCGGCCTGGCGATCATGGCGGCAGCCCAGCTGGTGGCGGCGGTGGCGCCGGGGCCGGTGACGCTGACCTCGGCGCTGTCGGTCTGGGGCCTCGCGGCCGGCGCGGCGAACTCGCTCAGCGAGCTGACGCTGATCGATCACCGGCCGGACGAGCGGGCGCGAACGCTGGCGCGCTGGACCTTGCTGTCGCTGCTCGGCTACGTTGGCGCGCCGGTGGTGCTGGGCGGGCTGGCGCTGATCGCCCCCCAGGCGGCGTGGCGCGTCGGCTTCGCGATCGCCGGCGCGATGCTCGCGGTGTGGGCGGTCGCGGTGTCGCTGCGCGCGTTTCCGGCCGCGGCGGTGGCGGCGGTCGACGACGAGCCGCCGCTGTGGCAGGCCGCGCGCGAGGCGCTCCGCGATCGCGTGCTGATCGGCTGGCTGTTCGGCACGGCGCTGTGCAGCCTGCTCGACGAGATCCTGATCGTGTTCGCCTCGCTCCACGTGCGCGACGAGCTGGGCGCGACCGCGACGGGGCAGAACGCGGTGGTGGTGGCGTTCATCGCCGGCGGCGCGATCGGCCTGGTCGGGCTCGAGCGGCTGCTGGCGCGGTACGGCGAGCACCGGCTGATGATCGCGGCCGGGCTGGCCTGCGGCGCGGCGTTCGCGGCGTGGCTCGCGGCGCCCGCGCTGTGGCTGTCGGTGGTGCTGATGGTGCCGGTCGGCGCGACGGCGGCGCCGCTGTATCCGCTGGCGACGGCGCAGGCCTATGCGCGCTGCCCGGGCCGGTCGAGCGTCGTACTGGTGGCGAGCCACCTGTTCGCGCCGCTGGTGCTGGCGCTGCCATGGCTGCTCGGCTGGGTCGCCGATCGCGCGGGCACGCTGTGCGCGCTCGCGCTGCTCGCCGTGCAGCCGATCGGGCTGGTCGTGCTCGCGCTCACGACAGGCGATCGCGATAGTCGCGATAGCCGAACCGGCGATCCACCGTGATGTGGCCGGTCGCCGGATCGTGGGTCGCGATCGACGGCAGCCGCACGCCGTTGAACGTGGTGGTCTTGACCATCGTGTAGTGCGCCATGTCGAGGAACACGAGCTTGTCGCCGATGGCGAGCGGGCGATCGAAGCTGAAGTCGCCGATCACGTCGCCGGCCAGGCAGGTCATGCCGCCGAGCCGGTAGGTGTGCGGCAGGTCGCCGGGCTCGCCGGCGCCGACGATCACCGGGCGGTACGGCATCTCGAGCACGTCGGGCATGTGGGCCGTCGCCGAGGTGTCGAGGATCGCGATGTCCATGCCGTTGTGAAACACGTCGAGCACGCTCGCGACCAGCACGCCGGCGCCGAGGGCGATCGCCTCGCCGGGCTCGAGGTAGACCTCGACCTTCCAGCGCTCGCGGAACGCGCGGATCAGGTGGACCAGGCGCTCGCGGTCGTAGTCGGGCCGCGTGATGTGATGGCCGCCGCCGAAGTTGACCCAGGTCATCCGCGGGATATGCTCGCCGAACTGGAGCTCGAACGCGGCGAGCGCACGCTCGAGCGCATCCTCGCGCGCCTGGCACAGGGTGTGGAAGTGCAGGCCGTCGAGGCCGTCGAGGTCGCCGGGCGCGAGGTTCTTGCGCGTGGTGCCGAGCCGCGAGCACGGGCCGGCGGGATCGTAGAGCGCGACGTCGACCTCCTGGTGCTCGTGATTGACCCGCAGGCCGCACGAGATGGTCCGCCCGGCGCGCCGCGCCTGCTCGATCGCAGTGCGATGCCGCCGCCACTGTCCCGGCGAGTTGAGCACGATGTGATCGGCGAGCGTGACGAGCTCGCGGATCTCACCGTCGGTGTAGGCCGGTGCGTAGGCGTGCACCTGGCCGCCGAGCTCCTCGCGCGCCAGCCGGGCCTCGGAGACCGAGCTCGCGGTGGCGCCGGCGAGGTAGCGCCGGATCAGCGGGAAGGTCGACCACTGCGCGAAGCCCTTGAGCGCGAGCAGGGTGGTGCAGCCGGCGCGCTGCTGCACGTCGGCGAGGATCTTCAGGTTGGCCTCGAGCGCGCCGAGATCGGTCACGAAGCACGGCGTCTCGAGATCGCCCACGTCGATCGCGCGGGCGACATCGGCGCCCAGTCCAGCTCCCGCGCTCACCGATCTATCGCTCCTCGACCTGCCAGGGCAGGCCGCGCCTGGCGACATCGGCGAGGAACGGATCTGGATCCATCTGTTCCATGTTGAACACACCGGCGCCCTTCCAGGCGCCGGTCACCATCATCGCCGCGCCGGTCACGGCCGGGACGCCGGTGGTGTAGGAGACGGCCTGGGCGCGGACCTCGCGGTAGGTCTCGGCGTGGTCGCAGATGTTGTAGATGAAGTAGCGCTTGCGCACGCCGTTCTTGACGCCCTCGCAGAGGCAGCCGATCGAGGTCTTGCCGGTGTAGCCGGCGGC
>VBLP01000468.1:26504-40429 GCA_005887925.1 Deltaproteobacteria bacterium | reverse complement strand
CCTGCAGGAGTGCCACAGTTGTCGAAAACCTACGGGCCTCACGGTACGTTTGTGAATACACATCCCGAGGCACGGGCGATCCGAGCTTGGGAGATCGTCAATGAGCCGAATCTCAACCGCTTTTCTGTCGGTAATGCGAACGACTATCGATGTATCCTCCGCGCCGCGCGAAAGGGACTTCGGAACGGAGATCCACGTGCCCGAATTGTTTTTGGGGGCTTGAGTTCAGTAACCAATACGAGTGAGATCGAGGCAACAGCGAGTGATTTTCTAAGTGAAGCGCTCACCCCATCGAACCGTTGCTTGGTCGATGCAGTTGCATACCATCCTTATGCCCATACGCCGGAAATGGCGCGAGAAAGAGCTGACGCACTCGTAAGTGTCATGCGAAACGAGTTGCATCTCATCGGAGGCTCTTCTTCCAGAGATGCGCAATTCTGGATCACAGAGCTCGGTTGGGGCATCACTGATGATACTTCAGGATCATCCGTGCTTGATGAAGATCAGCAAGCTCAGGCGATTCGCAGCGTTGCTTCTCTGTCTAATCAAGAGCGCGATAACTGGCATCTCGGACCAACAATGTGGTACGTATACACAGACGAAATCGCCGCAGGTGAAACTGGTTGGGCTGCAGTAGCTGGCGTTTACAAGTCTGATAGCCGATCCTCACATGTGCGACCGGCATGGAGTGTCATTGGTAATTTCGCAAGGCAACACCCGTGGATTCAATTGCCGGCTGTCCATATCTGTCCAACGGAGAGTATCCCGACGCAGACGTACCTGACGCTCGACAGTTACCAGGACGGCGCTCCGGGCACTGCGAGCGTGTCGGGCAACGTCTTCCGCGACGAAGGCTGCGCTACGGCCGACGGCACGGTGAACGTGAACTTCGACAAGCTCGAGGGCGGAGCGTGGACGTACTGGCGCGCGCGCGCGGTGTTCCCCGCGCAGGGCGACTACTCGACGTCGGAGTCCAACTACCATGATTTCGAGATCAAGCCAGTGCCAGCGCCTGTGCCGACCGAGACGTTCCTGACCTTGGACAGCTACCAGAATGGCGCGCCGGGGACGGTAAGCGTGTCGGGCCACGTGTTCGTAGCCGGTGGCACCACTCCGGCGACGGGTACGGTGAACGTAAACTTCGACAAGCTCGAGGGCGGAGCGTGGACGTACAAGAACACGGCATCGCGGACTCTGGTGAACGGTTACTACGAAGTGCTGAACTGGGCTGTCGGGGTGGGCCAGTGGCGCGTGCGCGCGGTGTTTCCCGCGCAAGGTAACTACGCCTCTTCAGCGTCGAACTATCACGAGTTCTCGATCCAGCCAGTCGCGACGAACGCGTTCATCACGATCAACCAGGTGCTCCCTGGCCAGCCGGGGCACGTGAGCGTCTCGGGTCACGTGCTGCGCGCGAACGGCACCCCGGCGATGGGTACGGTGAACGTGAACTTCGACAAGGTCGAGAGCGGATCGTGGACGTACAAGGACACGGCGTCGCGGACTCTGGTGAACGGTTACTACGAAGTGCTGAACTGGGCTGTCGGGGTGGGCCAGTGGCGCGTGCGCGCGGTGTTTCCCGCGCAAGGTGACTACTCCGGCTCAGAGTCGGACTATCACGAGTTCGTGGTCAACGCTCGTTAACCGCCGTTCGGAGGGGTGCATGACCCTTCGGCCAGAGCGTAGCTCAATCGTTGTCGTAGAACACCAGGCCGACCCAGGTCGACGCCGGGTGCCCGGCGCGGTGGTGCTCTTCCTGGACGCTCGCAAGGGCGGTCGCGACCGGCTCGGCAGTGAGCCGGCGGTAGAGATCGGTCATGATCGCGACGGAGGGCTCGTCCTCGACGGGCCAGAACCTGCTCTTGGCCGCGGCCACACCGATTCGGTAGAAGGGTCGGGCTCGCGGTGCTGTGACCTCTTCCATGGTCAGGAGAGTCTACTGACGGTCGACGGTGACGGCTGACGGTGACGGCTAACGGTGACAGCTGACGGTGACAGCTGACGGTCACGGCCGACGGCTGGCGGCTGACCGCCGACGGCTGGCGGCTAGGACCATGAACGGCGGTAGGGCGTTCCAGGGTGGATTGGACCTGAGTCGCTCGTAGGCGTCCAGGGAGTCGCTCGTGCCCTGGAAGGCGGGAAACAGGAAATCGAACAGCGCCTGCTCGCGCGGTGACAGGAGGTCGTGCGCGTGCGGCTTGACGAAGCCGTCGAAGGTCCGGAACGGGATCTTGTCGAGCGTCATGATCGGCCGCGCGTCTTCCATCTTCGGCCGGAGGTCAGGGCGGCTTCCCGCCGGGATCGCGGAGCCCGGCCGCGTGCAGGTGCTGCGTCCAGCCGGGGATCGCGCGCAGCTCGGCCAGCGACAGGGTGTGGAGCTTCTGCAGCCCGGGCGGCGCGGTCGGCGGTCCGACCTTGTGATGCTGCTCGAGGAGTATGTGCAGCTCGCCGTGCGTGCGCGGCATGGCGTCGGTTCCGCGAAAGAAGCTGACCTCGAGGTCGGCCGGCACCTCGGCTGCCGGAAGCGGAATCCGCACGGAGATGACCGCGGCGGTGGCGTGGCGGATCGCATGGCCGCCCTGCTTCGGCGTGCCGAAGCCACGCTCGACCAGCGGATCGGTCATCGTCTCCATGTGCAGGACGCGGCCGGTGCCGGTCACCTGGTACACGAACGGTCCGACGATGTGCGAGGGCGCGACGACGCGCTCGTGGACGACCTCGACATGATGAACTTTGACTCCGCCGGGGTGTAGCTCGGCGATCAGCTTCAGTTGCGTGGGTCGCTGTGGCGTCATGGTTCCTCCCGTCATGCGAAGGGCCCCAGCACATTGCGCATGACCTCGGCGCAGACCGGGCAGTACGGTGGCTCGTTGGAGCGCATGCGGCAGTTCTTCACGGGCCGGAACAGCCCGGTCTCGAACGTGCCGCGGCCCTCGAACGCACCCACGTTCTGGTTGTCGTTCCAGCCGCTCGGGGTGGTCGTCGTCGGCAGTGGGACTCCCGCCGCCACCTTGCTGGCCCAGGTGAGTCCCGGGCGCGTGCCGGCGATGGAACAGTTCGGCTGCGCGAAGCTCGTCCCCGTGAAGTGCAGCCCCTGCTGCGAGTACTCGTCGGCCAGGCCGCCGAGGCCGTGACCGAACTCATGCACGATCGTGGTCCAGTTCTCGCCGCGCGTGACGGTCTGCTGCCCGCCGCCCCCGCAGCCGCCCTGGCCCCCCTCGTTGAGCAGGACGAGCACGTAGTCGAAGTTGGGCGCGAAGCGCGCCAGCACCTTGGCGATGCGGGCCGCTGTGAACGACTGCTGCTCGAGCCAGCAGTGCGCCCACGATCCGCTGTAGAGGAAGCCGAGCCGCGTGTTCTTGAGCACCGTCGACCGGATCGTGTCGTCCGATGCGACGCTCGGCGTGCCGTGCTCGTCGTACCGACGCTGCGACACGCCGGCGTCGAGCGAGATCAGATCGATGCGGATCACGTTGGACGCGCTCTTCAGGTCGCGGTAGAGGTCGTGGCTGAACACTCCGTTCATCACCTCGTGCTGCACCCAGCCCTGATAGCTCCCGAGCGAGACCTCATCGAAGCCATCGCCGATCACCGCGAGCGTCTTCTTGGGGCCGGCCGCACTGTTGTCGAGCAGCGTCGCGCGGTTGTCGTGCAGCAGCGTGCCGTGATCCACCCAGACCCACTGCGCGCCGTTCCAGAACCGCTCGAACATGCGCTGATTGGCAGTGCCGACGAACAGCTTGCTGTCGAGCATGGCGCCGCCCGGCGCCGTGGCCACCGCCGTCCCGGGAGGTCGCCCGTGATCCACCCAGACCCACGCGGTGCCGTTCCAGAACCGTTCGAACAGCCGGCCGTCCGCGGCGCCGACGAACAGCTTGGCGCTCATCATCGCCGCGCCGGGCTCGGTCGCGACGGCCGTCCCCGGCGGGCTGCCGTGGTCCACCCAGACCCATGCGCTGCCGTTCCAGAACCGTTCGAACAGATGGCCATTGCTTCCGCGCACGAAGAACTTCGCGTTCATCATCGCGGCGCCCGGCGCGCCAACCGCGTGGGCACCCGGCGGCAGGCCGTGATCGAACCACACCCAGCGGTTCAGATCGCCGCGCCAGTTGCGTTCCCAGAGGTGGCCGGTCTCGGTCACCACGAACAGCTTGGAATCCATCATCGCCGCGCCCGGCGAGGCGACGATGCGCTCGTTGTTCGGCCGCCCGTGATCGAACCAGACCCACGCATTCAGGTCGCGGCGCCAGTGGCGCTCCCACAGCCGCCCGTCATCGACGACGACGAATAGCTTCTCGTTCATCATCGCGCAGCCCGGGTCGAAGCGGATCGGCCGGTTCTCCGGGCGTCCGTGATCCGCCCACACCCACGCACCGAGATCGGCGCGCCAGTGGCGCTCCCACAGCGCACCGTCCTGGACGACGACGAACAGCTTCTCGTCCATCATCGCCGCACCTGGCGCCGAGATCACGCGCTGGCCGCCGGGTCGACCGTGGTTGACCCAGATCCACTCCTCACCATCCCACCAGCGCTCGAACAGATCCGGCCACGGATCGACCGTCCGCGTGATGAATACCTTCGACCCGAGCATCGGCGCACCAGGTGCCGTTGGCATCGCTCGCCTCCCGTCGCGATAGTCTGCCCCGCCGTCCGACCCTGTCAAGCGCGCCGGCGACGCTCGGTGTACTGGCAACGCTGGCCATCGACTACCAGCCGGAGTCGCGCACGATGAACGCCGAGAGCCGACGGATCCGGAACCTCTACCTGGTGCTCAGCCAGTTCATCTGGCTGCCGACCTCGCTCATCGTCGGCGTCAATACGCTGTTCCTGCTCGACGGCGGACTCAGCAACGTCGAGGCGTTCGCCGCCAATGCGATCTACACGCTGGGACTCGTGCTGTTCGAGATCCCCACCGGCATGATCGCCGACACCTGGGGCCGCCGCACCTCGTACCTGCTCGGCGCTGCCATCCAGCTCGTCGCCAACCTGCTCTACGTCTGGATGTGGTACGCGAAGGCGCCATTCTGGGGCTGGGGCATCGCGTCGCTCCTGCTCGGCTGCGGCTACACCTTCTTCTCCGGAGCGCTCGAAGCCTGGCTGGTCGATGCCCTCAAGCACGCCGGCTACCACGACGACCTCGACCCGATCTTCGCCAGGAACCAGATCGTCACCGGGGCGGCGATGCTGGTCGGCACGGTCGCCGGCGGCTTCATCGCGCAGATCTCGGCGCTCGGCACGCCCTACCTGGTTCGCGCCGGCCTCCAGCTCGTCAGCTTCGTCGTCGCCTTCACGCTGATGAAGGATATCGGGTTCACGCCCGATCGCAGCGCCGGATTCGTCAACCACGTCAAGGCACTCGCCGGCGCCGGCTGGACCTACGGCGTCAAGAACCGCCCCGTCCGCTGGGTGATGCTCGCTGCGCCGTTCTACATGGGCACCGGCATCTACGGCTTCTACGCCGCCCAGCCATACCTCCTCGACCTGTTCGGCGATCGCAAAGCGATCGGCATTGCCGGCATCGCCGCCGCTGGCATCGCCGGCACCCAGGTCGCCGGCGGCTTCGCCGTGCCAGCCATCCGCCGGCTGTTCCGCCGCCGCACCGACATCCTCATCACCTGCGCCGCGCTCACCACCGTATCGCTGGTGCTGATGGGCCTCCTCCAGCACTTCGCGATCGTCGTCGCATTGCTCGTCGTCTGGGCGATCACCTTCGCCGCAACCACGCCGGTCCGACAGGCCTATATCAACGCGCTCATCCCGTCGCGCGAGCGAGCCACCGTGCTGTCGTTCGACTCGATGGTGAACTCCACCGGAGGCGTCGTGTTCCAGCCGATCCTCGGCCGCGTGGCCGACACCACCGGCTACGCCGCCTCGTACATCGTCTCGGGCGCCATCGCGTTCTTCCGCCTGCCGTTCCTCTACCTCGCCCGCAAGGAGAACGTCAGCGCCGATCGGCACGCGAAGGACGAGAAGCCCGGGAACGCGACCGGCGATCGATGATCGCGTCGTCGATCGCCTGCCATGCGCCGCGCACCGCCGACTGACCAAACGCCGTAGTCGAACCTCGCGTGGTGATCGACACCGGGACCGAGGCTAGAACCGCCCGGCGAGCCCGAGGGTGTTACCGGCCGCGTACGGCGAGGCCTGTGCCGGGCCGATGTGCACGCGCGGCAACGCGGTGCGAAGCAGATCGATCGAGAGATAGAGCCCGACGGCGCTCGCGGCCCCGGTGATGAGCCCTGCGTTGCACATCGTCGAACGATCCGTGGAGCAGCCGACCGCCGTCAGGGTGATGCCGGTCGCGAGGCCCATGCCGGTCAGCGCCGTGAACGTGACACCCGCGGCGAACGCGCCTTCCGCACGGGGCTGCGCCTGGACCAGGACGTCGCCGGCCGCGAGGTATCCGACCGCGAGGTGGGTCGATGCGCGGTCCTGCGAATGCAGCGTGACATAGCGCAGCGGACCGACGACCACCGCGCATGGCGTGGTGCAAACTGCGTTGTTGTCGATCCGCACGTCCCACCGCGTTTCGCCGGTCGACACGAACGTCGCGCGCGTCGCGCCGGGCGGTAGCGGCTCCGCCTGCATGGCCTGTGCGTCCGGCGGTGGCTGCTGGTACGGCGCCGGCTCCGGCGGCATCACCGGTGTCTGTCCCGGTTGAGCCCGGGCGGGGGCCGCAAGCGTGCCGAGCACGAGCAAGCTGAGGGTCGTCCGCATACCAGCTGGCGAGCGTACCAGGTGCAAAGCGACGAAGCCCCACAAAGTCATCGCCGTCGACGGTTGGCGTCCAAGATCGATCGGCAACGGCTTCGAGAGATGCACGCGATTCGATACGACATCACCCACTGTCATCGTAACGGATCCGGTGCGGGCTCGCCGGCGTCCGCCGACGCAGCGATCAGCGCGAGCACGTCCGAGATCTCGAACGGCTTGACCAGCCAGGCATTCGGCAGCCCGTCGAGCGCCTTGACGATCCCCGACGCCAGCGCGCCGGTCATGAACACGAACCGGCGCTCCAGCCCGGGATACCGCTCGGCGATCTGGCGATACAGCTCGTGACCGTCCATGCCCGGCATCATGACGTCGCACAGGATCAAGTCGAACTTCGTCGCTTCGACCAGTGCCAGCGCCGAGGTCCCGGTCGTCGCGACCGCGACTTCGTGGTCGTCCGCGAGCGCCTGCGCGATCGCATAGCAGATCGACGGCTCGTCGTCGATCACCAGAACGCGGCGGCGCCGTGTTCCCTCGATCACCGCCGACCGTGCAACCGGCGCCCGGAGCTCGACGGCGGGCGCGACCGCGGGGTGCGTCGGGACATGCACGCGCACCGTCATTCCGACATCCTCGATCGAGTCGACCTCGATCTCGCCGCCGAGCGTATCGATGATCGTCTTGGACACCCAGAGCCCGAGCCCGATCCCGTGCCCGACGTCGCGCGTGGTGAAGAACGGCTCGAAGATCCGCCCGCGCAGCGCGGTCGGGATCCCGCAGCCGGTATCGCGGATCGCCACCGTCACGCGCTCGCCGACGTGCTCCGCCGCCACGTGGATCTCGTGGCGCTCCCTGGGGTCGGGCGGCAGCGCCTTGATCGCGTTGATCAGCACGTTCACGAACACCTGCTCGAGCCGCGCCGCATTGCCGACCACCGGCGGCAGCGGTCCGATCTCGCGGACCAGCCGCGCGGCGTGGCGCAGGTCGTTGTCGACCATCTTGAGCGCCCGCGCGAGCACCGCCTCGAGGTCGACCCGGCCGGGCGCCTCGGCGTCGTCGCTCACGAACGAGCGCAGCGACCGCGTGATCGACGCAATCCGGGCGATGCCGTGCACGATGTCGTCGAGGTGCCCGCGCACCGCAGTCAGCATCTCGTCGGGCAACCCGGTGCCCTCGAGCAGCCGCGCCACGCGCCGCGCGCTCAGGTGCGCGTAGGTCAGCGGGTTGTTGATCTCGTGCGCGACGCCCGCCGCCAGCGTCCCCAGCGCGGCCAGCCGGTCCGACTCGACGAGCCGGCGCTGGATCGCCTTGCGCTCGGTGACGTCGCGCGCGAACGCGAGCACAGCCTGCTCGCCGTCCCACTCGCACGCGATCGACTTGATCTCGACGACGCGCGTCCGATCGGCGAGCACGCCGTACTCGCTCGGGGGGAACTCGATGCCCTTGCGCAGCATCGCGCCGATCCGCTCGCCCGCCGCCGCCGCATCCGCCGGTGGCAGGAACGACGCGATCGAGCGCCCGAGCGCCGCCTCGCCCCGGCCGACACCGAGCAGCAGGGCCGCCTTCGGGTTGATGAACACGATCAGGCCGCGCTTCAAGATCACCACGCCATCCGGCGCCGACTCGACGAGGAACCGGAACCGCGCCTCCGAGCGCCGCAGGGCCGCCACCACCTCACGCTCCACGCTGACGTCGCGGAAGTAGCCGAAGCTGAGCTCCCCGAACGCCGCCCGCACGCGGGTCGCCGCCAGCTCGATCGGCACCTCCGTGCCGTCCGGTCGCTCGACGACCAGCTCCAGCATCGCCCGGGGCGCTCCCGGCGGCCGTTCGATCAGTGCGCGCACCGTCGGGTGATCCTGCTCGCGCAGCATGCTCCACGGCAGCCGCCCGATCAGCTCCTCGCGCGAACTGCCGACGATCTCCGCCGCGCGTGAATTGACATACAAGATGCGCGGCGGCTGTACATCGATATGCGCAACATACATCCCCATGCCGGCCTGCTCGGCGGCGCTCTCGATCGCACGCCACAGCGTGGCGCCGTCAAGCGGTGGCGGCTCGTCGGTGTTCGTAGCCGCTTTGTATCACGCGGCCGGCCAGCCGATCCACCCGCGGAATCATCGATGCGACCACGTCAAGCGCGAGCCCGAGCATGTACCGATCCTATGCTCATTCCTTGGTCCTGTTGCCTACTTCGCCCAGCGCAGGACGAGCGGACGACGACATCCCCGGCCGCGGCAGCGCGGGGATCGTCGGCGTCGACCTGAGGATGCCGGCGCTCGCCGCGTCCGCCATTCGACCGCTGAGCGCCGCCGCGGCTCGACCTACCGGCGCGCTGGAGCTCCGTGCCGTGATGCGTTCATCGGCGGCACGTGTTCCGGAGCCTCAGCCGGGCGGCTCGGGCTGCGGGTTGAAGCCAGCTTTGATGCCGGTCCTTATTTTCATGGCGTCCTCCTTTCTCACGTTGCATGAAGCAATGCATATGCCGCCCTCTCGGAGCTGCCAGGACCAAGAAACCGCGGCCCAGAGGTGGGGTATTGCTGGCCGTGGCCGATTCCGCGTGGCACCTGGTGTGTGGCACACGGCGTGGTGTCTCCTCGCAACGCCGCCGATCGAGTTTCATCCTGCGAGGGTCGCCGGCAACCTTCCGCTCCAACGGCGGCAAGGGAACCGCCGCCGCCACGATCCCGCAGCAAGATGCCGGCGGCGATGGGAACTCAGTCGAAGCGCGGTTGCGGCGGAACGGCGAGCACGATGACGGCCTTGTCGGGCTCGAGGTGCTCGCAGGTGAGGATGATCAGAACCTTGAGCGCGATCCCCGCTCGAGATCGAGATCGAGATCGAACGCGGCATGGACGACGCCCATCCCGCCGGCACCGATCCCGCGCTCGATCCGGTAGCGCCCCAGCGTCGCACAGACGGGAGCCGCAGCGACGGTGGGCACGCTCGCTGCCTCGGTCGCTGTCTGCGCCAGCTCCTTCTCACGATCACCCCCCACGCCTGAACAATAACTCACCGGACCGGGTCCCGCACCTCAGCAGCATCGTGTCCGAGAACCAACCGCTGCCGGCGGCTGCCGGTGGAACGCCGCTGGTCCATCCCCGGCGCTCGCGAATCAAGACTTCGCGAGCGTTATCAGCATATCCCACTTGAACCGACAGTCTTGCGTTGCTACGGTCGTCGACGTGAAGGAAATCGAGGTCCGCGATGTATCCCTCACCGCGACGTACCATATCAGGTACAGCGGCGACGCCGTGACGGAGCCGGGGGAGGTCGGGTATGGCAAGCGCTTTGTCGTATACCTGCAGAGCGGCTTCGAGCCGCGGCTACGGGCGGCGTTCGCGGACACGTTCGGAGTCATGCTCCCGGAGATCGACTTCATCAACGAGCAGAGCGACACGGTCGACTACACGTTCGACAACTTCGGGGGTAAGAAGGCGCGAATCAAGTTCCATCCTACTCCGGATTACAAGGTGAAGCTCGCCAAGACCTTCGTGACACAGTACCTGCCGTCACTCGGGCTCGACACCGCGCTGCGCGGCCAACTGACCGCGCTGATCGACCAGCAGAACGTCATGTTCTTGAACAAGACCGATTGGGCGCGTGCCGCGAAAGGGCCGGGCGGTAGCGCGGAGTCGACCGAAGGTATCACCACGCCGGACCCGCGCGGCAAGCGCCGCGTCTTGATCAACAACGAGAATCACACCCTCAACGCGATCGTCCACGAGCTGTTCCACACGATCGAGAACGACGCTCTGACGCATATCGTCACCGGTGTCGTCGAGGGCGTGACGGAGTACTTCGCCCTCCAGGCCAGCGGGCTCGACTTCCGCGTCGCGGGAGACGGCGGAAGGGTCTATCGCGATAACATGCGCGTCCTGCGCCTCGCGCTCGCCAAGGGGGCAGTGACACACGCGCAGCTGGTCCGGGGATACTTCCTGGGCGAGACGGCCCCGCTCGACAGGCTGATTGGCGGCTGGAACTTCTACGCCCGCGAGAATGAAGGGATTGCTTTCACATATACCGGTGTTTCTCCGACGCCGCAGCAGATCGCCCAGCTGTGGCAGAGAGTCGAAGCCTGGTTCTCGTAGGCCGCGTTCAGAGCCGCTGCGCTACCAAGGTGTAGATACCTTTCCCCTGAAGCTCTTGAACGGGTCCGGCAGATCCCGTTTTTGGCCCTTGTCCTAGCCCGTCGCGCTCGCGCCTCGGCTCCCCACGGTGATCTCCACCTGCATCGATCCCTCGTTGTCCGCGAAGCCTGCGCCGTACTCGCCGGACATGTCGTCGTTGATGCTCAGGTAGAGCCGCCCGGTCGCTCCGGCCGGGACGGCCGTTCCGCCCGCGATGGGGAACACCGCGGTGCCGACCTTGCCGACGAGCAGGCCCTCGAAGGCCGCGGGCAGGCTATAGCCGGGCTTCGCGATCAGATCGGGATGCCCGGTGGGGCCGACCATGCCCATCGCCGGGTTGGCCGTCCACGATCCGGACCTCGACCGGAGGGACACCGGCAGGTCCCCGTCGACCATGAGCCCGGTGTCCACCCAGAGGACGTTCGCCGCGACCTCGAGGTCGAACACCGTCCCCTCGCCGCTCGCGGTCGCGTTCTTCGGCTTGGTGATCTGGACCGACACTCTCGGCGCCGGAACGGCGCCCCCGACCGACGCGGCCAGGCCCCTCGCGACGCGCGCGGCCGACGCGGCCAGCCCCGAGTCGGCGCGCTCCAGAGACGGCAACTGCACCGCATGGAGTTGCTGCTCCATCAGCCAGTTCGGTGAGCCGTTCGGGTTGGCCGCCTGCGCGAACGCCACGGCGTCATCGTCGTCGTTGTAGCGCCATGTCCGGACCTCGTCCGGGTGGCTCAAGATCCCGAACGTGTAGTCGTTGCCCTCGACGTTCGTCCGCAGGTCCGGGACCGCGGTCCCGTCGCCCAGCACCGGCAGGTTCGCGGCCGTGTAGACCTGGGCGAGCCCCGTCGTGAGCTGGACGACCGTCGCCACGGGTCCCGGAAAAGCCGGGGAGCCGCTTTGCATCTCCGTGGTCCAGTCGACCCGCCAGCGGATGCGGCCGAGCAGGATGATCTTGCGCTCCTCGGGAGGGTTCACGATCCGCGCGAGCATGAGCCACGTCGCGAACTGGTTGTCGCCGGACGTCGATACGAGCGCCGAGCCATCCGACATCGCCCGCGGGATATCCCACCTGGGGGCGTCCTGCGAGCGCGACGGATCGATCTCCGTCTTCTCGTTCAACGCGAGGACCTCGCCTTTTTCGTAAAACGGGATCCCGCCGGGCTCGCCGTCGCGCAGCGGCGGTGGCGCCGGATTCCAGGGCGGATCTCCGGTCTGGAACGCCTCGGTGATGCGCCACCCGTTGGCGTAGGTCGCCACGCGGTGGTACGCGGTGACGTTCTGGACGATGCCGAGCTGCCACTTCGCGATCTCTTCGGGATCTCCGCCGGTGGCGGTGACCGCTCCGCTGAAGATCATGAGCGGCGAGGTCAGCAGGAACGCCGGGATCTCGTTCCCCGTCTCGCCCGTGGTGATGTAGCTCAATGCGGCATCGTCGGGAGCCACGCTGGCATCGTCATCTGCTGTCCAGCCGATCTCCGAATCGATCCGGAACGTGACCTCATTCTCGATGACGGTTCGCGACATGATGTCATTCGCTTTCTGTGCAGGGGCTGCTATCCGGACAGACCCTCAGAGCGGGCTCGCCCGGATCGTGATCGACCCGATATTGGCCAGGAGCCCGACGACCATGTTGTCGGAAGTGGCGACGACCGCCGATCCGGAGTCGCCCGGAAGGAATGCGGCAGTGAGCACATCGAGGCCGATGCCGTTCTGCCACCACGTATAGATGTCCTGGCCGGCAGACGACTGGCTCCTAGCCCGGTACTGGTCGGTCACGCTCGTCACCGTCGTTGTCTCCAGCGACCGGCTGATCGCGCCGTACACCCGCACCTGCTCGTTCAGGACCGGCGCACGGATACCGGCCGGTGTGCCGATCTGCTTGATCGCCGGATCGCCCAGGGCCGGTGTGATATCGGCCCAGGCGAGGTCGAACACGTTGTACGCGGGGTTCGGCTCGTTCGGGTTGTCGTAGTACGTGACCGCCATCTGCCCGCTGACCGGGACGAGGTCCTGGAACGGCTCGAGCTCGTCGGCGGTCCACCTGATCATGGCGCCGACGAACTGGGGATCGAATGCGGTGAGGACGTGGGCACAGCTCAGGAGGCGGTAGGCCCCCTGATACGTGATGTTGACGCCGAGGCTGCCGTTGCGGCCCAGGCCCTGGGTCTGGACGACGTCACCGCCCTGGGCCAGGGCGCGGATCACCCCCTCCTCGACGACGTCGGTCGGCAGCTCGATGATCCCGCGGCTCGTCCGCGCCCGGACGCGGTCCGGGATCCGCGCCGCCGCAGGCACCGCGCGGCGGGGCAGCTTGGTCACGACCCCGACCACGAACGCGAGATCGCCCGTGCGCTTGCCGCAGGTGGTCTTCTGTCGGACGTCGATGCTCACCACGTCGCTCCGGGACAGCAGCGGCCGGAAATGAAACAGGAGCTCGTTGATCTCGGCGGTCGTCATGGCCGCGGCCGGCGCCGGGCGCCCCCGTGCGCCCCGTCCGGGGCCGACGACATCGTTGGCTTCGCGCAGCATCAGACACCTCCCTCGACGCCCCAGCGCATCACTTCTCGCTTCATTATGCAACTGATCCGGGCGATGGTGAGAGCGCGTATCGCTGCATGGGAGCGAGTCATGGCGTCATCGCATTTCAGCCCGACCGCGATCGAGGGCATGACGGCCGATCGCTGGGCCATGCCACCGTTCTCGTTTCACGGGAGCGCAGCGCTCGAAGGAGTGACGGCATCGGGATTCGACGCGCAGTGCTGGGCGTGGGCGGCGCTGCTCCGGACGGCTCCCGACCGCGTGATCCCGGTGTTCGGACACATGCAGGTCTCGATGATGGCGGCCTGGATCGGCGCGATCCGGGCGGGCAAGCTGCCCGCGTTCCTGTCCTATCCCAGTCACAAGATCCGCATCGAGGACTATCGCGAGAAGCTCCAGAACTACATCGATCGCCTGGGGAGCCGCTGGTTCGTGGGCCTGCCCGGCGATCCCGTCCCGACCGAGCAGCTCCTGACGCCGGCGGACCTGTCCCGGGCGCACTCCGGAGGCGACGCGGCGCCGCCCCCGCGCCGGGCAGATGATGATCCGCTGTTC
>VBLP01000468.1:0-26435 GCA_005887925.1 Deltaproteobacteria bacterium | reverse complement strand
GCCGCTGTACCACGACATGGGCCTCATCGCGGGTTTTCTGCTCCCGCTCCTGACCGGCACGCCGCTCGTGCTGCTGGACACCTTCGAGTGGGCGGCGAACCCGGCCCTGCTGCTCCGCGCCATCGAGGCAGAGCGCGCAACGGTGTGCTGGCTGCCCAACTTCGCGTTCCAGCTGCTGGCGCGAATCGAGGCAGCCCACGATCTGCGCTCGATGCGCGCGTTCGTGAACTGCTCGGAGCCGGTGTCGCGCGCAGCGTTCCGCGCGTTCTGTGCGCGCCACGGCGTGGCGCCGCGGCAGCTCGCGGTGAGCTACGGCCTGGCGGAGAACGTGTTCGCGGTGTCGCAGACGCCGATCGGCCGCCCGCCGCGCGTGCTGATCGTCGACCGGGCCAAGTACCAGCGCGGCCTGATCGAGGTCCGCGGGATCACCGGGGCGCTCGACGAGGCGCTCGACGCTCCGGACCCTCCGGACGCCGCGGCAACATGCGAGATCGTGAGCTGCGGGCCGGTCATCCCCGGCGTGCAGACGTGCCTGGAGGTAGACAACGGTCGCGACATCGGCGAGATCCTGGTCCGCGGCCCGACGACCGTGCCCGGCTACTTCGAGGGGCCGCGGGCGCAGGACGCCGACGGCTGGTTCCCAACCGGCGATCTCGGGTTCGTGCACGACGGCGAGCTCCACGTCTGCGGCCGGAAGAAGGACATCATCATCCATCACGGGAAGAACGTGTTCCCTCAGGACGTCGAGGCGATCGCGAGCGCCGATCCCGACGTCCACGGCGGGCGGGTCGTCGCGATCGGCTGGCACGACCCCGGCGCGGGCTCCGAGGAGGTGTTCGTCCTGTTCGAGCCGCCCGGATTCCTCGGCCTCGACGGCCGGGCGAAGGTGCGCGCGCGGCTCAAGCGCCGCATCGGCGAGCTGCTCGACGTCGACGCCTCCGCGATCGCCGTGCCGCGCCGGTGGCTCCGGAAGACCTCGAGCGGCAAGATCGCACGGCGCGCCAACCTGGAGCACCATCGCGCCTGTCAGGCACGCGTCGTCCACGTGTGGGGGGACAGCCACGCCTGGATCTTCTCCGGCCGCCGCGGCCTCCGGACCACGTGGATCGGGCCCCACGTCGGGAACACCATCGGCGCCCTGAGCGCACCCATCGCGGCTGCGCTCGCGCAGATCGATCCTCGCGACGTGTGCCTGCTGCAGGGCGGCGAGCCGGAGTGCCGCTCCCTCCTGCCGATCGCCCCGGATCCGCCCGCGCAGATCCGGCGGTCCGTGGCCCAGTATCGCGAGGTCCTCGGCGCCTTCCGCCGGGCGTGGCCGGGGGTGCTGGGCTTCCTGTCGGACATCCCCACGCAGTCCGAGACATTCGACCACGGCGACCCGCTGTGGCCGATCCGCGGCACGGGCGAGGCGCGCCACCGCTACCAGAAGATGTTCTACGACGAGATGGCGGCGATGTGCCGCGACATCGGGATCCTGTTCCTCGATGTCTGCACGCCCCTCCTGGGTCCGGACGACAGGATGGACAATGCCCTGCGCGCGGACGCCGTCCACCTCGACCCCAGGCACCTCGACGTCTACGTCCGCGTGCTGGAGGACGCGCTGGGGCCCATCGACTGGGAGCCGGCGCCGGCCGCGGCGGTCGCGTGGGATGGGACGAGACCGGGCTTCGAGCAGGTGGTCAAGAGCCTCATCCGGCAGGTCGCGCCCGATCGCGGGGAGCCCGACTACGAGCACCTGGTGTCCGGCGGGGTGCTGACCTCGCTGGACATCCTGGCGCTCACGGCCGGATTGCTCGACCGGTTCGGCGTCGAGATCCCACCGACCGAGATCCACCGCGATCGCTTCGAGTCGCTGGACGCGATCTACGAGCACTTCGTGAAGCCGCGCGCGCAGGACCGGGCGGCGCATTGATCGGCGTCGATGGCCGCCGGGCAGAGCACCACGCGACACCGGGCTCCCTTGACAAGCAAAGCCGGTTGCCCGTTAACATCGAGACAGAGATGTCGGCAGGGCAGTGGCGATCGGACGATGCGCACCTGGTTCAGGAAGTGTCGATCGCCAGCGCCGGGGAGCCATCCTTGATCTCCGCGTCGATGCCGTGGATCCCCTCGTCCTGGGGGGAGATCCTGGACAAGATCTCGATCCTCGGAATCAAGTCCGAGCGACTCGAGGAGGTCCGGTCGCTCGCGGACGTGCGGTCCGAGCTGCAGGCGCTCTGCGCCATCCGGGACCGACACCTGGCACCCGACGAGCGCGTCGTCGCGCTGAGCACGGAGCTCGACGCCATCAACCGGCGTCTCTGGGATCTGGAGGATCGGCTGCGCGTCCTCGAGGCCGCCCAGCGCTTCGACGCGGAGTTCGTGGAGAACGCCCGCCGGGTCTACCTCACCAACGATCGCCGCGCCGCCATCAAGAACCAGATCAACGCGCTGACCGGATCCCGGTTCTTCGGCGAAAAGATCTATGGAGGTTGACCTGGGTCCCCCGGCGAAGGTCGGGGGGCACGCCTCGGAGCTCGGGCGCTACCGCGAGCTCGCGCGCACGGCGATCCAGGCGATCGCGCCCTACCCGCCCGACCGGTTCGCGGGCCGCGGCATCGTGATCTGCGCCGGCGGCCGGCGATACTTCGCCTGTGCCTGGGTCTGCGTGAGGATGCTGCGCCACCTGGGTTGCCGCCTGCCCGTCGAGCTCTGGTACCTGGGCCCGTACGAGATGACGTCCGAGATGGCGGCGCTGCTCGCGCCGCTCGACGTGCGCTGCATCGACGCGCGTGCCGTGCAGGAGGAGCGCCCGGCGCGCCGGCTGGGCGGCTGGGAGCTCAAGCCCTACGCGATCCTCCACGCGCGCTTCGAGGAGGTGATCTTCATCGACGCCGACAACGTGCCTCTGATCGACCCGGAGCGCCTGTTCGAGACCGTCGAGTATCACCGCCACGGCGCGATCTTCTGGCCCGACTTCCACCCGCTCGACCGGGCCAACCCGATCTGGGACGTCGCGGAGGTGCCGTATCGCTACGAGCCCTCGTTCGAGTCCGGCCAGATCGTGGTCGACAAGCGGCGGTGCTTTGCGCCGTTGCAGCTCACCATGCACTACAACGAGCACTCCGACTATTACTACCAGCTCCTCGCCGGAGACAAGGATACGTTCCACATCGCGTGGCGGCGGCTCCTGCACGAGTACGCGATGGTCCCCTGGGACGTGCGCGCGCTGGGCGAGCGGGTGATGTGCCAGCACGGCTTCGACGGCGAGCGCATCTTCCAGCACCGCAACAACGCGAAGTGGATGCTCCCGGCGGCCGACAACCCGCGCATCGACGGCTTCCGGGAGGAGCCGCGGTGCCTGTCCTGGCTGGCCGAGCTGGAGGAGCGATGGAGCGGGCGGATCGCCCACCCGGTGCCGGAGTCCCCCGCGACCCGCCGGCTCGAGGCGGACGTGATCGCCGTCGGGCGCTTCGTCTACCACCGCGTGGGGCACGACCGCCGCGTCATCCGGCTGTGTCCGGACCACTCCATCGGCGAGGGTGGCGCCGGCTTCGAGGTCACCTGGCAGGTCGAGGACGATCCGGCTGGCGAGCCGATCCTCGTCATCGCCGGCTCGATGTCGAAGACCTGCACGCTCGCGCGCCGGCCCGACGGCGTCTACGCGGGCCGGTGGTTGATCTTCGAGCGCATGCCGATCGAGCTGATCCCGGTGTCCCGGATGCCGGTGGAGGACCTGCGCGAGATCGAGCGCGTGGCGCGCCGCGGCGCGCTCGTCGACCGGCAGGCGCTGCTCGTCCGGGTGCGCGTGGGCCGACAGCTCGTCCGGCTGAACGCCGACGGGCGCATCGCCGGGCTCCCGGCGGGAGGATCCGGCGGACGCAGGGAGGCGCGCTGGGAGCTCGTCGCCGACCGGGAGCGGTTCCTCCTCGAGCTGTCCGAGGCCGATCAACGCTACCATGTGCTGGTGGAGGAGCCCGACGGCGTCTGGCGCGAGCAGACCGGCAGCGACCTGGGCCGGCTCGAGCTGATCCCGCTCGCCGGTTGCGACTGCCGCTGACCCGGATATGGAATGATCGACGCCGGCCCTCGCTCCTTCCTCGAGATCTTCGACGCCGTCTATGCCCCGGTGCTGGGCGGCCGCCGGGAGACGTTCCGCAAGGTGTTCGAGGTGCTCGACGGTCGGCGCCGGCCGTTCTACACGATCGTGGAGACCGGCACCGCGCACATCTCCGATCGCTCGGGCGGGCCCGGCGACTATGCGGTCCATGGTAACAGCACGCTGCTGTTCGACGCGTTCGTCGGGATCCACGGGGGCGTGGTGTGGAGCGTGGATTGCTCGCCGGAGCATTGCGCGGTGGCGCGACGCTGGGTGAGCGACCGGGTGCGCGTGGTCTGCTCGGACAGCCGCCGCTTTCTGGCCGGACCCGACGCGCCCGCGCCGGCGTCGATCGATTGCCTCTACCTCGACTCTCTGGACATCGACTGGCAGGCCCCGCACCCGAGCGCGCTGCACCACCGAGAGGAGCTGCGGGCGGCGCTGCCCGGCCTGGCCGGTGGGTGCGTGGTGTTCGTGGACGACTCGCCGGGGCGGCTGGGCAAGGGCGGCTACGTGGTGGAGCTCATGGAGCGGCTCGGCGCCACGCTCTTGTTCGAGGACTACCAGATCGGCTGGCTACTCCCGGATCCGCCGCCGCCGCCGCCGGCCCGGGCGCCCGGAGGCCCGGTCGAGGACGAGTTCCTGCGGCGCCTCCGCAAGCCGCTCCGCTATCGCTACATGCGCGTCGGCTTCGACGAGCGCATCCTCGAGCTGCTCCCCGGCGGCCAGATCGGCGACGGCCGGGATCGCTGCGAGGAGCACTGGTTCGTCGAGCACGCGGCCTCGGCGCTCGAGCTGATCCTCGCCGGCGTCGGGCAGGTCACCTGCCGGCTCACCTGCGGCGCGGACGGCGTCTGGCGCGGGCGATGGTGCAATCACGAGCGGATGATGGTCGAGCTCCATCCCCTCTCTTGATCGGCCCTCGCCCGCGGCGGCGGTCTCCAGGCAGCGCCGCCAGGCGTCGATCACGTCGGCCGCCTCGATCGACTCGGCCATCACCGGCCGGTCCGTTTCCCACGCCTGCATGTTCACCGGGGTCCGATTGAGATGCGCCGCGAAGGCGTGGTGCGACCACAGCGCGCGCACGTGGGGCCCGCCCGCCGACCACAGGAACGGATCTGCCATGGTGAACAGGATGAGCGTCGGCCGCCCGAGCGCCGCGCTCAGGTGGGCGATGCCGGTGTCGGTGGACACGGTCGTCTGCGCCCCGGCGAGGATGCCGGCCAGCTCGGGCAGGTCGGCGTCGACGTCGAGCAGGTAGCGGCGCGCGTCGTCCGGCAGCTCGGCGAGGCAGCCGGCCAGGCTGTGCTCGGGGTCGAGATCGCGGCAGAACACGACGCGCTGCCGCCGCCCGCTCCGGTGCTCCTGGCGCGCGCACTCGGCGGTCATGGCGCGAAGCAGCGCCCGCAGGAGCGCCGGGTCGAACTGCTTGCTCTTCTTCGACGCGGACTCGATCACGCAATGGTACTCGGCGCCCTCGATCCCGTGGCGGGCGAGCGCCTCGGCCCGGATGCGCGACAGCGCCCCGGACAGCGAGAGCGTCACTCGCGCCGCGGCCGGGTCATCGAGCAGCTTGATGCCGAGCGCCATCTCCATCATGCGATGGAGCCGGGCGGGATACGCGAGCAGGTGCCGGTAGGGCGGGCGGGTGGATTGCCACGCGCGTGATCGCGCGCGACCTCGAGCAGCGCGCGCGAGACGTGGGGGCCGGCGTTGGTGACCGCGACCGTGCGCTCGCGCCGCCGCCGGAGATCCTCCGCCGCGATCGCCGCCTCTTCGGGATCGCGCGGCCGGCTCAGGCCGCGCAGGGCGACGAGCGGATGGCGCTCGGCGAGCGCGCCCAGGACCTCGGCGTACGGGCTCACGATCTCGATCGGGCGCTGCGCCTCGGGGCACAGCTCGAAGAACCGGTGCAGCGCGGTGACGGCGGACAGGCCGAGGACCGCGTCGCCGAACGCGTGCGAGGTGTAATAGACGATCCGCTCGGCGCGCAGCAGCGCCGCGCGCAGCGAGGCCGGCACGTCGACGTCGTCTCCGATCTCGGCGCCGTCGAGCCAGAGGTTGGCCCGATCGAGGTAGGCCTGGGTGAGCGGGCCGTGCTGGATCGAGACCCGCCGACCGCGCCGGAAGTCGATGGCGGAGCACAGCGCCCCGAGCTCGATCCGCGCGCGGGGCGACGGCGCGCCGTGGGTCAGCCGCCGGCGGACCTGCAGCACGTCGTCGTGCACGTCGCCGCCGAGGAACAACCGGGCCTCGTGGTTGGACGGATCGAAGGCGAGCGCCCGCTCCAGGAGCTCGCGGGCCCGCTCGTGATCGCCGAGCGCGATCTCGACCTGTGCGAGGAACGAGGCCGTCCAGGTATCCCCCGGCCGCTCGCGGAGCAGGCGCTCGAGCAGCTCGCGGGCCTGGCGCGGGCGTCCGCGCCAGAACCGGACCCGCGCGAGCTCGAGCCGAGGGACGAAGCTGTCCTCGCCGTCATGGTCGCGGAGCCACGCCTCGAGGACCTGCTCGGCGAGGGCGAGGTCGCCGGCGTTGACCAGGGCCTCCTGCTCGCGGCTGAGTGTGCTGGCGTCCATGGTCGGCGCGACTCAACCGACGGTGACCTTCACCTGGATCGTCCCCTCGTTGTCGGCAAATCCCACCCCGTACAGCGCGGGAATGTCGTCGTTGATGGCCAGGTACAGCACCCCCTGCTGACCGGGCGGCAGCGTGATCCCCTGCCCGATCGCGAACACGCCGGGCGGTGCCGCATCGGGCGGCGGCGTGCTCCCGACGTAGCCCACCAGCAGCCCCTCGGGCGCGCCCGGCAGGGCGTACCCGTCCTTGGCGATGAACTCCGCGTTCCCGGTTGCGCCCACCATGCCCGTGCCGGGGTTGGCCGTCCACTGACCTCCCACCGCCGCGATCGCGACCCCGGCCGTGCCGTTCAGAGCGAGCCCCGTGTTCATCCAGTGGATGTTCGCGTACACCGTGTAGTTGTAGATCCTGTTCATGGGCGCCTCGTGCGTCCATCCTACGGCGCAATCGCCCGCGCCGTCGATCGCCCATGGCGGCATCTGGCGTCCTATGCTGCGCGCCGCATGACCGAGCCCCCCGGCGTCATGTGGTGGTTCAAACGGATGCCACGGCGGCGACGCCGGAGGAACCGGGGATGAACCAGCGGGAGATCCAGCGCGGATTGAACGCCGAGACTGCAAAGGACTGTTCGCTTGCAATAATGCACTCGGTTCCGAGCGAAGTATCGGGAGTATCCCGCTACCCGTTCGTGCCCGAGGTTCAAACGAGAGGAGGTCGTGCCGTCGGTGCCCGGCTGGAATGTCAGGTGGTAGTAGTCCTATTCCTACCACGTGGGCATTGCCAGTCTCACGCAGGTGTCGAATCCAGATCGGCGTGACTCGCTCGCATGCGATGTCGCATCACGCGCGATGGCCGGTCGGAGCGACGGCGGGAGCGACGACGGGCTCGCGTGAAGGTCAGGGCAGCGGTCTGGGCACGGCCTGGTCGTAGCGCAGCCCGCTGGACGCGGCGCCTGCGCCGAAGCGCGTCCGGCGCGCGATCCACAGGTGCATGTGTCCGTCGGGGGAGCGCGCGCGGCAGGCCACGCGCTGCACCCGCACGCCCGAGCGCGGGACCTCGGCGTCGGGGAGCTGGAACCCCGGGGCGCGGAGGCGCTGGACGATTCGCCCGCGCGGCCCGGCGGCTCCCTCGACGGTGCCGGCGACGAGCATGACGGCGCCGCCGACCTGCTGCGGCAGGAGCGGGAACCAGCTCGATGGTAGGGGCGTCGCGAGCTGGTAGACGAGCGACGCGGGTGCGTCGGCGGGGACGGTCGCGACGGGAGGCGGCGGCTCGACCTCGGCCTGGCCGGTGGCGCCCTCGACGACGTGCTCGATGGCCCACGCCATGTCCGCGGTTTCATCGCGCAAGAGGTGCACGTCCTCGATCGGTGGGCTGGTGAGCAGCGCGGCGGATGCGGTCGACGGCACGAGCAGGAACGGCGCGATGTCATTGGCCCCGGAGCGGCTGGAGAACATGGTCCAGCGCGTGCTGCCGGGCGTTGCGTCGGCGCGCGGGACGGTGGTGGCGACGCCGAAGACGTCGGTGACGGTGAGGGCGTCGATCCAGGCCAGCGAGCCGGCGGGCACGTCGAGCGGCGCGAGGAACCAGTCGTCGCCGTGGAGCAGGAGAAAGTCCATGAAGAGGAGCCTGGCGAGATCGCGGGTGTCAGGGACGATGGCGCCGAAATCGGTCTTGCTGCCCTCGATATCCCACCAGCGCGCGTTGGGCATTCCGCGAAACCGCACGTGGCCGGGCAGGACGCTGGTGGTGGCTGGCTTGGTGGGATCCGCGGTCGCGCTGGTCAGATCGAACGAATGCCAGTCGAAGTCGGCGAGCGCGTCGGGGCGGCCAGACAGGGTGAAGCGGCCGCCGCCGCTCGAGCTTGCGGTGATCGCGACGCGGTACTCGAGCCGCGCCGGGTCCCAGGCGGGCGGCTCGTCGGCGCTGACGTCGCCCCAGGTGGCGTCGACCCACGAGACGAACGCGTTCAGGGCGGGCGCGACGCGGGCGCGCGTGGCGGCATCCAGCGCGGGGCTCGGCGGCACGTGATCGGTGGCGGCCCGGGCGGCGTGGTAGAGCGCCACGCCGTCGACGGTGCGGCCGGCACACACGCGCAGAAACGAGGTCGTGGCGGCGTCCGCCGCGGCGCCGGCGGGGGCGATGGCGTAGGCGGCGCGGAATTGATCCCGCACGGCGGTCGCGACGCTGGCCTGGGCGAGCAGCAGCTCGAACGTCTGGCCGAGCTCCACGCGCGTCGCCAGGTCCGGCGTCAGCGGCTCCTGCTCGACGAGCGGCTCGATCAGCGCGTGGTCCGACAGGGTCGCCGAGGCTGCGCCGAGCTGCGCCGTGGCGAGCTGCGCGGTGTGCGAGGCGATCCGCACGAAGGCCGGCGAGCCGGCGTCGGCGCCCTGGAACTCGCCGAGCTGCCACTGTCGCGCGAGGAACCACGCCGGATCGCGGACGCGCGCGGCGAGGCTCTCGGCCACCGAGGGCGCGCGCGGGCTGGGGAGGAGCTGGCTCCAGTAGGTGATCGACGGCATCACACGCTCCGGATCGTGGGTTCGGCGATCAGCGCCGGGATCAGGTTGGTCGACACCGTCTCGTTGGCGGTGTTGCCGGTGAGACAGATCGCGGGCAGGAACGGCCGCAGGCCGTCGACGGGTTCGACCAGGCGCAGCTTGGCCAGAATGAGCGTCTCGCGCACGGTGTCGACCAGCGCCTCGTTGTCCCAGGTCGATGCGGTCGTCGGAGGCACGGCGAGCAGCACGGCCTGCGGCGCTTCGGCGACCGGGTTGTCGTGGTGGAAGGCGATCGAGGTGGGCTGCGTCGCCGACGGGATCAGCTCGTTCCACTCGTCGATGACCAGGCCGGCCCAGGGGTGGGCCGGCGCCGTTTGCATCGGGCGATGCAGCAGCAGCGAGATAGTGCCGTTCGCGGGCGCGGCGCCCGGCTGCGCCGCCCACGCCGCCTGCCCCGCCGGAAGCTGCGCCACGTCGACCGTCGGTGCCAGCGTGCCGAGCGCCTCGGCGTAGAGGAACAGCGAGCGCCAGCGGCCGACGCCGGGCCGGACGCGCGCGACCTGCTGCAGGACGCGGCGCGGCAGGTTGGGATCCGCCACGATCGCGCTCGATTCGGCGAGCGAGGCCGCCAGCGCGGCCGGCGCCGGGGGCGCGAGCTGCGGTAGGAGGACGAAGTCGCGGCCGAACACGGCCTCGACGGTCGCGGTCGCTGCCGCGAGCAGCGACGAGGCGTCGGTGGCCGTGAGCGCGGGCGCGCCGGCGGCACGCGATGCCAGCTCGTTCTGTGCGGCCCGTGCCAGCGACGCCAGCTCGGAGCTCGTCGCGGCGGGTGCGGGGTACGCGCCGGCGACGCCGAGCAGCGCAGCCGACCGCAGCGCCGCGCGCAGCGCCGCGAGCTCGGCGGCGCTCGGCGGTGGCTTCGTCGCGTCGGCGAGCTTGGCGGCGACGGGAGCGAGCGCCGAGGTCAGCGCCGACGCCGCCGACGCCAGCATCGTCAAGGCCGTGCGCGCGCGCGTGGCGGCGTCCTGCGCGATCCGATCGGTGACCGCGGCGCCCGCGGAGTCCGCCGGGGACACCAGATCGCCGGGCAGGAGGGCCCGCGCGCCACCGACGAGAGCGGCCAGCGCGCGCGCCAGCTCCATCCGCTCGGCGAAGCTGTGCGGTGTGGGGCTGGCGGCGTGGTCGACGCGCGCACCGGCCGTTGCGCCGGCCGCGTCGAGCACGCGCCGATCGAGCTCGGCGTCGCCGAGCCCCGAGGCCGGCGTGCGGGCCAGCGCGACGAGGTCGAGCGGTCGCAGCCCGAGGCGATCCATCGTCACGGGCCGGCTGGTTCCGTCGGCGGCGACGACGCGGCAGCCGACCTGGGACAGATCGCCAAGCACCAGGCCTGCCCACGCGTCGAGGAACGGCTCGACGGCGGCGCGCGGCGTGGCATGCGGTGGCGCCGCGATCGCGCCGTCGAGCGCGATGACGAGCCGCTGCGTGAACCCCGTGCCGCCGCGCGGCGAGCGCACCACGTCGGGCTCGGGCGGCAGCACGCCCTGCGCCATCGCGTCGAGCCCGGCCGCCGCCGCGGTCGGGTTGCCGCGCACGGCCTGGAACACCGACTCGGCGGTGAGCAGATCGGCGAGCCCGTCGACCGCCTCGTCGAGCACCCCGAGCGCATCGGTGAACCTCTTCTGGTCGTCGGTGGTCAGGCCCGACGGCATCGGCCGGGCCGCGCGCACGGCGAGCCCATCGACGACGTTGCTCGCCGCGACCAGCTCGGTCGGACCCGTCCCCTCGGGGGTGCGCCCCGCAACCAGCGGATGCTGCCGGCGCAGGTCGGCGATCAGCCGCTCGAGCCCGCGCTCGTGGAGCTCGCGCTCGAAGCGATATCCGAGCAGCGCGCTCAGCGGCTCGCCCTGGCGCGTACCGTCGAGGACATCGAGCGCATGGCGAACGCGCGCCGAGCTGAGATCGACCGCGTACGGCGAGCTGCCGCCGCCGCGGCTGAGGTAGCCATTGCGCAGGATCGCCGCCGTCGCGGCGTGTGCCGCCGACGGAGCGTGGATGAAGCCGCCCACCGCGGCGGCCGCGCCCGCCGGCCGCACGCCCTCGACCCAGCCGAACGCGCCGACGTGGCAGCCGGTCGGCTGGTGACTGCGCAGCTCGTGGAGCCGGGCCGTGGCCAGCGAGGTGATCCAGGCGTCGAGCCGATGCGAGCACGCGTCGAGCGTCTCGCCGAAGCGCCGCTCGAGCTCCGCCGACGGCAGCGACGCGATCGCCTTCAGGCTGTCCAGGTAGGGCTGCAGCCGGCCCACGAAACCGGATGCGGTCGCGGCCGCGCCGATGCGATCGTACGCCGTCGGCGGCGCGGTCGCCCCGAACTTGACCAGCTCGGGCTCGCGCTCGGCGATCGGTGCGACCGTCGTCGCGGCTGCCGCGGCGCCGAGCCCGATCGGGCCGGCGTGGCGCGGCGGCGCCGCGATCGGGCGGCTGGCGCGATCCATCTCGAGCAGCAGTGCGTGGCGCAGCACGCGATACAGGAGCGGCCGGTCGGCGCCGGGCAGCTTGTCGTCGCGGATCGCCGCGAAGTCGACCGGCTTCGGCGGCTCGCCGCCGGCCCACGCGATCAGCGTGTGGATGTAGTCGACGCCCGTGGTCTCCGACAGCGGTGCGCTCGTGACCAGTGGTGCGCCGACGAGCTCGGTCGCCGCGCCGGGATCGAGGTGGCCCATGCGCGTGTCCGCGCCGAGGCCCACGCCGGCGAGCAGCGCGCTCGCCGCCGCGGCGCGCGCGGCCTGCTGCAGCGCGAGCGCTGTCACGGCGGCACCGCCGAGCAGCCCGGCGGTGTTGCGGGTGACGTCCTCGCCGAGCAGCGCGCGCATGCGCACGCGGCGGCAGCTCGCGTCGATGGCCAGCGCCTTCAGCAGATCGCCGTCGGGATCGCTCGAGCCGGCGGTCACGCGCGGCACGCTCGCCGTCGCGGCGATGAAGTGGCGATCGCGCAGCTGGCGCAGCGCGCCCGCCAGCGGGCCGTCGGGCTTCCAGCGCGTCAGCGACACGGCCGGCAACAGTCCGTACGGCACGCGGCCGATGCGGAACGCCGGCAGCGGCCCGCCCGGGCGCACGTTGGCGAGGAAGTAGCCGCGCGCGCCGGCGATGGTGGCGGCGTCGAACTTCGGCGCCATCATCTGTTCCATGAAGTAGCCGAGCGTCGCCGGCCACAGCGCCGCGTTCATCGCCGCCGCCGTCGCGTCCTGCTGGCGCGCGGCGCCGTCGACGTGCTCGACCGCGGCCACGCGCTCGCCGCTGGACGCCGCCAGGCCGAGCATGCGGGCGAAGCGCTCGCCGTCGCTGCCGTCTCCGGGGGCCACGATCGGCGCCTGGCGCTCGACGGCGAAGCTGGCGCGCGCGCCGGGATCCGCGGGCGGGAACGCCGCCGCGGCGTCGCCGGTGTTGCTCGTCGGCGTGCCCGGCGCGACGAACGCAAAGCCGCGCGCGTAGTGGTGCGCGTCGAACAGCGCATGCAGGTAGTCGGCCCCCGCCGCGGCGCCGTCGTGACGAACGCCGACGACGACCACGTCGAGGGCGGCCCGCGGCAGCGGCGGAAGCCGCGACGCCGGCCCGGCGGGGATCGGCCCCGGATCCGGCCGCGTGAGATCGAGCGTGACGGCCATGCCGGCGGCGACCGCGGCATCGTAGTGCACGGTCCACTCGAGATCGGCGTCGACGGTGAGCTGGTCCGAGACCGCGACCTGCGGGCCGCGCGCCGGCGACACCGTCAGCGCCAGCGGCCGGCGCACCTTCGGGATCGTCGCGGTGAACGCCTGCCCACCGCCGTGCGCGCGCACGATCCAGCTGTCGGGGAGGCTCGCCTGCGCCGCGCGCGTCCAGCTCTCGGCGCGCGTCGCCGGCGAGCCCTTTGCCGAGGCAAGCGCGATCCACGCGGCCCGCGGCGCGCCGTAGCGCGCGACCAGCGCGGCCCACTGCCCGGGCTCCGCGGCGGTATGGATCGTCGCGACGTAGGCCGCACCGTCGCGCTGCTCGTCGGCCGTGAGCCCCGGCTCGTGGGTATCGGCGAAGATCTCGTCGGGGAAGATCCGCACCTTGAGCTGATTGCCGGCCAGGCGCGTCTCGAGGCGCACCGGCAGGAGCGCGATCGGGTAGCGCGCGTCGAGCCCGACGCCCGTCGGGCCGATGCGATCGAGGGGCGGAAGCGGGGGGACGTGCAGGGTCATCGACGGGTCCGATCGGGCACGAGCATCGAGGCGTGGATCGCCAGCCGCTGCGGCCGGCGGAACGCGATGTGCGCGAGGTCGCCGGCGCGCGTGCCGGGCGCCCCCCCGGCGTGCCAGACGGCGCCGGTGGGGTCCGGCGTCGTCGGGTTCTGCGGCAGCGCCGCGTTCAGATCGATGTGGCGCAGCGCCGCCAGCGCCTCGGGGCTCGCGGCGAGATGATCCCAGCCGAGCACCTGCCAGCTCGACGGACGCGCGCCCCACGCGGTGCCTGCCGCCGCCAGGCCGAAGCGCGGCTCCGACGGATGCTCCTGCAGCACGAAGAACCATCCCGGGTTGCCGCGCGCCTCCGTGCGATCGAGATCGAAGCCGAACAGCGCCACGTCGGGATCGAGCCGCGCGAAGAACAGCGGCTGCTTCTCCGTCGCGCCGGGCTGGCGAACGCCTCCCGGTGCTTCGCCGCGCGCGGCGTACACCACGACGTTGGGGTAGCGCCGGATCAGCTCGCCGCGCACGAGCAGGACGAGCGGATCGATCCCACCCGGCCGGTTGTGGCCGAGCGCCGCCGTCCACTGGTGGATCGGGCCGATGTCGCCCGTGGTACCGGCGTCGCCGCGGCTGCGGATGTCCCAGAAGCGGCGGAAGTAGGTGCCGCGCTGATCCGTGGGATAGCCGTTCCAGAGCAGCTTGCGCGCCATCTCGTGGTTGAGCCCGACGAGAAATGCCTCGACGAACGGCCAGTTCGTGGTCAGCGTCGCGACCGTGTCGGGCGGGACGCGATCGAGCCCCGGGATCAGCCACGCCAGCGATTGCGCCCCGAGCGGCTCGTACATCGGCTGCGGGAATGCGGGCGCGGCCATCACCGGCTCGAGCAGATCGGTCCGCCTGGGGCCCGCCACGACGCCGGTGAGCCGCGCGGCGATCGGCTGCTCGACGGTTTGCCTGGGATGCAGTCCGGTCGCGAGCGCGGTGTGGATCCCGTCGAGGTTCGCCGGCGTCCACGAGACGCCGGGACGCGCCGCGACCGCGAGCTGCGCCATGAGCGCGCTCGCAGCTTGCTTGAACGCGGCAGGCTGGATCGCGATGGGCGCCATGGCAGCCGTCGGGGGTGCGGCGCCGGCCCTCGGGGGTGCGGCGGTCGCCGCCGCGGACAGCGCCAGGGGTGGCGCGAGCTGCACCGTGAAGCCGCTCGGAATCGGCAGGGTGTGGAGCTGGTCCGGCACGACGCCCGCCTTCACCAGCGCCGCGCCCAGATCGCCGAGCCGCGCGGGTGCTCCGCTCGGCGGCGCGGGCGGCGGCGGCGCGATCGCGAGTGCGCCGGCGTTCATGCGCGCCAGCGCGCTCGCGGTCGCGGTGTGCGCCGGCAGCGACGGCCGGCCCTGCCGCACGCCGAGCGAGCCGAGCGGACGCGCCACGCGACGCCACGTCGCGCCGATGGCGCCGCCGGCGATCGGGCTGGCCTGGAGCTGGGCATGCACCGTCGAGCCGGCCGAGCGCACGCGCGCGTGCAACGGCTGCGTGAGCTGCAGGAAGGCGTCGCCTCCGACGGAGAAGTGGCGCTGGTGGAGGCGGGTCGCCAGCTCGCGCGCCAGCTGGGCCAGCCGGAGCTGCTGGTTCGCGCGGCGGACGCCGTCGACCTGCGCCCACGCGTGCGCCAGCAGATCCTGCTGCCCGGCCTGGACCACCAGCGTGCCCAGGCCGGCCGCCACGCGCGCGCGCGGATCGCCGTTGAGCTCGTGGAACCACGGCGGCGGCGCACCCGGCGCCGTCGAGAGCGTCGCCGTCCCCGCCAGCCAGCGCCCGTACAGCGTCGGCGCGAGCTGCGTCGGGCTCGCTGCGTCGAGCAGCGGCGCGAGCGCGGCGGTGAAGCCGCGCGCGTCGAGGCCGCTCCACGGCTCGTCGGTCGCGTCGAGCGTGCGCAGCGCGCCCTCGAGCCCGACGACCTGCCACGCCGGCGGCGCCGCGCCGGGCGTGGCCACCGCCAGATCGCGCCGCCACACCTCCGACGGCAGGTCGTTGCGCGCGGTCAGGAGGTGAACGAGCGAGGCGAAGTCGCCGGCGCGCCCGGTCCGGAATCGCCAGCTGTGGTACACGGGCAAGGTCACCGGCGCAGCGCCCGGCCGCCACGCGGGCGCCATGCGATCGACGCCGTCGACCGGCTGTCCCAGCCCGGCGCGCCGCCCCCGCTCGAACGTCGGCACGACGCAGGCCAGATACGACGTCTGCGGCTCGAGCTTGCGCGGGCAGAGCAGCCGCGACAGCAGGCGCTGCGGCGACGTCGCGAGCAGCGCGGCCAGCGCGGCGGCGGTGACGTCGGTCGCCGGCGGCGCCGGCGCGCCGAGGACCTGCGCATGCGCCCATGCCCACGCCTGCGCGAGATCGGGCAGCGCGCCGGCGTCGTTCACCGTCAGCACCGCGAGCGGGCGGTCCCTGCTCGCGGGCAGAAGCGGCGCGGTCTCGGCGTCCTTGACCACGACGAGGCACAGCCACGGCGTCAGCCGGTCGCCGTTCGCCGGCGCAGGCGTGTAGCGCCACGGCAGATCGGCGTCGCCGATCTCGACGAGCGCGAAGTAGTTGGGCTCGGCGCTGCTCGCGCCGGCGGCCGGCCAGGTGCGGCGGATCGCAGCGCGGCCGAAGCCCACGATGTCGCCCGGTCCGCGCAGCGCGAGCGCCGGCAGGTTCGAGACCGGGTGCCCGGCGATCGACAGCGACGCCGGAACCGGGACGCGCGGATCGCCCGGCGGCGCGGCCGGCGCGATGTTCGCGGCGAGCCCGCGCCGCACGACGGAGAGGAACCCGTAGCTGGCGTCGGTCATGCCGCCTCCTGCGCGAGGACGACCTGGAGCTGGCCGCGCGCCTCGGGATGCGCGGCGAGGTGGTGCTCGAGCGCGAGCAGCGCGCCGCGCTTGCTGCCGTCGCTCGCGAGGTCGAGCCGTGCCTTGAGGTCTCCGCTGCCGGCGACGACGTAGCGCTCGGCGGCGAGCGCCACCGGCGAGACCACCGCCGGGAACGGCGCCAGCCGCGCGTTCATCGCCGTCTGGATCGCGGTGGTGGGCACGTAGGCATGGCCCGGCCGCTGCACCGTCGGCGAATCGATGATCGTCGTGTCGTACGCCAGCGACGTCACCACCGCGCGCGGCCGGCTGCCATGTCCCACGTCGGCCGCCTCGGCGCCGATCTCGATCCCCGCCGCCAGCCGCGTGAACGACGGCAGCGACAGCTTCTCGGCATCGCTCATGTCGTCGAACTGCGCCAGCGCGAACTCCTCCGTCGTCGGTGTGCCATGGCTCTGGCCGAGCACGCTGAGCGACTCGATCGCCAGGGTCAGCGGCCGCGCCAGCCGCGCTCCGCCGAACCGCGTGATCGTCCTCCCGAGCGGCACCACGCGCTGCGCGATGCGCAGCCCGCCGGCCGGGTCGAGCAGCAACCGGCGATCGTCGCTCGGCCGCGGCGCTGCGGTCACGATCGGCCTGGCCGTCGCCGGCAGCACCGAGCTCCACGCGCTCGGCGCCTGGAGCGCCACGACCACCGCCGGGGTCGGGTCGGCGGCCGGGAGCGCCGCCCCGGCGTCGCCCCACTGCTTGTCGACGTGGACGCTGATGTCGAAGAACAAGAGGCTGATCGACGCATCGCCCGAGAAGTGCCACGGCGCGGTGCCCGACAGATGGCCGTCGAGGTGCACCGACGCCAGCGTCGTCGATCCCACGCGCAGGTCCACGCCGGCCGACAGGTCGAGCACGAACGCGAACGGATCCCACTGCACCAGCGCGTCGAACCCGAGCCAGCCGTGCACGTTCAGCTCGCTCGCTCCGGCGGTCAGCTCCAGCTTCGCGCCGAGCTGCAGCGTGTTCGACGTCAGCGCCAGGTACGCTTGCGCCGTCAGCTGCACGCCCGGCTGGCTGATCGACAGCGAGATCCGCTTGAGCGACGGGAAGCTCGCCGGCGGCTGGTACTGCGGATGGAACCCGCCGATCGCCAGCGCGAACACCGGCGCGTCGCCCCAGCCGTAGCGGAACGCCAGGTCGCCGCCGATGGCGTAGCGCTCGATCCGGGAGTCGTGCAGGGTCGCGTCGAAGAACGCGAGCTTGTGCCCGAAGTCGACGCCGCCGTCGAAGTCGATGTGGAGCTCGAGCTGCGGCCGCACCGGCGGCATCGCCACGTCGACCTCGCCGATCAGCAGCAGCTTCACCGGCTCGGGGAGCTCGATGAAGAGGCCGATCAGCGCCTCGACGATCCCCCCGCCCCAGCCGATCTTCGCCAGCGGGCCGAGCACGTAGCGCCCCTCCGCCGCGGGGAAGAAGCTGTCGATCGCCGTCATCAGCGACGGCGCCGCCGCCACCGGATCCCTGGGGAACAGCAATCCATCGACGTGATGACTCCAGATCGCCGACTGGATACTGGCCAGCGAGAGCGTGCGATGGATGCCCACGAGGCCGCCGACGCCATCGACCGAGAAGCCATAGCCGATCTGCAGACCCGGCGAGAACTCCGCCGAGATCACGACCAGCGCGGAGTATCCCTTCGCGCCGCCCGGCAGCCGGGTCTCGATCAAGCCATAGGCCTTGACCGCGACGCCGCACACCGACAGCTCCACCGCGCCCTCGTACGTGTGGTCCCGGCGCGCGAGGAAGCCGCCACCCGCTGCGACGGCCGCATCGATCGACAGCCCGACGCCGCTCGGCAGCTGGAACCCCGCGTCGATCGCGAACCGCCCCGCGTTGCCATCCGCCGCGGTGAACTGGACCGCGTAGCCGACGCCATCGATGGCCAGCGCCACCGGCCCGAGCGAGGCGTGCAGCCCCAGCGTGGCCAGCGCCTGGAGCGCCGGGCGCGCGCCGGCGTCGACCCCGGCGAGCAGCGCGATGCGCGTCCTGTCGATGGTGATCGGGCCGAGGCTCAGCGCCGGAGACCCCGTCGCGTCGGCAGGGGCACCACCAGGTTCGACCGGCCGAACAGCCGCGACAGCAAGCCGTCGGCGTCGCCCGGCGCGACGACCAGCGCGGCTCCCTGCACCTCGAGATGCAGGCCGAGCTCGACATCGGTCCCGGCGATGTCGATGGTGATCCCGGTCCGGGCGCCGCGCGCCTCGAGCCGGGTGGCGCCGCGCGTGCCGAGCAGCAGCGTCGCGTCCGCCGGCAGCCACGACAGCTCGGCCCCGAAGCCCTCGGAGGGCGGCGTCGTGCCGGGTGCGAAGGGATAGCGCACGCCGACCTCGCCCGGCCGCACGAACACGCCGAACGTCCGCGCCAGATCGCTGCCGGCCCGGAAGTCGAGGCGCAGCTCGTCATCGATCGCGACGCTGGTCTGGATCCCCGGCGGAACGCGCGGCTGCAGGATCATCCCCGGCAGCGCACTCCCCTCCGCCGGCAGCTCGAGCAGCGACAGGCCGACCAGCTCGTTCTTGCCGGCGATCTTCACCTCGGCGACATGGACGACCAGCTCGGTCGAGATCGTTCGCGCCACCGTCGCGCGCGGCGCCTGAAACCCGGCCGCGGCGTCCGGATCCGGCCGGCCCACACCCACCATCAGATCGAGGCCGAGCAGCAGCTCCTGGACGTGCGCCGCGGCGAGCGCGAAATCGAAGTCCGGCGTGCCGAAGCCGTAGACCCGCGCCGGGATCGATCCCGGATCGGCGATGACGCGCGGGATCTCGTCGAACAGAAACCGGGTCTCGACGAACGCGGGCCGCGTGGCGGTGGGCGCCTGCGGCGTCGCGACGATGACGTGCAGCGCCTCGAGCAGCTGCGCCAGGAATGGAAACGCCTCGGTGAGGTAATCGACGAGCAGCACCTCGAACAGCCGCTCGCCGATGTCGGCGAGGAACGCCGTCGCCTCCACGCCCGACGGCACCGCGGTCAGCCCCCGGATCGCCTGGACGAGCGAGCGGATCTTGTCGAGCAGCGCCGCGATCCCGGCGAGCGCGCCAGAACCGTCGAGTGCCTCGGCCGCGGTCACCACCTCGTTGACCCTGGCGGCGAGCGCCACGTACGGCGCCGGCAGGTCGTTCACCTCCCAGCCGAGCGCGTACAGGAAGCGCTGGAAGCTCTCGAGGTCGAGCGTGGCGTCGGCGAGCGGCCGCGTGGCCAGCGCCAGGTGGCGTGCGATGATCTCGAGTGTCGTACTGGCGTCCACGTCTACACCGGGTACCGGGTGTCGAACCAGGCGTCGTTGGCGCCGTGCTTGGACGGATCGAGCGCGTCGACGAGGACATAGCGGCATACCGGGCAGAACCTGTACGCCCAGCTCGCCACACTCGGCAGCGGGCGCTGCTGATACGGGACATTGATGCGCATCATGCATGCCCCGGTCGGATGGTAGATGCCGCACTGGAAGTCTTTTCCGCCCTCGTACAGGCCGACGATCCAGGCGGTGTACTTGGGATGGTGCGTGCGCAGCCCGGTGGTCGGCAGGTTGTTGGCGGGCTGCACACCGACGGAACGGCCACCGGCGCCGCAGGTCCAGCTCGTGCCGCTCGCGTTGAGCGGCATGCCCGTGAATGTGATCCAGTCGCGGATGAGATCGGCGACCAGCATGAGCGGCGCCCCGGCCCGAACTTTCGGCTTGTAGACGACGCTGCCCTTGCCGAACGTCACCGGGGAGGTCGTGACCGGCGCTGCCTTGGGCGTCGCGACCAGCTTGCTCTTCGTCACGGTCTGGACCACCAGCACGTCCGACGTCCTCGGACCGGGCGTGAGCGGTCGCTCGCGCACCTGGATCTCGTCGCCGGGATTGAACACCGCGGCGTGCCCCGACCGCAGCGACAGATCGAAGCCGCCGCTGGTGTTGGCGACCGGCGTCGCCGCCAGCGCGCCCGCCTTCTCGATGCGCGGCCACAACCACTTCAGCCGCGTGCCGTTGAGCGTGATCGCAGGCCCTCCGAACGGGGTGGGCGCCATGGCGCTCAGCTCGTCCTGCAGGTTGAGGTCATCGACCGCGGTGGTCGACGCGATCCGCCCCGTGGCGCCGTACTCATCGCCGAGGTGCTGGCTGTGCGCCGTCTCGTGCGCGACGGTGAACACAGCGCCGAACGACAGCGTCTTCGGCAGCGGATGCGGGATCACGGCCATCGAGCGCCCTCCGTTGACCCCCGGACCGAGCAGCACGTGGTCGAAGTCGACCAGTCCCGTTCCCTTGACCGGATCCAGCTTCGATACCACGGTGGACGCGATGAGGGTCTCGCTCTCCGCGCCGGCGCCGCGCGTGCCGCCGAGCAGCGCGAACACGCGGGACCGATCCTTGCCGGTCACCCAGGTGGCTCCGATGGTGTTGCCCTTGCCGTCGGTGAGCGCGCTCAGCATGTCATCGAGCTGCGCGCGCGAGGTGCGCAGGCCCGACATGAGCGACATCGCGGAGCGGATCGGGTTCTCCGCGTTCGGCCGCCCGCCCACCGCGATGCCGAGCCCGGTGTTGCGCTCGTCGAGCAGACGCCGGTCCGCGCGCAAGGACCACGCCGTATAGTTGGTCAGACTGATACGCCCGGTGACCTTCGCACCGTAGAGCGTCGTCCAGTCGTTGATCTTTGCCAGCATCTGGACCGCGATCGCCGCGGGCTGAAGGCTCACGAGCGCGTCGGCGGGGATCGGCAGCCCCACCTCGTTCAGCATCTCCTCGAGCGTCCACGGCGGCGGCGAAGCGCCGGGTGCGCTCGGCGCCTTGCGCTCCGGCATCGGCTCGCCCTGGAGGGTGCCGCCGGATGTGACCGGCACGATCTCGCCGAGCACGGTGCATCCCGGCTCCTGCGATTCGATCCACACCATCCAGAAGTTGATGCTGTGCTTGAGTAGATCCCACGGGCTGGTGCGCTGGTCCTTGCGCAAGAACTTCACGGTCTTCAGCACGATCTTGCGGAACTCGCCCTCCTGGGCGTGGGCCGCGGTGAAGCCGTCGGGGATGAACAGGATATTGGGCACGTCTGCCATCACGGAGACACCCGGGCTGCCCGGCACGAGCGTCGCCACGCGCGGCGTCGACCACGGCGCCAGCGTGCGGACACCGGCAGCCGGCGTCCACGTGCCGAAGGCCGCCGGCAACGTGGCGGTGATCGAGACCGGCGTGGTGACCCCGGCGACGTTCGCGGACAGCTTCCCGGTCGCCGGATCCACCGCGACCCTGGTCGGATCGGCGCTGCTCCACTGGATCCCCGGCAGCCGCGTCAGGTCGCCGACGGTCCGGTCGTCGAACTCCGCGAGCACGCCGAAGCGCTGGTCATTGGCGTTGACATGGACATCCAGCGTCGCCGGCGTCAACCACGCGTTCACCACCGACGTGTGGACATGGACGCGCAGGTGAAGCTTGGTGGCGAACACGCCATTGACGAGGTCGCTGATCTCCGCACGGATGAGGAAGTTGTTGAGATGCGGAGTCGGCAGCGGCGCCGCCGACACGGTGACCGCCCCGGTATTCTGATCGACCGTCACGCCATGAGCCGGGCCCGGGGCGCCTGCGAACTCGCCGAAGAACGTCACCGTCGTTCCTGCCTGCCATTGGGCCTGGAACCGCCATTGCGACGGATCGGGATCTGCCGAGTCCCTAAGAACGAGCTGGTCAATGGGCTTCTGCGACTGGTGGCCGGCCAGGACGTGGACATCGTAGGCTTCGCCGCCATTCCACGACACGTCGATGACGCTCATCGCGAGACCGCCCGCAGCCCCGACGGACGTGCACACCTGGCGTTCGCGCTCATGCAGCCTCCCGCCGGCACTCTATCACTGCTCCAGATCGACATGACTCGCTCGCACGTCGTCGCTGTGGTGCTCGAGGCAGGCAATGTTTGCCATCAGCGCACGGCTCCCGATAGCACTGAGCCGCCTTACAGCGCAGCTTCGATCGACTCGACCATGCCGCGCAGCACCGCGAGCCGGGCATGGTACTTGTTGTTGGCGCCGATCAGCGTCCACGGCGCGGCCTCGGTGCTCGTGCGGTCGATCATCTCGCACACCGCGTCGTGGTAGGCGTCCCACTTGTCGCGGTTGCGCCAGTCCTCATCGGTGATCTTGTGCTGCTTGTAGGGCACCTGCTGGCGCTCCTCGAACCGCCGCAGCTGCTCGTCCTTGCTGATCTGCAGCCAGAACTTCACCACGATGATGCCGTGGTCGATCAGCTGCTCCTCGAAGTCGTTGATCTCACCGTATGCGCGCGCCCAGCCGGAGACGCGGCAGAGCTCCTCGACGCGCTCGACCAGCACGCGCCCGTACCACGACCGATCGAAGATTGCGATCCGGCCACGCTGCGGCACCTGACGCCAGAACCGCCACAGGTACGGCCGCGCCTTGTCCTCGTCGGACGGCGCCGCGATCGGGATGACGTCGTACTTGCGGGCGTCGAGCGCCTGGGTGACCCGCCGGATCGCGCCGCCCTTGCCGCCGGCGTCCGCGCCCTCGAACACCGCGACCACCGAGCGCTTCTCGAACCGCTTGTGGCGAGTCGCCATGTTGAGCCGGCCCTGCAGGCGCGCGAGCTCGTCCTGGTACTCGTCCTTGGTGATCGGGTGATCGAGCTCGAGCGCGTCGAGCACGGTCTTGCCATCGACCGGCACGAATGTACGCGGCGCCGCCTCCACCGGCGCCGCGCGCAGCACCCTGCCTTCCGGCCTGCCATCGAGCAGCGCCCGCAGCGCTGTCAGGACCGCGGTGCCGACCGTCAGGTTGCGGTAACGCTCGTCCGTCCCCTCGACGATCAACCACGGCGCGGCGGCCGTGCTCGTGCTGCGCAGCAGGTGCTGCGCGGTCGACTGGAACTTCTTGTACATGGCGAGGTGCTTCCAGTCGGTCGGTCCGACCCGCCACGCCGTGCGCGCATCCTTCTCGAGCTTCTTGAACCGCTTGCGCTGCTGCGCCTTCGTCAGGTGCAGCCAGAACTTCAGCACCAGCGTCCCCTCGTCGATCAGCATCCGCTCGAAGCGCAGGATGTCGTCGATCTCCTGGTCGAGCTCGGCCGTGGTGGTCTCGCGGTAGACGCGGCGCAACAGCGGCGCCGTGTACCAGGAGCCGACGAACACCGCGAGCCCGCCCTTCTTGGGCAGCGCGCGCCAGAACTGCCACATCGGCGGGCGCCCCTCGAGCCCTTCGTTCACCGGCCGGATCGCGTTGGTCTGCAGGTGGCGCGGATCCATCCACTCGTTGAGCGTGTTGAGCGTGTCCCCCTTGCCCCCGCCATCGACGCCGGCGATCAGGATCACCACGCTGAACGCCTGCTTCTTGACCACCTCGTACTGCGCCGCCAGGAGCGCCGTGCGCAGCTCGGGTACCTCGGTCTCGTAGCGGTCCTTGTCGATCTCGTGCCCGAGCTCTGCCGATTCGAACATGTTGCTGCAAGGGTAACGTAGCGCGACGGCGATACCCACGGGATGCGATGGTGCGACGCAGCCCGGGCACACGTACTGTTCGTGCGCCTGGTCCACGGAGACGACATGAACCCTTCCGAGCTCATCGACAAGGCGAGCGCCGATCACCCCGACTGGCGAGGACAGACGATGGCGGAGATCCGTCGCATCATCCGCGAGACCATTCCCGACGTGACGGAGGAATGGAAGTGGAGGGGCACGCCCACGTGGAGCCGCGACGGCATCCTCTGCATCTGCAATGCCTTCAAGAACATGGTGAAGGTGACCTTCCTCAACGGAGCGAAGCTCGAGGACGTGGATGGCGTCTTCAATGCCGAGCTCGGCGGCAACCAGTGGCGAGCCATCAAGCTGTTCCAGGGCGACAAGGTACATGCGCGCGGGCTCAAGAAGCTTCTCCTCGCCGCCGTGGCGCTCAATGCCGCCAGGACCACAGGCAACGCCAGACCAGCCAGGACCGGCGGGACACGAGCCGAGAAGCCGGCCACAGCGAAGCGGAGGCCGTCCAGCGCAACACGGAAGACGAAGGGCGGCAGGACAGCACCGAAGGCAAAACGCGTGACCGCCGACGACCGACGTGATCGAGGTCGGCACCAGGCCGGCCGGTGACGGCCGGTGGGGTCAGTGCGACCTGCGGTGATCACGGCACGCGCGGCAGCGCGTCGGCGCGATGCGAGGATGCGGTGGCGAGGGTGTCGATCAGCTGATCGAGCGTGGCCGCGATCCGGGCGGCGAGCTCCGGCGAGAACCGCTCGGCGTTGTAGACGAGGTCGCCGCGAACGCCGTGCGTGTCCTGGCGGATGAACAGCGCCAGATCGTGCGGGGTGAGCCGCGCGTGGACGTTCCAGCCGAGTCGTTCCACCGTCACCCCGTCGAACGCGAGCGCGCCGGCCTCGCCCACGCTGATCTGATAGTTGAAGTTGTATCGCGTCCATTCGGGCCATGCCGCGAGCGCCGAGCTGGGGGCGACCTGGCCGTGCTCGCGGTGCGAGAGGACCGCGTCGTGGCAGTGCCGCACCACGTCTTCGAGGGTGGCGTGCTCGTCGATCGCCACGCGCAGCGGATACGGCGTCACGAAGTTGCCGATCACCGCTTCGCTGCCCGGTCGATTGCGGTGGAACTTGCCGTTCAGCGTGCAGACATCGCTGCGCCCGGCCCAGCGGGACAGGAGCAAGAGGAAGCCGGAGGTGATCGCGACGTAGGGCGTCGTGCCCAGGCGGGCGCACAGGCGCTCGACGGCGATCCAGCGCGGTCCGTCGAGCACGAACGGCACGCGGCCGGCCTGGTAGGTGTCCGTGGCCATGCCGACCGCTCCCCGGGGGCGCGCCACTCGATCGGCAACGCCCGATCGTGGGGGGTGGGGACCCCGACGGCTCTGCCGGTGGGGCGGGGGTCCTCCCCCGGGGGATAGATCTCCGGGGAGCTCGAGTCCGGCGTAGCCGGCGACGGCGCGGTGCCAGAACGCGAGCTGCTCGAGGCCGAGCGGCCGGTCCTCGAGCGTCCTCTGCCAGAAGCAGAAGTCGCCGTAGGTGAGCTCGAGTGGAGCGACGTCGGCCGCGGTGCCGGCGCGCCGGGCGCGGTACAGCGCCGCGAGATCGGCCTCGAGCACGCCCCAGGAGAACCCGTCGACCACGATGTGATGTGGGACCAGGAACAGGAGGTGCTCCTCGTCGCCCAGGTGCACCAGCTGGGCGCGGAACACCTCGCAGGTGAGGTCGTGCGGCCGGCAGATGGCCTCGAACAGCGCGCGCGCCCGCGACGCGCGATCGCCGGCGCGCGATAGATCGACGATGTCCAGCGCGGGGCCGCGCGGCTGGACGGTCTGGATGAGCCGGCCCTGCTCGACGCGGAACGTGGTCCGCAGCGCCGCCTGCCGCTCGACGAGATCGGCGATCGCGTGCTGCATCGCCCGCGCGTCGAGCGGGCCGCGGAGCGCCAGCGCGGTCGCCTGGATGCCGAGGTTGGGGAAGTTGCCGCGATGGTGGTAGTCCCACTGGAGCTGCTGGGCGAAGGTCGTCGGGGCGGTCGGGCTCGCGCGCCGCGCCAGCGGCTGGCTGGGACGGGCGTCGATCCGGTGCTGCGCGATCAGCCGGTCGGCCAGCGTGCGCCGCGGTCCAGCGAGGACGCGCGCCGCGGGCGCCGGCTGGACGTCGAGCATCACGCTCGACCACGCGGCGAGCTGTGCGGCCACCTCCGCGTCGGGCAGCGCCGCGACGCGCTCGACCAGCGCGGCCCCGGCTGCGTCATCGGCGCTCGCGCCGGCGCCTCGGAGCCGGGCCACGTGCTCGGCCTGCCCGGCGAGCGTCGGACGCTCGAACACGGATCGAGGAGACAGCTCGCTGCCCAGCGTGCGGCCGACGTGCGCGACGAGCCGGACCACCAGCAGCGAGTGGCCGCCGAGCGCGAAGAAGCTGTCGTGGCGCCCGACCTGTTCGACGCCGAGCACGTCGCGCCAGATCGCCGCGAGGCGCTCCTCGGTCGGCGTCGCGGGCGCCACGTACGCCCCGCGCTGGAACGCATCGTCCGCCGGCGCGGGCAGCGCCTTGCGATCGAGCTTGCCGCTGGCGGTGCGCGGCAGCTCGTCGAGCACCACGAAGGCGGCCGGGATCATGTACGCGGGCAGCCGGGCCGCGACGAAGGCATGCAGGTCGCCGGGCACCTCGATCGCGGCGGCTTCCGCCAGGCAGACGTACGCGACCAGGCGCACGCCGGTCGACCGA
>VBLP01000467.1 GCA_005887925.1 Deltaproteobacteria bacterium | reverse complement strand
TCGGCGTGCTCGGCGCCGAGCTCGCGCAGACCGACGCGCACGCCACCCCGCCGGGCGGCTTCCCCGGCCAGGCGCGGTTCGATCTGCTGATGCGGCTGGGCGCGCTCGAGGACACCAGCCTCGAGCGGCCGGGCCGGGCGCTGGCGCACTTCCGGGGCGCGCTCGGCGCGACCTCGCACGCGGCGGCGCGGTCGCAGGCGGTCGCCGCGATCGTCCGGCTCGTGCTGCCGTCGGCGTCGGCGCCGGCGTCGTCGCTGGCGGCGGTCGAGCTGCCGCCGCCCGGCGCGCGCGGCGCCATCGACCCCGCCGAGCGGGTGGCCGCCGCGCAGCTCGTCCTGCCGCACCTCGAGGCCGCCGGCGCCGTCGTCGCGCAGGCCGCCGCGCTCGAGGTGATCCGCGCCGGCGAGGCGACGGGGCCCGCCGAGCGGCTCGCCCTCGACCGCCGCCTGATGCGGCTGTACCACGGCGACCTCGGCGATCCGGCGGCGGCGTGGACCGTGGGGTTGCGTGTGATCGCCGCCGATCCGTCCGACGCCGAGGTCCGGATGGCGCTCGGCGCGCTCGCCGGCCAGCTCGGCCGCGACGGCGAGTGGGCGCACGTGCTCGGCGACGCGCTCGCCGTGCTGCGCGATCGCGACGCGCCCGAGGTCCGCGCGGTGGCGACCGAGCTCGCGCACCTCGCCGAGGGCCGGCTCGGCGACGCGGCGACCGCCGAGCGCGCGTGGTTGATCGTGCTCGAGGTCGAGGCCGACGCGTTCGACGCGTTCGAGGCCCTGGCGCGCGCGATGCGCAGCACCGAGCGCTGGACCGATCTGCGCGCGCTGCTCGAGCGCCGCGTGCTGGTGACGCTCGACGAGAGCGTGCGGCTCGCCGCGCTGCTCGAGCTCGCGATGCTCGAGGAGGACGTGCTCGGCCGCCCCGATCAGGCGATCAGCTGGCACCGCCAGGTGATCGAGCTCGATCCGGGCTACCTCGCGTCGTACCGCGCGCTCGATCGCCTGCTGATGGCGTCGGAGCGCTGGGAGGCGCTCGAGGAGCTGCTGGCGCGCCAGAGCGACGCGGTCGATGTGCCGCGCGAGCGCGTCGACCTCGCGCACCGCCGCGCCGAGCTGTTCGCGCACCGGCTCGGCCAGCCGATGCGCGCGGTCGACCTGCTCGAGGAGGTGATCGGCCGGCAGCGCGGCCACGCCGACGCGCGCGAGCTGCTCGAGGAGCTGCTGGCGTCGCCCGGACCGGCCGAGGTCACGATGCGCGTCGCCCGGCTGCTCGAGCCGCTCTACGAGCAGGACAAGCTGTGGCGCGATCTGGTCGGCGTGCTGCGCGCGCAGCGCCGGCTGGTCGCCGGCACCGAGGCGGTCGAGCTGCTGTCGCGGATCGCGACGATCGAGGAGGCCGAGCTGGCGGCGCCGCGCAACGCGTTCGACGCCTGGATCGAGGTCCTGGCGCTCGATCCGACGCACGAGCGCGCGCGGGTCGAGCTCGCGCGGCTCGCCCGCCAGCTGGCGCGCTGGCCCGAGGCGACGGCGGCGCTCGAGGCCGCGGCCGCCGCCGCGCCGGCCGGTGACGTCGCGACCCGCGGCGCGCTGCTCGGCGAGCTCGCCGCCTATTACGACGCCGACCTCGGCGATCCGGTCAAGGCGATCGCCGCGTACCGCCGGCTGCTCGAGGCCGATCCGTCCAACCCCGCGACGGTGCGGCGCGCCGGGGCGGCGCTGGCGCGGCTGTACGAGGCAGCGCGGAGCTGGCCGGAGCTGCGCGCCGTGATGCGCAAGCAGGCGGAGTGGGCCGAGGACGCCGGCGAGCGCCGCGCGCTGCTCGGCCGGGTCGCCGCGCTCGAGGAGGCCCAGCTCGCCGATCGCGCGGCCGCGATCGCGACGTGGCGCGACGTGCTCGCCGACCAGCCGGCCGACGCGGGCGCGCTCGACGCGCTCGAGCGGCTGTACCAGGCCGCCGAGGCGTGGCGCGACCTGATCGACGTCCTGCGCCGCAAGCTCGACCACGCCGACGACGCGGTGGCGCGCGGCCTGCTCGCGCGGATCGCCGAGATCCACGAGGTGATGCTCGAGGAGCCCGAGGAGGCGATCGCGGCACACCTCGAGGTCCTCGACCGCGAGCCCGGCGATCGCCGCGCGCTCGACGAGCTCGCCCGGCTGTACCGCGAGGCCGCGCGGCACGCCGACCTGCTCGACGTGCTCGAGCGCCAGGCCGAGATCGACGCCGGCACCCCAGGCGGGGCGCCGGAATCGGTGCATCGCCACGTCGAGATCGCGCGCCTGCTGTCGGGGCCGCTCGCGAGGCCGCTCGAGGCGCTCGAGCGCTGGTCGACCGTGCTCGCCGGCGAGCCCGAGCACCCGAACGCGGTCGACGCGGTCGCCGCCGCGCTCGGCGATCCCGACCTGCGGGCGACCGCCGCCGCGATCCTGCGCCCGGTCTACGGCGCGACCGGGCAGTACGAGCGGCTCGCCGAGCTCCAGCTGCGCGCCGCCGAGTGGGCCGACGCGCCGGGCGACAAGCTGCGCGCGCTCGGCGAGGTCGTGCAGCTGCGCGAGCACCGGCTCGGCGACCTGCCGGGCGCGTTCGCCGCCCAGCTGCTCGCGCTGCGCTGCGCCGCCACCGAGCCCGAGCTGGCGTCGGTGCTCGCCGAGACCGAGCGGCTCGCCGGCGAGCTCGGCCGCGAGGCCGACCTGATCGACGTCTACCGCGAGGTCGCGCCCAACGTGCTCGACGCCGAGATCCAGCGCCGGCTCTACCTCGACGTCGCCGACCTGTCGCGCGCCGTGCGCAAGGACCTGCCGCTCGCCGGCGAGTACTACCAGAAGGTGCTCGACAGCCAGCCCGACGACCGCCGCGCGCTGGTCGCGCTCGAGGCGATCTACCGCGACACCAATGACGACGAGCGGCTGACCGAGATCCTCTTGCGCCAGGCCGACAACCCCAACGCCGACATCGACGAGCGCGTCGGCGCGCTGGTCGAGGCCGCCGGCCTGTACGTCGCGCTGCACCGGCCCGACGACGCGATCGCGACCTGGGAGCAGGTGCTCGCGGTCGCGCCCGAGCGCCGCGACGCGGTGTCCGCGCTCGAGGCGCTGTATCGCGAGCAGGGCCGGTGGCCCGACGTGGTCGAGCTCTACGAGCGGCGCCTGGGGTTCGCGACGTCGATCGACGAGGCGGTCGAGCTCCGGGTCCAGCTCGGCGAGATCCACGAGCGCCACCTCCACGACGTGGAGACTGCGATCGACAACTACGCCGCGGCGCTGGGCGGCGATGCCCACCACGCCGTCGCGCTCGCCGCGGTCGAGCGCTACCTCCAGGATCCCGACGCGCGGGTGGTCGCCGCCGAGGTGCTCGAGCCGATCTACGTCGCGCAGCAGCGCTGGCTCGATCTGATCCGGGTCTACGAGGCCAAGCTCGAGGGCGCCAGCGACCCGCGCGAGCGGCTGCGGCTGACCCGGTTCGTCGCCCGGCTGTTCGAGGAGCAGCTCGAGGACTTCGAGAAGGCGAGCCGGTGGTACGCCAAGCTGTTCCGCGAGCTGCCGAGCGACCAGAGCATCCGCGATCAGCTGCAGCGCCTGGCCTCGATCGTCGACAACTGGGCATTCGTCGCCGACACCTACCAGGACTACCTCGACGCCGAATCGGGCGAGTCGTCGGACCTGCGCGACGTCGCGATCGCGGCCGCGACGATCTACGATCGCCGGCTCGGCGAGGTCGACCGGGCGTTCCAGGCCTACCGCCGCGCGCTGGCGATCGCCGACGACGGCGTGCCCGACGCCCGCGAGCTGGTGCGCCGGCTCGAGGACCTGCTCGGCCGCGCCCAGCGCTGGCCCGAGCTGATCGCGATCTACGACGACGTGATCGCCACCGGCGAGGACGACCTGCGGCGCGAGGCGCTGATCAAGCGGGCGAGGCTCTACGAGGACGGCCTGGGCGACCCGGCGCGCGCGATCGACGGCTGGCGCGAGGTCGTGCTCGCGACCGAAGACGGCGGTGGCCCGGCCGTCGAGCACGCCTACCGCGAGGCGGTCACCGAGCTCGAGCGGCTGTACCGCGGGCGCGGCGAGTGGCACGAGCTGGTCGCGCTGCTCGAGTCGCGGCTCGCGCGGCTGACCCAGCCGGCCGAGGTCGCCGAGCTGCGGCTCAAGCTCGCCGAGGTGCTCGAGACCCAGCTCGCCGACGTCCCGGCGGCGCTCGACCAGTACGAGCAGGTGATCGGCGAGGGCCAGCGCTGGGAGGCCGCGGTCGGGGCGCTCGAGCGGCTGGTCGTCCACGAGGACCACCGCGAGCGGATCGCCGAGCTGCTCGAGCCGGTGTACCGGGTCCAGGACTGGTGGCAGAAGCTGGTCGTGATCCTCGACGCCAAGCTCGACTACGTGCGCGATCCGGCCGACCAGGTCCGCACGCTGCACGAGATCGCGTGGATCCACGAGGACCGCGGCGGTGCGCTCGACCTCGCGCTGCAGGCGCTGGCGCGCGCCTGGCGGATCGACGTCGCCGACGATGACAGCCTGGCCAAGCTGCTCGCGCTCGCCGGCAAGCTCGCGGCGTGGGACGAGGTGGTCGTCACGCTCGAGGATGGCGCCGCCGCGGCCAGCGGCGACCTCGCCGCCGCGCTGTGGGCCCGCGCCGCCGAGATCCACGAGCAGCGCCGCGGCGACCTGGCGCGCGCGATCGCCGCCTGGCGCAAGGTCGAGCAGGCCCAGCCCGACGACCTCGTCGCGCTCGCCGCGCTCGATCGCCTGCTCGCCCTCGAGGGCCGGGTCGCCGAGCTGGTCGCGGTCGTCGCGCGCCGCGCCGAGCTCACCGACGACGCCGGCGTCCGGCTCGTGCTGCTCCACCGCGTCGCCGCGCTCTACGAGGAGGTGCTCGACGACCGGCCCGCCGCGGCGATCGCGTACCGGAACGTGCTCGGCGTCGACGACACCGATCTCGCCGCGCTCGACGCGCTCGAGCGGCTGTACCGGATCAGCGACGCCCCCGATGCGGCGCGCGAGCTGGCGCAGACCCTCGAGCGCAAGATCGAGCTGACCCGCGACCTGCTCGAGCGCCAGGTGCTGCGCCGCGCTGCGGCCCAGGTCTACGAGCGCGACCTGCGCGACATCTACCAGGCGATCGGTCAGCTCACCGCCGTGCTCGACGACGATCCCGGCGATGCCGGCGCGCTCGCCGAGCTCGACCGGATCTACGCCGGCCAGAAGCTGTGGCCCGAGCTGCTCGACGTGATCGATCGCCGGGCTGCGCTCGCGATCAGCGCGCGGGACCGCGCCGACCTGGCGCACCGCGCGGCGCGGCTGGTCGAGGTCGAGCTCGGCGATCCGGTCGCGGCGATCCCGCGTCACGGGGCGGTGCTCGAGCTCGTACCGGTCCACGCCGGGGCGCGCGAGGCGCTCGACGGCCTGCTCGCCCGCGACGACCACACCGAGGCGGTCGCGCCGCTGCTCGAGCGGGTCTACCGCGTCGACCGCGACGCCGCCGGCCTGATCCGGGTCTACGAGCGGCGGATCGCCGCGATCCAGGGCGATCGCCGCGCCGACTGGACCGCGCTGGCCGACGTCCACGAGACCCTCGCCGGCGACGCGGTCGGTGCGTTAGAGGTCTGGTCGCGCGCGATCCAGGCCGATCCCGACGAGGTCGATCTGCTGCGGCCGCTGCTCCGGCTCGCCGAGCGCTGCGACACGTGGGGCGCGCTCGCCGACCGGCTCGACCAGCTGCTCCGCGCGGCGCTGCCGCCCGAGGTCGACGAGGCCTACGCGATGCAGCTCGGCCAGATCGCCGAGGATCGCCTGCGCGATCTCGCGCGCGCCGCGGCCGCCTACGAACGCGCGGCGAGCGGCCACGAGCCGCGGCCTGCGCTGACCGCGCTCGAGCGCGTGCTCGCCCGGTCGAGCCGCTGGCCCGAGCTCGCCGCCGTGCTGCGCCGCCAGGCCGACGCCGCCGAGGACGACACGCAGACCGCGGAGTACCTGTGGCGGCTGGGCGATCTGCAGGAGGCCACGCTCGGTGACGCCGGCGCCGCGGTCGCCGCCTACCGCGAGGCGCTCCAGCTCGTGCCCGGCCACGCCGGCGCGCGGTCGGCGCTCGAGCGCATGCTGCGGGCCGCCGGGCCGCACCGCGCCGCGATCGTCGAGATCCTCGAGCCCCTGTTCGATCACGACGGCGACGCCGAGCGGCTGTCCGGCGTGCTCGATGCCCGCCTCGACGTCACCGACGATCCGATCGACCGCTCGTCGATCCTGGCCCGGCTCGTCGAGCTCGCGGAGCACCGGCTCGGCGACAAGCGCCGGGCGCTCGACGCCGCGCTGCGCTGGCTCGCCAACGAGCCGGGC
>VBLP01000466.1:7345-9500 GCA_005887925.1 Deltaproteobacteria bacterium | reverse complement strand
CCCTCCTCGATGCCGAGGCGGACGGCGAGCAAGCTCGCGAACTGAGCCCACTGGTCGACCCGCCCGGCGCTGCTGGCGACCAGCAGCGTATAGCGACACGACCGCACAGCGCGCTCGAGTTCCTCGAGCTTGAGGGCGCCCACGTCATCTTCGGCGCGCGTCCAGTACTGGCCCTCGGCAAGGCCGAGCGCCGGGATGACCACACCGCGCACCCACGCCTCGTCCTGGCGCGCGTGGGTGATGTGCAACAGGTGTTGTGGTTCAGCTGGCATCACACTCCTCCTCCGCTCCCTCGATCACTCGTACGATGCCCGGCCGAGATCTTCCCGGCGCGCTGTCCGAGAGCGCGCCCTTACGGCATCAGCGATCCGTGATGTCATCGACGCTCGCCGTGATGTCATCGACGATCGCCAGTTCGTCGACAGACCATTCGAACACGTTCCTCCTCGCCACCGGCTTGACACCTTCACCGCTCGTGGGGCTGCTTCTTGAGCCGCTTGATCAGGCGGCCGATGGTGTAGTGGAGCTCCATCTCGTGCGCGGGAGTCATGTCGAGGCCGACAAACGCCTGGATGTAGAGCGGGAGGGGACACGGCTCGCGCAGGACGGGAATGAAGCGAGGCGTGTGAGTGTCGACCGCTTGCAGTATCTCCATGGTCGTCGTGAGCTCGTCCAGCGGATTCTTGAGATAGGACGCGGTCAGGAGCACGACGATGTAGCGGCTCTTCACGATAGCTTCTTGAACATCGAGCTTCTTGTATCCCACATCGTCGTAGTCCCAGATCGAGAGACCGTTGTCTGGTCTCTCGATCTCGGGCTGCAATACATGTGCGACCCAGTCTCGCAGGAGTGGATCGTTCCGGTCATAGCTGATGTACACGTCCTTCTCGAAGACCACACTAGGTGCAATGGGGTGCGGATGCCGGGTCAGCGGATAGAATGCCTCGATGTTGGCGATGAACGACGGGCGTTCGGCGCCCCCGGAGGACAGTACGACACGCTGCTGGACGTAGTCGAACAGCTGATGTACCGTGACGTCGCCACCGTCGGTGGACGCGCCACCACGAAGCCCATCGAGCATGTGGCCGGTGAAGATTCCATAGGGAGCCTCCGGAGACACATAGGACTTGCCATTCGCACGAGAGGCGGCGAACACGACGCGTCCCCGGGACTGGATGTCGTTGCGAAACGCATCCGCGAGCTCCCCGAGCCCGATATCCTGCTCATCGGAGGATGTGGCCAGAGCAGGGCCGGCACCCCTGGTGATCATGCCGGCGGCGCGACAGCAGTCGAGCACCACCGTGACCTCGCCCGCGCATCGATCGAGAAGCTGGGACAGATCGCGGGCTGAAATCGCGGTCGTCGGATACTGACCCTTGCAAGCATCGACGGGAAGAATGTAGGACGAGCCATCGGGTCCCTGCCCGCCGTGCCCCGAGAAGTAGACGAAGGTGCGCGAGCCCGCCTTGGCGCTCTCGCACATCGCCGTCAACGCGGCGATGATGTTGGCACGAGTCGCCGCGTCCTCCTCCAGCACCTTGACGCCGTCGTGCGGATACGCGCAGTAGTCGGGACTCGTGAGCACGTCGCGGACGCCGGCCGCATCCTGGGTGGCTCGGAGCTGGCTGACATGGAGGTATTTCGAAACGCCGATGACGAGGGCCTGGGACGATGAATCTGGTGATGGCAAGGAATGCTCCATGAGAACGATAGGACGGACAGCGCGGCACGTGCTTTGTCGAGGCGTGATCGGTTATTCGTCCCTAGGCGGATCTGATCCTGAGCTGACCCGACGAGGAATCGCTCTCCACGCTCACCGCGGTGGAATCACGCCGAAACACCCTCGGGATCCGGGGCTGGGATCAGGATCGCGTCCGCCCTGGATTCGTCCTTGTCGTCCTCGTCCCTGCTATCCAGCCACGCGGCGATCGACTTCTCGTAGTCGGACATGCTGATGTTCACCAGCGATGGAGGGGGCGGTGGGGGCGGCGGCGGATCCTTGCCACCACTTGCCAGGAGAGTCGCCCCTGCGGGCAGCTGGGTCTCCGTGGTGACACCCACCACGAGTGGGGGATACGTGCCCGGCTCGACGATCGGCCGCTCGGTGGACCACGACGCAAACCACACCGTGTAGTTCGACGGCTTGGACTCGGGC
>VBLP01000466.1:0-7328 GCA_005887925.1 Deltaproteobacteria bacterium | reverse complement strand
GACACACCTCGTGGAGAACTGCTGGTTGAAGCGCAAAAACCAGGGCCGAAACCACATCTCATCGGCCATGATGTGGTTAGACGAAGGAACCTCGAATATCCAAACACCATGATCGTGAAATCGTCCAACGTCAACCGGACGGAATCCAGCATCGTGTGGCGATGGGCTTGTGGCGCGCGCTGCTTGGAGTCGACACCATTTCCGTTGGCGAGCATTGCCAGGGATAGAGTCGACGCCGGAGCGAACGTTTCAGGACGGACGATCCCGAGGATCATCTGATCTGATCTGACTGTGGGGACCGAGCGCGTCGTTCAGCGAACGTTGATCGACTGGTTTTTGACGACGCGAGCATGGGCATCGTCCACGGCGTGCAGGTACTCGTTCATGGTTCCGCCGGGCGGGGTACCAGTCATGCCAACGACGAGGATCACGTGGTACTGGCCAGGAGCTTCGAGCGTGAGATCGATGGCGTACTCACCGTGAGGGCGCGCTCTGCAAGCAGGCCCGTGGGGGCATTTCGCCACCAGCGTACCGTTGGAACGGAAAACGCGCAGATCACTGGTCTCACGGGTATGGGCCGTGACGACCAGCTGATCACCTACAACGGGCTGCAAATCTTCCGAATGGCTACGCGCCAGATCCGGGCTGTAAGTCTCGACCTCGAGCTCGGCTACGGGCGCTCGTGAAATCAGTGTCAGCACAACAGCAGCAGCAGCTGCAGCGAGCGCTCCTGCCGTCGCCCACCGGATGGCGGCGCGACGCCACCACGGTCGTGATGGCGGCGCCATGGACAAGGCCGCTCGCAATACCTCATCATGCCAGGGCTCATCCGAGGCTCCCGGTGGCAGGCTGGCGAGCAGGTCCATGATCTCCGCGTAGTCGATCGCGATCGTCAATGACGGAGCCGGGGCGCGGGGATCGGCGTCTCGTGCCAGCAGCCACGCGGACTCATCACGCTCCGCGTCATCGATGAACGGCACGCCGGAGAGGTCATCGGCCTCCGGCGCGACGCTCCGCTTGGGCGTGGTCATCGAGCGACACCTTCGCCGCGCAAGCAGCGCCGCAACCGCGGCAAGATCCGCGACATGCGCACCTGGATCGTGCCGTGAGGGACACCGACGGCCTCGCCGATCTCGATGTAGCTCAGGCCAAGGAAATGTCGCATGAGCAGCTGCATTCGCATGGGGACCGACAGCTTCCCCAGGCACTGCTCCAGAGCGCGACGCTTCGCGACGCGATCCGCGTCCATCTCCGCGCCGGGCGATTCGACCTGTCCAGCCAGTAGATCGAAGTCGTCGACCGCGCCTGCTCGCCGGTTGCGCCTCAGCTCATCGACGCAGCGATGGTAGGCGATGCTACATAACCAGCTCCAGAGACTGCTGCGTCGCTCGAAGTTTTCGATTCCTTGAAACGCCTCGAGAAATACCTCCTGATGGACGTCCTTGACCAGCTCGCGATCGCGGAGGACCCGGAGGGCGAACGCGGTGAGGGGAACGCCGTAGGCGGCCATCAAGATCTTCAGGGCTTCGTCTCGTCGGCCCCGGTGCGCGCAGGCGAGCGCTGCGTCTTCAGCGGACCGATTGACGCGCGATGTCGGCGTTTGCGGCAGCAGTGAGCTTCCGGTGTCCACAGCCGGAGGGTCACTCCCGATGGTTGCGCGACCAACGGAGCTGTCTTCCACTGTTCGAGTGTAGGGGGACTACTCGGGGCGGTCAACCGAGTCAGCCGAGTCAACTGCAGCCGATGCAATCCGCGAGGATAGCTCGCAATTGTGAGTAATTGAACGTATCATCGCACTCGGGTCGCCGCGTGGTACGTTCGATGGGCGCCATCGGCTGCCGGAGTGTCTACCTTGGGGAACGTGATGGATCGTATTGCCGTAGGAACGCTTGCTGGATTGCTCATCTGGCAGCTCACACACCCGTCGATGCCTTTGTGTGGAGAGATCCAGTACGGCGACTGGCAGCGTACTGCCCAGGTCTGTCTCGCGAGCTACGAGCAAACCGGAAACGAAGGTGACGGAGCTCGCGCCGGGTATGCCTATATGCAGATGGGGCAGCTCGATCAAGCCGACGCGCTCGCCCATCGGCTCCTCACCGGAGCATCCTACGGCGACGCGCACGTGATCTTGAGTTATGTTGCGCTGCGACAAGGATTCACCAGCGCCGCGAGGATGCACGCGACCATCGCCCTCGTTGCTCATACCCTGTCCGGCGATGAGTACGGTCTGGCGCGCGACTACCTGTCGATCTCGGAGGCTGCGTGGAAGGCGGGCGACTTCACGGCTGCGCTCGATGCTGCCGACCAAGCGCTGACAGGGGCCGAGCGGCTGCACGATCCCCATTTCGAAGTGAGAGCCGTTGTCGTTCGCGCCGATGCGCTTCGCCGGATGGGGGACACATCGGCTGCCGCTGCCACCTTGACGACCGCGATCGCACGGGCGAGCGATCCATGTGACCTGGCCTGGCTGCATGTCAAGAAGGGCATGTGCCAGATGGAGGCTGGACAGGATGGCCTGGCGAAGCTTGATCTAGACGATGCCGATCGCGCCAACCGTCGCTGTCCCCACCCCGATCAGGATGTCTCGACATCGATCGCGATCAACCTGGCCTGGATCCACCGGTGGGACGATCCCTCTGCTGCGCTTGCCAGCCTGGAGGACCTTCCAGGCTCCGAGCAGGATGATGTCGAGGTCCTGCTGTTGCGCGGCTATCTTGCCGCCGATCGCGGTGCGCTCGCGGAGTCGGAGCGCTATCTCGCGCGAGCCGCGGTCGTCGAGCCGCTCGATGCGGATTGGCCATGGGAGGTCGTGCGCGCCCGCGCAGAACTGTCCGAGCTGCGCGGCGGTCCACTGGGCGACCTCTGCGCCGAGGCTCACTATCGCCGCGCCATGGCGATGGTCGCCGCCCTGCGCGCCACCGCCCGTGCACGGTCCGCGTACTTCGTGTCGAGCCATCGCGGCCCGTTTGACGGCCTCATCGCCTTGCTCGCCCGGAACGGCCGCTGGCGCGAGGTCCTCGCGGTGATCCTCGACCTGGACGCGAGTGACATGCTGCGCGCCACCGCGGCCGAGGTGATGGCTCGCGATCGCGAGACCCGAGATATGGACATACCGGCGTCGAGCTCGGTCATGACACCGCCGGCGACGGTCGAAGACGTACTCTCGGCGTGGCGCTCGCGCGATCTTGTCATCGTGATCGCGGCATCGGAGCGCCAGATCGGGTCAGGCGGTGAACGGGTATATCGATTGCGGATCAGCGATGGCCAGGTCGCAGGGGCAGACATCGGCGACGCGAGCACGGCGCGCAAGTGGGCCGACGACCTGTTTGCCGATCCCGGGGACCGTGATGCTGCGCGAGGGCTCGGGCGGATGATCGTCCCATCCGGCGCGGCCGGTGGCACGCTCCACGTGCTTGCGATCGGTGCTCTCGGCAAGGTGCCACTGCCCGCGTTGCGCGACGACGATGGCTCGTTGAGCATCGGCAGGCACCCGCTCGTGAGAGTCCTGGCGCTGCGGGCCAAGCACCCCGAAGCCAGCGGCGCGGGCGCCTCGGTCGTCATCGCCGACCCGCGCGGTGACCTACCCTCGGCTGCGAAGGAAGGGGCCATGGTTGCGGCGGCGCTTGGCCCCGGGGCGCAGGTATCAGGACCTGGGTGGGCCTTCCCCGCAACCCGAGTTCGATTGTGGGGGGCAAGCAACGCCGAGTTGCTTCATGTTGCCGCCCACGTCGGCGTGCGGGGTCGCTGGAACGCACTTCGGCTGGCCGATGGCGATGTCGATCCAGTCGAGATCATACAACGCCGCTTCGCTCCGCGCATCGCCGTGCTCGCCAGCTGCGGCTCCGCGGCTGCCACCGATGAGGAAGGCTGGGGCTCGCTCGCCGCGGCACTACTCGGGGCCGGCACCTCGGTGGTGATCGCGACCGATCGAAGCGTCGGCGACGCGGCCTCGCTGTCCTTGATGCGCGACTTCTATGCGCAATCCGACTGGCGCACCGATCCGGCTCGGGCATTGGCGAGAGTGCAGCAGGCAATGGACGCCCGTGCAGCCGCATCTCGAGACGACGCGACGAAAGCGCGATCGTGGGCTGCGTTCTCGGTACTCGGCCGGCCACCGGAGATCCCCGTGCGAAGCGCCGTCAACACACTGGAGTAATGCTCTGCGACGGTCTCGGTTTGAATCGACAGCTCGGTGGAATGTCGTCGCGCCGACCGCCGATCACTGCCCTTTCTGAAAGTGCAGCATGGAGCAGCCCCCAGGACACTTGCCATTGCCGGCGCGTCAGTGTATCGGCATCACCTGCTCGATAGTCCTATTGCGCGACTGTGCGATATCCCTGAATTCGCGACACGCCACCGCCAGAGTTCGCTGGTAATTGACATTCGAAATAGAACGAACTGAACGTGAAGGGATCCGTGATACTGGTGATCGTCAGCCCTTGAAAGGTCGAAGTAGCACCGGACGAACATGTAAATGGGCCATTAACCCTAGCTCCTCCGGGGTTCTTGGATACAGCGCGACAACAGACATCTTGAGTGCTGCTGAGATCGATAACCCACACTGTCCCACCGAGGGTGGTGTCTGAAGGGCTGATAGTGCGTTCCGCTGCACAGATAGCCCAGACTACAGAAGTGCTCAAGTTCTCCGCTTCGCCGTCCGTGTCCACGTTGAGTGGGACGCCGCCTTCAGCGATGCATGCCGAACCCGGAATATTAATCATCGGCGATGCCATGGCAACACTCGTGCCAAGCAATCCGGTCACCAGCGCGATACCGAACAAAATTCCCTGAAATGACTCTTGAATCGACATTGTATCCATCTCTTTCGTTGATGTTTCTTATCTCACACGAATTGAAATCTGATAAGATCGGGAATCTGGTCAATTACTAATTGAGATATTATATCTATAATGGATATATAATCGAGAACGTGGATCTGGGCCACGTCTGTTTCCGCGCGGGCCGGCGGGTCCCGGGTGCGGACAGGTTTCTGCACGACGTGAGGCCAGTGATGAACAGCGATGTCTCCATGCCACGAGCGTCGGGACCGACTGACTCGAATCGAGCACCCTAGTTGACGGTGACCGCGAGCATCGCAGACTTGCCGCCGGCGACGGTGCACTTCGCCGTGTAGCTGCCCGCCACGCCACTGAACAGCCACGTCGCGGCGTGCGTAGCGCCGATGTAACCGCCGCTCCGGTAGCTGATGTTGAGGCCGGTCAATGGCATCGTCGTCCAGGTGCAGCCAGCGCTGTAGATCGGGGTGGAGGTGCCGGCAAAGACCGTCACGTCGACGGCCTTGCCCGGTTCGGTGTGCGCGAAGGTCAGCGACGGGAGATTCAGCATGACGCCAGTGATGGCCGTCGACGAGACGGCGGCGATCGGGACCACGACGTGCGCATCGACGCAGTCCGCGGTGACCGAGCCCACGCCGGGATCGGCGCTGAACATGTAGCTGTCATCGAAGATGATCGCGGGCTCCGTCATGATCCTCCCCGATGGTGTGAACTTGACGGCACCGACTCCGACGAGGGTCTCACCTCCGTTCTTGGTCGTGGTGTGGAGGAGCTGCTTGGAGCCGGCCAGGATCGTCGATGTGCCACCTGCCCCGGTGGCGAGGTCACCATCGAGGGCGAGCAGCGTGGTGGCCTTGACCGTGACGGCGGCCCGGTCGATCTCGACTCCACTCGAGTCTAGCAGGATCAAGTCGGTTACTCCGGACCGCCCGGAAACGGCGCGGACGTTCTGCGGGTCCGAGTTGGTCCAGGTAAAGGAGGCGATCTGCGGGTTGCTCGACGACACGGACGCGATCGGCCCGACGCTGGCGCCCTTCAGCGTCACGCTGATGCTCGCGCGCGCGCCACCAGCGGCCATCGCGCGCTCGGAGAGCGCGCAGTCCAGCAGACAAGGGTCCCACGAGAAGGCGGTGTTGTGGTCGATACCGTCCGACGGCCCGGGGTAGCAGGCGGCAAGGCTCCCGGCGGCGAAGGTGGCGAGCAGGCACGGGTGAGTCACAGTGGATCTCCTGATGGTGTTCGATGTAGCATCTCGCAGCTCTCGCGTAACTCGCGGAGCTCACAACGTGGCATTGACGCTACTGGGCATTGCTTCAAATCATTGCATATCCATTGGATATGCTGCGACATGTCTTGTTCTCCGTTGTATCGTGTCGTTGTCTTTCTCGGCAAACGAGAGCCGCCGATCACCTCCGGCAGCAAGAGCGGCCGTGCGGTGCGTTGCTGTGATTGCCGCGAGAATTACCTGACAAAGCTGAGGCGTTGCCGACCGAAAATTTGGGACATGCATTGCGCATGTTCCGGTCGATGTGTGCCCGAGCCGGCCGGGCTGGATGGCTCGTGAGACGCTCATACTCGATGCATTTCCAGCGGATACCGGCAGCCCGCAAATACTTGTCTGAAATGGCTCGCGTTGCGCGCCTTACCGGCATGGAATTGTCGAGGGTGTGTCCGAGACCGGGTGAGGACGGCGAGATCGAAGCGGCCCGCGCGGCCGGCGACCACCGTCGGGCGCTGACGCTTCTCATGGCGCGCCATGGCGATGGCATCTATCGATTCGCTATGGCGATGACGCACGATCGCAACCTGGCCGAGGAGGTCCGGCAGCAAGTCTTCGTTGAAGCGTATCGCGACGTCGGCAACCTTGCTGCTGGCTCGTCGCTCCGGAGCTCGATCTTCGGGATCGCGCGCCACCGCTGCCTCGACGCGGTACATGCCCGTACGCGATGGAACCAGCGGTACAAGAACCGCCTCCTGGAAGAGCCGGAGCAAGACGACTGCGAGCCCGAGCTCGAGTTCGATCGCGGCCGGCTGGTGCGCGTGCTCGCGGCGTGCCTCGACAGGCTTGCCCCGGCGGCACGCGAGGCTGTGGTCCTGCGCTACCACCAAGAGCTGTCCTACGACGAAGCGGCCGAGATCGCGGGAGAACGGCCGGGCACGCTCAGGCGCCGGGTGTCACGAGCGCTGCCCGTGCTGCGCAGGTGTGTGCAGATCACTCTGCGCCCGGGGGTATCGTGATGACCTGTGATCACTACTGGCGCGACGGCATCCTGCTCGTCGAGAGCGGCGAGCCGGATCCTCACCGCGACACATGCGTCGTCTGCCGTCGCGAGCACCAGGGGCGCGAGGAGCTCGTCCGTGCGCTGCCGCTGGTCGGCGGGACGACGACCGGCGATCCGAACTGGGAGGCGCGAGTGTGGAGCCGGATCGCGCGGCTCGAGCCTCCCCGGGGCCCACGGTGGTGGCGCCTCGGTGGTGGGCTGGCGGCCGCATGCGCGCTGGTGTTGATGTGGTGGACGCTCGGTCGGTGGG
>VBLP01000465.1:7498-7799 GCA_005887925.1 Deltaproteobacteria bacterium | reverse complement strand
AGCTGCCGCGCTCGCCGCTGCTGCGCTCGCCAGCACTGCGCTCGCCAGCACTGCGCTCGCCAGCACTGCGCTCGCCACCGCTGCGCTCGCCGCCGCTGCGCTTGCCGGTGCTGCGCTCGCCGCCGCTGCGCTCCCAGCTACCGCGCTTGCCGGTGCTGCGCTCGCCGCCGCTGCGCTCGCCGCCGCTGCGCTCGCCGCCGCTGCGCTCGCCGCCGCTGCGCTCCCAGGTTCCGCGCTTGCCGGTGCTGCGCTCGCCAGCACTGCGCTCGCCGCCGCTGCGCTCCCAGGTTCCGCGCTTGCC
>VBLP01000465.1:5509-7326 GCA_005887925.1 Deltaproteobacteria bacterium | reverse complement strand
GCTCGCCAGCACTGCGCTCGCCGCCGCTGCGCTCCCAGCTACCGCGCTTGCCGGTGCTGCGCTCGCCAGCACTGCGCTCGCCGCCGCTGCGCTCCCAGCTACCGCGCTTGCCGGTGCTGCGCTCGCCAGCACTGCGCTCGCCGCCGCTGCGCTCCCAGGTCCCGCGCTTCCCGGTGCTGCGCTCGCCACCGGTGCGCTCGCCACCGGTGCGCTCGCCGCTGGCGCGCGGGTCAATCTCATCGGTGCCATCGGGGCCGGCTGACAGCGAGGTGGCTTCCTGCTCCGCTAGCGCCTTGGCCCGCGCGCGACGCGGGATATCGGTCGCCTCGCGCTGGGCGCGCCAGCGGCCGCGCGCGACGGCGCTGTGATCGAGACCGACGAGATCGCGCAGCTCGTTGAGCTCCTGCTGGGTCAGCTCGCGTGCGTCGCCGACCCGCAGGTTGTGGAACGTCAGGTTGGCGAAGGCGACCCGTTGCAGCTTGTCGACCCGGTAGCCGAGCGCCTCGATCATGCGATGGATCTGGCGGTGCTGGCCCTCGTGGATCGTGATGCCGAGCCAGGTGTGCTTGCTCTCGCCGGGGAGCACCTCGACCTCGGCGGGCAGCGTGGTCGCGCCGTCGTCGAGCGTGATGCCCTCGCGCAGCGCCGCGAGGTGCGACCGATCGAGATGGCCGTGAACCTTGACGTGATAGGTCTTGGCGACGTGGCTGGCCGGCGCGAGCAGACGGGCGGCGAGCTCGCCGTCATTGGTCAGCAGCAGCACGCCCTCGGAGTAGAAGTCGAGGCGGCCGACCGGCTTCACCGGTACCGGCAGGTTCGGCAAGTAATCCATCACCGTCGGCCGGCCGCGATCGTCGGTCACCGCGGTGATGCAGCCCTTGGGCTTGTTGAGCAGCACGTAGAACTGATCGAGCGCGGCCACAGCCTCGCCATCGACGGCGACGGCATCGTGGTCGGGATCGATCTTGGTGCCGAGCACGGTCACGACCGCACCGTTGACCGTGACCCGGCCGGCGGTGATCAGCTCCTCCGCCTTGCGGCGGGCGGCGACTCCGGCGGCGGCGAGGTACCGCTGCAAGCGGACAGCGGCGGTCATTGCTACTCCGCGACCGGTGCTGGACGCCGCGATCGGGGCGCGGCATCGCCGATGTCGTCGTCGAACAGCTCGCCGCTCGGCTCGTCGTCCTCGGTCTCGGCGAGGGCCGCTGCATCGGAGCGATCGACTGCATCTGCGGCTGCCCAGAATACGGCAACCGCCTCCGCGATCTCGGAGGCCCTGGCAGGCGCGTCGCCCTTGTCGGACAGGTCATTGCGCTCGGAGCGCTCGGACTGATTGTCGCCCGCGAGCGGATCGGCATCCGCGGACAGATCGGCACCCGAGAAGTGATCGCCCGCGGAAAGGTCCCGTTCCGCACCAAGATCATCGACCGCGGACCGATGATCGGCCGCGGATCGGCCATTTCCGGTGGACAGCTCAGCACTGGACAGCTCAGCACTGGACAGCTCAGCACTGGACAGCTCAGCACTGGACAGCTCAGCACTGGACAGCTCAGCACCCCCAGACAGCTCCTCGGCAGACAGTTCTTCGGCGGCGCAGAGCTCTCGCTCCGCGGAAAGGTCCCGTTCCGCACCAAGATCATCGGCCGCGGACCGATGATCGGCCGCGGACACGTCGCGGCGCTCGAATTGAACCTCGGCCGTGGACAGATCACTGCCGGCAAATGGGTCATCACCCGCGGACAGGTCATCACCCGCGAACAGATCATCACCCGCGAACAGATCATCACCCGCGGACAGATCATCACCCGCGGACAGAT
>VBLP01000465.1:0-5410 GCA_005887925.1 Deltaproteobacteria bacterium | reverse complement strand
CTGCCATGCGCGTGGCTGCCGTGACCGTTGCCGTAACCGTTGGCGACGTGGCCGTTGCTGGCGTGGCCGTTGCTGCCGTGGCCGTTGCTGCCGGTGGTGCCGCCGTGGCCGGCGCCGCCGTCTCCGCTGGACCCGCCGCTTCCGTCGTCGTCCTCACCGTCGCCGACGATGCCGTCGGGTGAGATCCCGAGGCGATCGCTCATGACCTTGCGGCTCTCGGCGGTGAGCTCGGAATACTCGCGCAGCGTGGGCAGCTCGCGCAGATCGCCCAAGCTGAAGAAGTCGAGGAACTCCTTGGTGGTGCCATAGAGCATCGGCCGACCGACCTCCTCGCGCTTGCCGAGAACGCGGATCAGCATGCGGTCGATCAGCAGCTTGAGCGTGGCGCTGGAATCGACGCCGCGGATGTCATCGATCTCCGGTCGCGTGATCGGCTGGCGATAGGCGATGATCGCCAGGGTCTCGAGCTGGGCGCGGGACAGCCGGACGGGCCGGCCGGCGATCAGCTGCTGGACCCACGGCGAGAACTGGGTCCGGGTCCGGAACTGGTAGCCGCCCGAGACTTGCTGCAGCACCAGCCCGCGCTCGCGGTACTCGTCGGCGAGCTCGGTGAGCGCCTGCTCGAGCCGGCGCACCTCGCCGACCCGTGCCAGCTGGCGAAGCCGCTGCACGGTCAGCGGGCGATCCGACGCGAAGATCAAGGCCTCGACCAGATGCTTGAGCTGCGTGGCATCCATCGACGCCGCGCTCGTCGGGAACGCGGCGGCGGGATCGTCGTCGCGATCTTCGCCGTCGGTGTCGCCCGCGGCTTCGATGTCGCCGTCCGGGCCGTCGGCTTTCGCCGCGGCCGCGCTCGCCTCGATCTCGCCATCGTCCTCGCCGTGCTCGCCGTCCTCGGCGTCCTGCTCGTCGGGCTCGCCATCCACTGCGAGCTGGCCATCGGCGTCGACCGCATCCTGCGGAGCAGGGACAGTCGCCGCACCTGCAGCGCGCACGTCGCCATCGATCGCGACCCCGCCATCGGCGTCGATCGCATCCTGCGCCGCATCGGCATTCCCAGCGGCTGCCGCGCGTGCGTTGCCTGCCGCATCACTCGCGCCACTGAGGTCCGGGGCAGTCGCCTCCGCTGCGGCGCTCGCGCCATCGGCGTCGCTCTCGGTCGCTGGAGCTGTGCGCGCGGCTGCGTCATCGTCGGACGCACCGTCGGGATCGCCGGAGCCGCCGTCCAGCGCGGCGGAGTCGTCGGCCTTGCTTGCGCTGGCTTTCCTGCCGGGCTTCTTGCCGCCCGCCTTCTTGCCGACGGCCTTCCTGGCGGTGCCGCTGCCGCGCGTCGCGGTCGTGTCTGCGGGGACCTCGGCCGGCGGGGGCAGCGATGGCGCCGACGGTTCGTCGACCGACGCGGTGGTCGCGACGATGTCGTCGGGCGTGATGACATCGTCGGTCGTGGCGATATCGTCAGTGGTTACAACATCTTCCACCGTCGTGATCGCGCTGGTATCGCCGCGCCCCACCGGCCCGCTGCCCTCGGCGAGGATATCCTCGGGCACCGCCTCGCCGAGGCCACGATCAACGGCCTTCCGCTGTTTTCCGCGCTTTCGAGTCACGAGATACCTCGCGGGCCTTCTAGCACGCCCGTACGACACTACGACGACCGGCGGATGGGCCGGATCGCGAAGCAGCGCTCGATGGCCGACACGCCTAGTTGCGCGCACTTGCCGGTGGTCACCGGCTGCTCGCCGAGCAGCTCGATGGTGGCGCCCGCATACAGCGCGCGCAGCTCGGCCTCGGGCACCGGAAACGGCGGACCGGCCATGGCGCGCGGATCGTACTCGACGGTGACGACCAGCCCCGGGGCGGCTTCGGGCAGCACCGCGCCCAGCAGCGCGACGTAGCGCGGCCGGAGCTCGGCCGGCAGCGCGATCAGCGCGCCACGGTCGTAGAGCGCATCGATCGGCGCGACGAGCTCCGGCGTCAGCGCGAAGACATCGCCGGCCAGGAGCGTGATCGCACCGGCGTGATAGGCGGTGTACGGCCCGTGCGGCGCGATCGACGGTACGAGGCCGTGCTCGTCGAAGAAGCCGCGAACGGCCTGCTCGGCGAGCTCGACCCCGAGGACGTCGTGGCCGTGCGCGGCGAGGAACGCCAGGTCCTCGGCCTTGCCGCACAGCGGGACGAGCACGCGGCGGCAGTCGGCGAGCCGCGCGACGCAGCACTCGAGCAAGCGGTTGGGGCGGCCCTCGTGGAAGCCGATCCGGCCTTCGCGCCAGCGCGCGATCCAGTCCTCCATGGCGACACCCTACCCCAGCTCACCGGATCGGGTCCTGCCTCGCTGGCAGTCTCGTCGTTACCACTGCTCGCGTGACGCCGGCTCGCGGCGGCCGCGTCCGACGCGGCTCAGTCGACAGGCATCGGACCGAGCGCGGCGCGCGCCTCGTCGACGGTCGCGTTCCGCCAGTGGCGCAGGTGGTTGTCGTGCGTGGCCAGCGTGCGCGACTCCATGCGATCGCAGCACAGCACGCCGCGCAGGTGATCGATCTCGTGCTGCAGGATCCGCGCATACCAGCCCGACGCGATCTTGACCACCGGCTCGCCGCGCTCGTCGAGCGCCTCGACGCGGACGCGGCGCCAGCGCGGCACGATCATGGTGAACCCCGAGAAGCTCAGGCAGCCCTCGTAGGCGGCGACCTCGTCGTCGCCCTCGACGGTGAGCCGCGGGTTGATCAGCACGTGAAACGCGACCGCGGCGCGCTCGCGCTCGGCGAGCTGGGCCGGGGTCATGCCGGCGTGCGCCTGCGGCGGGTCCTCGATCACGACGAGCTGGATCGACTCGCCGACCTGCGGTGCCGCCAGCCCGACGCCGGGCGCGTCGCGCATGGTGTCGCGCATCCCGGCGATCAGGTCCTGGATCGCGGGCGTGGCGATCTCGCCGGGGGTCAGCTCTCGCGCTCGCCGCCGCAGCACCGGATCTCCGACTTGCACGATCTTGTACGTCAACACGCGCCGACACTAGCTCGGCTCGCCCGCCGCGGATCGCATCGATACAATCATTTGCAAGATTGCGTTGACGATCCGGGTCCGATGCCTTGTCTACCTCCTCCTCGTCGGCGGTTCCTCGCCCAGGCCAAACCGGCGCTGGTGCGTGCGTCAGATCGACCAGGCGAGGTCGTCATTGGCCGTCCGGCGTTCCGATCAGCGGTAGTCGTCGGTCCGCGCCACGCTCTGCTCGACCCGGGCGCGCAGGTCGTCGGCCGCGCGCTCGATCATGATCTCGCCGTCGCCGTCGGGCTGCGCCAGCGCGACCAGCCGCAGCTTGGCCATCTCGAGCAAGGCGAGGAAGGTCACCACGGCCTCGGCCCGGACCTCCTCGATGGTGCGCGCCGCGCCGCCCTGCAGGAAGCTGAACATCGACGAGAACGTGAACCGGCCCTCGGCCTCGAGGCGGTCGGTCAGCTCGGCGATCTTCTGGCTCACGCTGAGCCGGTCGATCAGCACGTCGTGCGAGACCTTGAGCTTGGCCTGCTGCATGACGCGATCGAACGCCTCGATCAGCTTGTGGACCGGGAACGCAGCGAGCGGCGCGACCGCGTCGGGATCGACACCGTCGCCGACCGCGTCCTCGAGGGGTGTGCCGCGCGACCACACGTTGCGGCCGACCACCGGCTGCTGGCCGAGCTGCTGCGCGGCCTCCTTGTACTTCTGGTACTCGAGCAGCCGGCGGATCAGGTCGGCGCGCGGATCGACCTCGACGTCGGCCTCGCCCGCCTCGCCGTCCTCGTCCTCGAGCGGCTCGGGCGCCGGCAGGAGCTCGCGCGACTTGATGTGGCACAGGGTCGCCGCCATCAGCAGGTACTCGCCGGCGACGTCGATGTCGAGCGCGGCCATCGCGTCGAGGTACTCGAGGTACTTCTCGGTGACGAACGCGATCGGGATGTCGAGGATCGACAGCTCGTGCTTCTTGACCAGGTGCAGGAGCAGATCGAGCGGGCCCTCGAACACGTCGAGCGCGACCTGGTAGCCGGCGGGATCCATGCGCGCCTACGCTACGCCGAACACGCGGCCGAAGCCCTCGTAGAGGTAGACCACGACGTGCTGCGCCGGCCAGGTGAACACCACCCGCAGCTCCGGGACGCACAGCAGCGCGAGCAGCGCGAACGGTGCGAACCGCGCGATCTGGTTGTACTGGTCGCGATAGCGGTAGGGCATGAAGCTCTGCGCGACGTGACCGCCGTCGAGCGGCGGCACCGGCAGCAGGTTGAAGAAGAACAGCACCGCGTTGATCAGCGCGGCGCGGAGCAGGACCTGGTGGACCGCGCCGGATCGCGCCAGCACGTCCTGCGACAGCAGCAAGGTGTGGACGAAGGCGATCACGATGGCGAGCAGGAGGTTCATTCCAGGACCGGCGATCGCGACCAGGATCTTCGCGGTCGACATCGACCACCGCCGCGACACACGGTGTGGCTGCCACTCGACCGGCTTGCCCCAGCCGAAGCCGCCCGCGAAGCCGCCCGCCGCGGCGAACAGGCTGCCGGCCAGCGGCAGCACCAGCGTGCCGATCACGTCGGCGTGGGCCAGCGGGTTGAGCGTGACCCGGCCCTGGCGGCGCGGCGTGTCATCGCCGAGCTTGTCCGCCACGATGGCGTGGCCGAACTCGTGCAGCGCCACCGAGATCAGCAGCACGAATACGTAGATCAGGATCCCGCGGATCTGCTCGGGTGTGAGGTTCATGCGCGTTCGGTCGTTCGACTATGGACGGACACCGCGACGACTGCAACCCCTCCGGAAACTTGCGCGCCGCGCGCGGTGCATCGACGATCGGCCATGCGCCGGCTGAGCGTCGATGACGCGGTCGACCTGTTCCTCGACCACGTCAAGGTCGAGCGCGGGCTCGCCCGCCACACCCTCGATGCCTACGGTCGCGATCTCGCCCGGTTCACCGGGTTCCTGGCGGCGCGCGGCCGCGCGATGGCCGATGACATCACCGCGCTCGACGTCACCGATTTCCTGCTCGCGCTCGCCCGCGACGGCCTCGCCGCGCGCAGCCGTGCTCGGACGCTCGTCGCGGTGCGCGGCCTGTGCAAGCACCTGGTCGCCGAGCGCTGGCTCGACGCCGACCCGGCGGCGCTGGTCGACGCGCCGCGCATCGGCCGCCGCCTGCCCGGCGTGCTCGGCGAGGCCGCGGTCGAGCGCCTGATCGCCGCGCCGCCCGACACCCCGCGCGGCCGGCGCGACACCGCGATGATCGAGCTGGCCTACGGCTCGGGGCTGCGGGTCTCCGAGCTCGTCGCGCTGCCGCTGGCCGACGTCAACCTGCGCGGCGGCTTCCTGCGCGTGACCGGCAAGGGCGGCAAGACCCGCGTCGTGCCGCTCAACACGGCCACCCAGATGCGCATCACCCGCTACCTCGAGGACC
>VBLP01000095.1:1487-3372 GCA_005887925.1 Deltaproteobacteria bacterium | reverse complement strand
GGTGAAGAACACCGACCCGGACCGGGCGGGGATGACAACGCTTGACGGAACGGTCAGCACCCCCTGATTGGTCGATCCAAGCGCGACGGTCACCGCCGAGTCATTCGTGAACGGCAGGGTGACGTACATCTGGGCGGTCTGGTTCGGCCCGAGCGTGGTCGGCACCTGGCCGAATGACAGTTGCCCGGTATCGACCGCAACGACCGTGGTATCTGATTTGTAGCCCCCCCCCTGCGCCGCGAACACCACGTTGACGCTGCCCTTGGCACGCGGACGGATCGGGAAGAACGCGTTCGCTGCCCTGGCAGGAATCGTGATCGTGGCCGAGTCGACCGACGCCACCGGATGATCCGCTGCTGACCATTCTGATCGGCCGTGTAGATGTTATAGCTCGGCGGCGCCTGACCGACCGACAGGCTCACGGTCGTTGGCGCGACGAGCTGCGGCGCTCCGACCGAGATCGTGGCCGTGCTCTGACTGTAGGCGGTCGCGCGGGCGGTCAGGACGGCGCTGTTCGCGAAATTCCCGATGATCTCGAACGTGTTGCTGCTCGTTTGCCCCAGCGGGATCGTCACAGAATCCACGGACAACTGGAACACCTGGCCGGCCGGCGGCTGCGTGCTGTCGCTGCGGAACAGGTGCACCACGAGCGGCGTGCCGGTGACGGGGTTGTCGACGTACACGTACTGATTCGGCAGGATCTGGCCCAGGCCGACGTTCTGATTGCCGGTCGTGAGATGCAGTGTCGGGCCGGTCACCGAGACCAGCGGCGTCGAGTCGGGCGCGAACCCGGGTGCGGAGTAGCGCAGCCGCGCGGTCCCGCTGCCGACGAAGCGGACGCGGAGCTGTGCCGAGTTGCGACTCGTGTCCGCAACGGCGATGGCGGTAGGTCGAGACGACGTTGATACTGATCGGCGCAAACGGATTGAGCTGGTAGCGCGACCGTGTGCCGGTGTAGACGTACGTCAGATACGGCAGATCCGTGGTGAGCCGCGTCGCCGGCAGGCCACCCTGCAGCAGGCTCGCCGCCTCCGACGTCACCGACACCTTGCTGCGCACGTAGCCGGCCGCTGTCGCGACGATCGAATCGGTGCGGCTCGAATCCAGCGCCCACACCTCGAAGTACCCGCTCGAGCTCTGGCCTTTGTTGATCACGACGGTATCAGCCGTGAGCGTGTCGAGCGTGTGGTCAAAGCGCCGCAGGGCAATCTTCACCGTGTCGGGCACCAATCCGCCGACGACGTAGACATAGTTGTTCTTGAGTTTCAGCCCGCGCCCGACCGTGTACGGATACCCGAGTTCAATAGCGAGCGGCGTCGGGAACACCTTGATCAAATTGGACGAGTCGGGCAGCGCGCTTGGCGCTGACGCCAAGATTCTCGCCCCAGCGCTGTCGACACCCCTGAACCGCAAGGTGTCGGGGTGGTTGACGCTGTAATACTGCCCGGAATCGATGGTCACAGCCGCAGAGTCGAGCGTGAATGTCGCGGTATTGGTCGAAACGAGATTGACCCGCAGCGGTGCAATCAACGGGCGAGATTGCCCGTCCGCGGAATCGTAGACCGCCGCCGTCACGGGGTATGGTGTTCCGATCGTGTAGTTCGTCGTGCCGGGGTACTGGAACGGCCGGACGTGCAGCGAATCGACCCGGTAGACCGCGGGCGCACCGCTGATCACATATCCCGGCGTGAGCGTGGTGTCGATCCGTAACGTGTCCAGTCCGATCGAGTCAGCGACGAGATCGATGTAACCGTAGATCTGTCCGGCGGGGACTCGGATGCTGGCTGGTCCCCGCACCGGGCCGGCGCGCGTATGGGCCAGCGACACGGTGAAGGTGTCGGGCCGGACGTAGGGAAGCTGCACGTAGCCGGCATTCTTCCACAGC
>VBLP01000095.1:0-1447 GCA_005887925.1 Deltaproteobacteria bacterium | reverse complement strand
GAGGAACGAATCGGGCACGTAACCCGGCGCGGAAACGACGATCCAGGCGGAGTCGCCACCCGCGGCCGGCTGCGCGCGCAGCGCGTAGCGCGAGCTGCCCGAAGAACCCGGCGGCAGCTTCAACGTCGCGGAATCGACCGAGACCACGCTCGGCGCCCGCGACACCGCGGTGACCACCAGCGTGTCCCTGGTCGCGTGCGCATAGCGCAGCGAGTCGGCCGGGGACGCACTCCAATAGCCCAGCGTCGGATCTCCGGCGATCAAGCTGCTCTGACCGGACACGGTCAAGCGGGGCGTCGTGAAGATGAGCGTATCGGTCGCGGACACCCAGCCCGGCGCCGTGACGGTCATCCCGGTTTTCCCCGGCGCCGTTGCGGCGACCGTCACGGACGCGCCTGTCGATGTTTTCTTGATCGTGTCGGGCGACTGAACGGTGCCGATCCCACTCGACAAGCTTGCGCTGACGATGAGGATGTGATCCATCGCGTACGTGATCCCGACGTACGGCTGGAACGTCTGGCCGACGCCGAGCGTGCGGGTGTAGGGATACGGGATGTTCAGCGTCAGATTGTTCGGCGCCACATACACGCGGGAGAACTTGCCCACGAATCCGCCCGAGGTGGGGATGACGCTGTCGGTCCCCGGCGCCAATCCCTGAATCACCACGTCGGCAGCGAGCTGTCCCGCCGGAATGATCGCCGGCGCCGGGCTGATCGCGGACGTCCCCGGTTTCCCGTACACGAACGTCACGCCCAGGCCGCCCGCGGGCGCCGGATCGGAAAGAAAGACCTGCGCGCGGTAGGTCTCGTTCTGGTTGGCGTAGAAGTACGGCTGCTGCGAGAACGATCCGATTTCGCGGAATTCGATCGTCGAGACGACGGTGACGACCATCGTATCGGGCGAGAACACGCCGGCCGAATCGGCGGCCACCACGGTCACGCGGCCCGCCTTGAGTCCGCAGAACAACACCGACGTCCCGGACGAGGGCGGTGCGATCGAGAGCTTGCTCAACACGCCGCCGGGGCAGCCGAGTGCCGGGCGCGCGACGAGCGTATCCGTTGCAGGAATGACGGAGAGGAGCACGCGCACCGTCGAGGGGTCGGTGCGGCTCAACGTCAGCGGCACCGACACACTGCCGCCGTTTCCCACCGCGAGCGAGTCGAACCCCCATTGCAGCAGCGACGGGGGCGCCGACACCACCGCCACCTTCATCGAGTCCTTGAATCCGTCCACCGAGTCGACGACGAGGCAGGATCGGCGCTGCGGAAGCCGAACGTCTTGTTCGGGATCGCGTGGTGGTTGCGATCGAGCGCCTGCGCGATGATGGCTCGGCGGCCGCCGACACCCACCTGGAGCCTGTCCGGGAGCGCCGGTGTGTTGCGAATCGACGCCGTCACTTGATTGACCCGCACCGTGGCGGCGGCCTGCACCTTGAGCGTCGCGTCCA
>VBLP01000464.1:11146-17411 GCA_005887925.1 Deltaproteobacteria bacterium | reverse complement strand
TGATCGCCCGACGCGGCGCACAACTGATCCGGTCCGCAGCGTCGCCCGCGCCGCGAGCCGTCCCGATGGCCTCGTCGAGCGACCGAGTGGTTCGCGGCCATCCGGGCGCGGGGCTCGTTCTCGCAGCCCGAACGGCTCCGATCGCCACGCGGTCGTACCCGGAGGCGAGTAGCTCGGCGGGGATCCCTCGGTCGATGACACCACGGCTGGACGGACACACGGGGCGTGGCTGCGGGGACACACGCTCGGCCCACGCCTTGGATGATGCACGGTTCGCAGCGGCCCGGCGGTTGCACGACAACCGGGAATGCTCGTAGGCGAGGTCACGCGTGCACCCCGCCGCCGGCGGATCCTCGCGAAGCTCGCGCTCGTGCTTGCCTTCGCGCTCGGTGCGATCACGGCACGCGCGCCCGCCCGACCCCCGGAGGCCACGACGTCATCCGCCGCGCCGGCTCCCGCGATCGTATCCCCGTCGGTCGCGCCCCCGTCGGTGGTGCCCTCGTCGGTCGCGCCTGCGCTGCCAGCACGGATCGACGAACCGCTGGTCAAGATCGTCGCTGCGAGCGATGCGCCGGTGATCGCGGTCGCGTCGGAGCACCGGATCTGGATCAGCCGCGACGACGGCAAGACGTTCGCGCTCGCGCTGCAGGGCACCGGATCGGTCTCCGAGCTGTTCGTCGAGCCTTCGGGGCGCGTGTATGCCTGGCGGTTCGACATCCATGACCACCACGCCGCCGACGGTGCGATTCACGTCCAGTCCGAGAACGAGCTCGGGATTGCCGACCTCGACGGTCGCGAGCGCTGGCGCGAGCTGACCGACAACATGGTTCCGCAGGTTGCGCGTGACGGGTGGATCGCGGGTCTGGGTGTTGGCCTGGGCGCCGCCGGAGTCGAGATCGGAAGGAACGGCGGCGACTCGTGGAGCTTTGTTCCCGGAGGGGAGCAGTGGAACCCGTGGCTGATCTCTCTGGGTGACCGCGGCGGCGTGCGGTTCCTGGCGTCGCGGATGGGGAAGAACGACGCGCTCGACCGCGGGATGTCTCTGCTCGTCGCGCGCGACGGCCGGCGCGCCACCGCCGTGTGGAGCATGCCGTCGGCCGGCCCCCCCTCCATGCCGTCCGACGAAACCCCGTGCGCAGGGTTCGCCGGCTCGACCCTGCACCTCGTCGTGACCGATCGCAAGGCCGGCCCCAGCGGCACGCGCCTCCTCAGCGTCGGCGGCGATGGCGCCATTCGCACGCGCGTGCTGGCGCACCTGGTCGGAGGCGTCGTGCTCGATCCCGGCCTCACGTGCGAGATCGCGGGCAACGAGCACGCCGCCTACCTGGCGCTGGACGACGTCATCCTCCGCATCGACACCCGCGAGCCGCGCGTCTCGGACCACACCAGCAACGAGCTCCGCGCCATCGCGGTCGACTCGCACGGCGACCTGCTGGTCCTCGCCCGTCGCTGCGTGCATCGGTTCCACGCCGCGTCCCGGCGCGAGGACGAGCTCGTGTGCGGCCCGGCCCGCAGCTGACCGGACCTGGGCGCGGAGCTCGATGGTCCGTTCGACCGCGGGCGCGGTGGCCCTGGTGGCTGGTGGATCCTCGACGAGCCCGAGCTGCAGCTGGTCCCCAAGGAACCGGTCGTGCCAGACCTTGCGGGGTGGCGGGTCGAGCGCATGCCCGGGCTGCCCGACACCGCATGGTTCACCGTCGCGCCCGACTGGGTGTGCGAAGTGCTGTCACGTTCGACAGAGAATCTCGATCGAGGCGAGAAGCTGCCCTACTACGCAGCGCTACGCAGCGCACAGTGTGCGCCACGTCTGGCTGCGAGGAAACTGCACGAATTCTCGTACTTGCGTGTCGACGGCTCCCGCCTGACATCCGCGTGTCGTCGGCTCAATTTCCGACCCTGGGCGCGAACACACCGTCGAGTCGTCGCGCCGGCAGCGCGGCCCTCTCCGCTCGCGCACCCGAGCACGGTGGTGAACGCCGCGTTCAGCCCCGACAGAATGGAGGACGAGTTCGCGTCCTGGTTCGACAGATCTGCACCCCGGCCGAACCGCTGCGCGAGCACCACGCAGCTCTGACACGGGTTGAAGCGGCGTCTTCGGCGCAAAGTACACGCTGCCTTCACTCGTCAGGCGATTCGAGAACCCTGCGCATAGAAACTACAGCGAATAGTGAGCTGGCGAGAGCTCCCGGAAGAATTCATGGTAGACGAGTCCTCAATGAGCTCTGCTAAGAGATGAGCTCTGCTAAGAGCAATTACTAATAGAAAGTTGGAGGCGGTGGAACATGGGTGACGTGTGAGCTACTGGGCGGCTGAACGTCCGCAGACGGGACAGCGGCGCACAACGCCCGCAGTGCTTCACACCGTTGCCGTTGTGTACATCTCACTTGTCGCGGGGTGCGGGAGCAAAGGAGGTGGGGGCGTTAACCCGGACGAGCCCGACGCGGGAATGCCCGACGCGCACATCAAGCTCGAGTGCCCAGGCGATTATGCGATTTGGCCGAATGTGCAGAGCAACTCCAATTCTGATCCTTGTCTGGTACAGCGTCATGAAGCCATCCATGAATTGCACCCGCGTGTCCTTGTCGTTCTCGCCAACAACAGAGATACGCCGCAGCACGTCACTGCCTTCGCAAACCAGGTGATCGCGGCCTTCAGGGAGGGCAGCAGATACCACGGCTATAATGACACACGTGCCACACCGCAACTCAACTACGAGATCGCCAAACTCGTCGACATGCGTGATGCCTCCAGTCAAGACTGGCCCAACGACTGGCCAACGACCGGCAATTCAGGAGACCTGAGTTTCGTCTACGAGGGACTCTTCACGCAGAACTTTGCCGCTCATTATGGTTACCGAGATCTGATTGATCCGTCGCGAAATCTTACCCTATGTGAATTGTTTGAGCATGGGATCATCAATGAGGTCTGGATTGCCGCCCCACGATTCAACGGAAACCCGCTCGGAGTGTACGAGAGCAAGGCTCGAGTTCAGGTCTACGACTCGAATTCGAATCCGTTGATGGGCCAATTCGATAATTGTGCAGCAAACGGTTGTTATGATCCGGGTATCGCAGGCAAGTGCAAGGTATCAGTGAGATTCATGGAACTGGCAACCGACCGTGGGCCGGGCTGCGGCACTCATGCGACCGGCCATGGACTGGAAGGTCTCCGAAGTGCGATCCCGTCTTCGACCTGATCCGTCGTTACGGCCTCTCGATTGACACACCCTACGACCAGTGCAACTACAGCTCCAGCGCGTGCTGGGCATACCCCAATGACCATACGCTTCAGAGGAGCGCCGAAGGAGGGGCCACGGTTCCTTTTTTCTCATTCGAGCGCTGGGGTGAGGGCTGTGGCAACGTTCACTTTCCACCAAATGCTCCGGGTCAGTATGCCTACAGCGATACTACACCCGTCCTGAACACCTGTGAGAACTACGGCCAACATAATGGCGCCGGCGGCCAGGACCTCCAATCCGAATACTCGAAGAGCCTTGTCGACGCCTACGAAAGTTCTTATGGTGACTGTGGCGGTGGATGGCAGATCTATATGCGCCAGAGTATGCCGGGGTATGGGAACGGAGGAACGGGCGACGAAGGCACGCCGATGAAGAGCTGGTGGCCGTATCTGTACTATTGAGACGGGCGAGGTCGAACCTTGCGTGCACTGTGGGTGATCACCGAGGCAATTCGGCACAGGGCGAGTTACCCCGGTCGGGGCCGCACCTCGTGTTCTGGGCCCGCTGGAACAAGCAGCGCGGCAAAGGCCTCATTGGTTAGCAGAAAGAATAGGAGTCTGCTTGCGTTGCGCACACATCCTCTACGGAACATGCCCGGCTTGCCGATCCTCTGGACCGTAGCCTTGTTGTCGTCACCACGGTCCGAGATGCCACGCAGGATGAGAAGCATCGGTGCCGGCATTTCGGAAGGCGTATTGGACATCCATTGGTAAGCGACGGCCGCGCCGCCGGCTTCCATGTCGGCGGCACAACATCCACGGGCTTTCAGCGCGCTCACAAACTCACCTGCCGCGGCGAGAGGCTCACCTGACGCCAGGCGGACGCCGAATAGCTCCGGCTGGAGCGAGATGCCCGAGGCCGTATTGTCAAACCCCGCATCTCCGCGATAGGGCGCGAGCATGATGTCCATCTCGGCCGCGCAAGATTTTCGCCACGCGTCCCTCTCTGCGGCGAAGCGCGCGTCGCGAAGGATGAAGTCGACAAGCTCCGTGCTCGCCTCGATGGGCGGGTCGTCCTGCATCTCGACGAGGAGTGGAGGATGGCGCCCTTCGCCACTGGGATTCAAGGCGCTCGACCCCATCCGGTTCCGCGCGCGATGGAGGTAGAGGTCGACCGATCGCGCGATGGCGACGTCGCAGATCTTGACATCGCCGTCGTCGCCGGAGAAACCCGCCGCGATGCCCAGGACGACGATCGCGAACGGTCGGAGCGTGCGTCGAAGGTCTTCGGTGGCAAGCGCCATCTTGACCAGGCCCATGTCACCGACGATCGTCGCGACGCAACGGATCCCGTTCATGTCAAAGAAGTAGTAGTAGCGCCCCGAGCGACGCTCGGAGCGAACGGGGACAGAGAACGGAGCCGAGGTTAGGAGCTCAAAAAAATACGAGAACTCTTCCTCAAGTGGGACGAGGATGCCGATGTGCGGGGGCGCCAGATCCGTCTGTTCAGCCGGACCTTGCCGCGCGCCCAGGACTCGACACAAGAGATGACAGGCGTTCTCGAACGCCAGGCGGTGGATCGCGCTGGCGTTGTTCGCGATGACGTCATCATGCCTGTCGTCCCCGTAACCGCCGCAACCGCGGATGACGGCGGTCTCGACGTGCCGCGCATGACGGTGACAATACTCCCAGACCGCTGCCAGCGCTCCGCCGCTCTCCATGTCAATGATCGCGAGCTTGCGATCGCGCGAGCGCAGCCACGCCACTGCATCGGCAGTCGTCGAGACGACTTCCCCACATGCAAAATGGACGATATGCACGGTTGAGAACTCGCCATCCTCTTCGACTGCCTTCTGACTGCGCATGTAGGGTTGGATGTCGTGGGACAGCTTCGCTCTCTCCAGGGAGCGCCGTGCCTCTACTTGCAGCGCGGCGTAGGAGCTCGGATGGGCATATTTCAGGTTTTGTGCAATCTGGACGAGCGAATGAGAAGGACGGAACACCTCGCCTGCGAATCCAATGCCCGTCGAACCGAACTCGGACGACGCAACCTTGTCCTTGGTCAAATAGCAATCGACCTGAGAGGCGACGGCAACGTCACCGATCATCAGATCGTCGGAGAGTATTCCGCCGAAGCCAACCTGCACCACGATCGACGGCGTGAGCGCTTCGAGGAGCGCCGCGGTCAGGAGTCCCGTACCGACCAGACCGATCGGGACGCGAGCAGCGATCGTCACGAGCGGCGTGTACTTCAGAGTGAAACGCATGGAGACTCCGGCCCCATAGACAGAGAGGTCCACAGCCACGAGAAGCAGCAGATCGGTAGAAGGAATCGTGTCGGCGTGGGTCATGGTGTGGGTTACTCGTATACCAGCAGCAGCGGCCCCGGGGAACACCCGGCGCAACAGGTCAGCCCACGGCAACCGGCTGCCACGCAGCACGACGGGGTGCGGAGGACCTGGACCGGCAGCGTGGGCCGTGTCGTCGTCGGTGACGGGCACCAGCGCGCGGAGTTTTGCGCGTGCTTTGCTGGCCGAGCCGAAGATCTCTGCGTAGCGCACCAGATGACGCCTGGGCGCCCAGAACCTCAACGCCTTCGGCTTCGGCACCGCCAGCGCCCTCAAGGTCACCCTGCGTCACCCTGCACTGAGCTGCTCACGGCGAGGGCTTGCTGGTCGGGTCCCCGCGACTGCCTAGGTGTCTCCCTTGGCCGCGCGGTGCGCGGCGAGGAACCGCGCCATGGCATTGGCGGGCTCATCGGTGGCCCATGCGTCTCGAAAGCGTCCACGCCCGCGGTGATCGCCCGGCTGATCGGCGCTTCTTCCCAGGCCTGGATCAGTGCCTTCTGCAGTTGCACGGCGCGCGGCTCGGCAGCCAGTAGCTTGTCCAGCAGGTCCTCCACCGCGGCGAACAGCAGGGCCGGCGGATGCGCTTCCTCGATCAGCCCCCAGGCCAGCGCCTCCGCGGCGCCGAAAGTCTCTCCGGTCATCAATATCTGCCGCGTGCGCCCCCAGCCGATCAGGGACGGAAGCAAGGCGGCCTCGACGACCGAGGGCAGACCCAGCTTGACTTCCGGCATGCCGAACTG
>VBLP01000464.1:0-10925 GCA_005887925.1 Deltaproteobacteria bacterium | reverse complement strand
AACTGGTCCATCACCTCGGACGAGAGGCTGTTCAGCTTGGCCGCATTGTCGACGGTGACGTAGGCGATGCGGCCCCGATCATGGCGTTCGTAGCGGACGTTCACGTAAGAGCTCACTGTTCAGTTATCGGTTTGGAGCTCTCCCGTCGTCAATCAGGGAGACACGCGCAAGACCGACGGCAACATCACCAGGCGACACGATCACCTCGCCGCTGTACCTGTTCAACTACGTCGTCGGCCACGCCATCGCATTCCAGGTCGAGGAGGCCACGCTTCGCTCACTACGCTTGGGACGGCCCTGGACAGATCCTCCCCGACCTGACGAGTTCTGGTCAGCGCGGGCCCGCGCGCGGATCGCCTGGTGCTGCGCGGGGTTCCTCCCAGGCGAGCTCGGCCTGGGATGGGTCGCGCGCCGGTGCGAAGCTCGCGGGGGCGACGGGAACCCGAGCGTGACGAGCAGGCTGTGCGTTTGGCCCGCGTCGGCGACGAACGCGACGATGCTGCGGCGACCGCCGCACGGGCAAAACCAGAACGTCCTCGGCGAACACCCTACATGCCGCCGGCGGTAGATCGCCAAGGTCTAGAAACAGCAGAGGATACCGTTGCAACTGGCTCTGCTGCGGCTCTGGTCGGCGGATGCTGGACGCACTATAGTGGGGCGTCAGTGGGGCGGACGCCCTTCTTGCAAGGAGCGCACGATGCGCAGCTCGATCGTTGTCTGGAGCGAGGTCGTTGTCGCTGGCGCGCGCAACGTGCGGGGTGGGTGAGCATGTACAGTGGGATCGCGATCGGCGCCGTTCTTGCCGGTAAGTACCGGGTGGACCGCGTGCTGGGCCAGGGCGGCATGGGGATCGTCGTGCAGGCGATGCACCTCCAGCTGTACCAGCCGGTGGCGATGAAGTTCCTGCTGCCGGAGGTCCTGGGTAACCAGCAGGTCGTCCAGCGCTTCCTGCGCGAGGCGCAAGCGGCGGTCCGGCTCCGCAGCGAGCACGTCGCGCGCGTGATCGACGTCGGCACGCTCGAGACCGGCGCGCCGTACATGGTGCTCGAGTACCTCGACGGCGCCGACCTTTCGAACTTTCCGCGATCGCAGCTGACGATCGGCGCGGTCGTCGATCTGATGCTGCAAGCGTGCGAGGCGCTTGCCGAAGCACACTCGCTCGGCATCGTGCATCGCGACATCAAGCCGGCCAACTTCTTCGTCACGCGGCGCGCCGACGGAGCGCTGCTGCTCAAGGTGCTCGACTTCGGCATCTCGAAGACCTCGGCCATGAGCACCCAGCTCACCGCGACCCAGGCGGTGATGGGCACGCCGGCGTACATGTCGCCCGAGCAGATGCGCTCGTCGCGCGACGTCGATCATCGCAGCGACATCTGGTCGCTCGGCATCGTGCTGTACGAGCTGGTACAGGGTGCGCCGCCGTTCGGCGGTGACACGTTCTCGTCGATGGTGCTCAAGGTGGTGAACGAGCCGCTGCCGAAGCTGACGGTCCGGTTGCCGGGCGACCTGCAAGACGTCATCTATCGCTGCCTCGAGAAGGACCCGGCGCGCCGGTTCCAGAACGTGGCCGAGCTCGCCCAGGCGCTGTCGAAGTACGCGCAGTCGGACGCGCAGGCCGCGATCACCGTGCAGCGCACCAAGGGTATCGCCGGACCGCCGACGTCTCCCGGCCTCGAGCCCAGCGCGTACCCCAGCTCGGTGCCCTCGACGCTGTCGGGCGCGGCGAGGGCGAGGACGGCGACGTCATCGCACGGACGGCGCTGGCCAGCGCTGACCGTGATGGGCCTTCTGATCGTCGGTATCGTGGTCGCGATCACCGCGGCGAGCCGCGGCGGCAAGACCGAGGATCCGCCGGTGGGCGCGCGACCCGAAGCTCCGAAGGTCCCAGTGCCGGACCCGGCGGCGAAGCCGACGCCGACGCCGACCTCGCCATCACCGACCTCACCGCCTGTTGCGCCGTCGCCAGCACCTGCGTCGCCGCCCGCCGTGGTAGCGCCGGCGAACCCCGCGCCCGCGCCGCCGGCCACCGCCATGGCGCCGCCCGCCCCGCCAGTGCAGGCGCCGCCGGTCAAGAAGCCGAAGAAGCCGGCGAAGCCGCAGGCCCAGCCGGCCAAGCCGGAGAATCCTCCTTCCAAGCCAGCACCCGCCGACGACGGGATTCTCGACAAGCGCAACTGAAACGCCGGGAGCGTCTGCCTCGGCGGGACGACGGCTACGCGACCCCGGCTGGATCAGCCGGAGTCGTCGCAGACCTGGAACATGTCGCGCACGGCAATCGGGAGCTCAGAACGTTCCCGCAAGGCCGATGCCGGCGCCGGTCTGGTGGATCACCGGGAACAGTCGCGCGGCGGTGGTTCGCTCGCGCGCGCGCGGAGCCGTCAGGTACACGACGGCACCGGCGGCAATGGCTGCACCACCGGCGACGACGAGCACCGTCGAGATCGTCGCCTTCGAACGTCCATCGGCGACGAGCTTCTTGCCTTCGTCAAAGTTCTCCGCGCTGCAGACGAGGTCGTTGCCACACAGCTCCTTTGCCCGGTTGTTGGCCGATATCGCTTGTGCCCCGATGACGAGACCAACACCGACCACGACGATGCCCGCACCTCCGATTCCGAGGCCGATGTACTTCCGCGTCGGCGAGATCGGCGTCGTATCGGCGAACGGCTGTTCGGGCTTCTCGTCCGGCTTGACCGGCTCGGGTCTGGCGACCAGGTCGGGAATCGCGACGGTTTCGGTCTTGCCTTCGACCAGCGTCACCTTCTGGGAAACGGCTTCGAACCCGGGTGCCGAGGCAGTCACCTCATGCACGCCGGGATCGGCGTACAACGCGATGCCAAACTCACCAGCGTTGACCGGCGCGCCATCGCGCTGCACCGTGAACCCGGCGGGCGGCTGCGGCGGCGGCTTGATCATGAGCTTCGGCAGCCGCGGCTCCAGGACGAGCGCTTGCTTCTGCGCAAAGTCGGCGCGCTTGGTGTCGCCGGCCTTCGACGCGAGATCTGCCGACTCGCGATACAGGCCCCATGCACTCGCCAGCCTGCCGATATGCTCGTAGCACGTGGCCAGGTTGAGTCGCGTGCCGAGCGCGGGGTCCTGCTTGAAGCTCGCTTCGAACTTCGGGCATGCCTCCGCCCAGCTGCCGGCCTTGACGAGCTCGCGCGCTTCGTTGAATAACTGCTCGGCGATCGTCTTCGATTGCGCAGCCGCACGCTGCGCGACGAGGGAAAGCGCGATGACTGCAAGGGCTGCGTGTCGCATGACTCTCCTGACTCGGCGTGGGCCGCCGAAGCGATCCGAGCTGCTGCTCCTTACTCGAACGTGTTGCCGCCGCGATCGGTGTAGGTGAACGAGCCGCTGACCGTCTTCGGCCCGTGGAACACCGAGCCCGCCGCCGACAGCGACACCGAACCTCTCGACCGGAGCCAGTTGCCCTCGCCGACGATGATGCTGTTGTCGACCTCGAGCACCGCCGAACCGCGGACCGTGATCGCCGCCGTGCCCGACACGATCAGGCTGTTGGCGATGATCACGTGGCACGAGCCGACGCCATGGATCGTGAGGCCACTGTTCTCGATCACCTTGCCTTCGATCCTGATGGTCTGCTCGGCGCGGCAGGTGATTGGCTCGCTCGGCGTGTATGGATCGGGCTCGGGTGTACCGCTACCGTCGCCGAATCGCTTGAGTAGTAGCTGATAGTCTGCGAAGACGCGCCAGGAGGATGGCGTCGTTGCGATCGACGACGAAGTTGCCGTCGAGATCGGCGATCACGGGGACGGGTGCGCTGTCCACGACGTCCGTGAAGTTGCCGCCGGTGGCAGTCGCGAGCGCAGAGAAGAAGTCCACATCCGTGGCCGGGGCACTGAGCGCCGGGGCCTGTCGGCCGGCGGCCGTCAGCGCGGCCGTTTCAGGGTCGATGCGGGCGGCGAGGAGCGGACAGCCGGTCTCGTTGTGATAGAGCGTCGCATCGACCGTGACCGCTGGCAGCGGGTTGGTCGTTCGCTCGTACACCAGGTTCTGCCAGGATGCCGGCGGCCCCGCATCGAAGGGCGGCGAGTTGGTCGTCGAGTATGGACCGGCACAAGGCGCTCCGACGGAGTTGTTCTCGCCACCGTCGCTGAAGACCTCGAGAAACCGCGTCGTCGTCGCGCCCGAGCCGCTTGCGCGTGCCGTGTCGATCACGGAGCACATGGCGTTGGCGAGCGGCGTGAGATCGCTCGTCACCGTCGCGTTATTGATCGCGGTGACGGCGTCGAACGGGGTAACGAAACCAGCGGTCTCGGCGACGATACCCGTGCCCGAGCCGGAGAACTTGAAAACGGCGACTCCCGAAAGCCCTCCGGTCTCCATCGCCGCGAACGTGACACGGTCGGCCGCGTCGAGCTTGGACTGGTCGAAGCGACTCAGGCTGTTATCACAGCGAGTCGTTTGCATCGACCCGGTCGCATCGAGCAGAACGACCATGGTGCGATCCGCCGCGGCCGTGCCGGCAGCGAACATGAGCCCGATAACACCGCTACATAAAATGCGTACTTCTCTCATATGTCCCCCTCACATTGTTGTGTCTTTCCACACTACCGACATATCGGTTCCACCGCCAGACATTTTCCTGCCGTGGCTTGATCCCCCGTGCAGATATGCGATCTGCATTGCGCGTCTTGCATGCATCCCGTTTCGTCGTCCGCGAACGGCGCGCGACACACCGGTTTCGCCGCGCCCAGCTGATCGGTGCAGAACAGCCCCGGAAGGCACGTTCCGTCGGTGCATGGCTGGCCGAGACCCGTACGCGGAATGCACACCCCCTGGTCCGGATCGCTGCAACGCAGGTTCTGTCCGATACACGGCCTCAAAAAACTACAGGTTTCGTCGAGCGTGGGAAGCGAACGACAGACGCCAAAGCCGTCCGGATTGGACAGATCGCAGTACAGGTTTCCCAGGCAGAACCAATCGCACGCATCACCGACCGAGGTCACGTGCCGGCAGGTTGCAGGTGCGACCAGGCGCATCGTCCCCACGCACGTGGTTTCGCCGCCGCATTGAAGCAGGCTATTGCACGGGGCTCCCTCGGCGACGTCCGGCTTGCAGGTCCCGTTGTTGCACCAGTTGCCGGCATCGCAGTCGTAGCGACCACAGGCGGTACCGACGTCGCCGGTCACGCATTTCTGGGTGGTGACGCTGCAGACCAGACCCGGTTCGCACGCGCCGAAATCGTGGCATGGCTGCCCGAGCTTCTGGAGCGGTGTGCAGGTCCCCGTGCAGCATGAGGCGCCGCAGTCCGTGGGCTCACAACGCGCCCCCGGCGAAATACACTCGGCATCATTGAAGCACGCTTGTCCGTCCGCGACCGTTCCGGTGTACCGAGTCGGGCAGGACGGCGCGGTCGCCGCGGTCGAGCACTGCTGGGGGCTGAAGTCGACGAGGCACTGCGTGAACGCGGCGACATTGATCGCGGCACGTCCGGCAGCCACGGCACGCGCTTTCTCGAAGATGTCGAACTCGATCGCACCTCCCGACAGAGCGTCGCTCAGCTCGATGCACTCCTGCGGGCTCGTATAGAGATTCTGCTCCGAGCGCACATCGCCACGAGGAGGTCGCCCGGATCGGACGCGTCGGGAACACCGGCGTCGGTGGAAGCATCGCTGCCATCACCGGACGCGTCGCTTCCCGCAGCATCCCCCGCATCCGCCCCGCCTCCGACCGGGCCCAGGGTGGGCGGCGCGCTCGAGCACGCGGCAGCGGTGGCCAAGATGACCATGAGACACCGCCACGGCGATCGGCCAGCGTTCTTCATCACCTACCAGCAGATGCAGAGGAGATGCTGATTGAAGTTGTTGCACATGAAGTTGAACTGTGACATCCACGCGTTCACCTTGGTCGCATCGCCGGCATTGCCGGACGCGCCAGACGAGGCGGAGGTCCAGTTGGAGCACTGGAGATTTGCGCCGCTACCAGCTCGGCCGCTCCAGAACGGCACCTGCGTCGTGGCCGCGCTGACCGGCGCAAGCAGCACGGCGTTGGGGTTCACCAGCGTATCCCAGTTGTTGGTCACCGGCGTTCCGTCGGTCGCGCGGAGTACCTCGGCGTTCTGCGGGATCGGGAATGTGATGTCCATGCGCGCGAGCGAGTCGACGGTGTCATCGATCTGGATCACCGCATGAATGTTCGTGCAGCTGCGCATCGTGAAGTTCAGGTTGTACATGTCCTGGCACTTGATATCGGCCGTCGCGCGCGAGCCGTTCGGCACGCCGAAACCGCCCGTGAAGCCGGCATCGGTGACGAATACCCAGAGCTTGGGCGGCGGCGTATCGATCGGCGCATCGACGCGCGGCGCGTCGGACCCGGCGTCCTTGGTGGTGTCGTCGGCCAGCGAGACATCCCGGAAGCCGACGATCTGGCTGCACCCGGCCCCGAACGAGGCCAGGACCGCGATGCTCAAACCGGTCTTGCGTGCGAGGGAGCGATACCGGCGGTCGACACGACCGATGAATGCGCCAGGTGCGTGATTCATGACTCTCCCTGCTTCAGTTGCGCGTTCCGAGCACATCTTCTTCGGGCGATGCCTTCGGCTTCGCAGTCGAGCTGTTCGAGTTTGACCCCGCTGCGGGCTTTGCGGGCTTCTTCGTCTTCCTGGCCATCGTGTCGGGCGGCGGAGTGGCCGCCGATCCGGGGGACACGCCGGCTGGCGGCGCCGAGGGAGCGGTCGCCACCGGCTGGGGTGTTGCGGGTGGTGGTGTCGTCGTGGGCGGTGGCGCGGTCGGTTCCGATCGCGTCGCTGCCATGGTGTCCTGCGGTGAATGCGGCGGTGCCGGGGGTGTGACCGCCGCTGGCGGGGGTGGCGGTGGCGTGACCGCCGCAGGCGGCGGTGGCGTTACGGCAGCTGGTGGCGTGACGGCAGCCGGTGGCGCCGCGAGGTCCGGGCGCGCGGCGGGGGCCGGCCCATCTGGCTTCTTGCCGCTGTCCGAGCCGCCGCCGGTCGAGGCGACGAGCGCAACCGCGATCGCGCCTGCCAGCGCACCCAGACCCGCAAGGATCGGCCAGCGTCGTCCACCCCTCGATGTCGTCCTCGACCCCGCAGCGCCCGACAGCGTCGAAGGCGGCAGGGCGCGGCGAGCGCCGGCCGGCTCGGTCGCCGAGCGCTGCGCTTCCAGTCCGATGATGCTGCGCGTGCGTTGTACGGAGATCGTCGCCTGCGTCTCGGTCTGCGCGTACGGTGCGAGCGAATACGCGAGCTCGGCGACGTTCTGGAACCGCCTCGCAGGGTCTTTCTCGAGACAGCGGTACACGATCGCCGCGAGATCGCCGGGCAGCTGTACCGTCAGCTGGGGCAGCGGATCGTTCACCACCTTGATGACCATCGACGAGAAGGTGTCGCCGCCGAAGGGCGGGGCACCCTGCAGAAGCTCGTAGAGCACGACACCGAGCGCCCAGATATCGCTGCGATGATCGACGTCGCGCGACGAGCGCATCTGCTCGGGCGACATGTACGCCGGGGTTCCCATCACCGCCTGCGTCGCGGTGAGGTTGTGCCCGGTCATCGGTGTCTTCGAGATTCCGAAGTCGAGCACCTTGAGCAGCGGCGCCCCGCCGGCGCCGCGCGTGATGAAGAAGTTCGCCGGCTTGATGTCGCGATGCACGATGCCGAGCGAATGCGCCTCCGCCAGGGCCTCGCATGCCTGCAGCATGAGATCGATGATCCCGCCGACCGTCAGCTGCGCGCGCGGAATGTTCGAGAGATCGGTGCCGTCCAGGTATTCGAGCACCATGTAGGGCGCGCCGGTCTCGAGCGAGCCGACGTCGATCACGCGCGCCACGTGCTCGCTCTTCAGCCGGACGGCCGCCTGCGCTTCCCGCAGGAATCGCTGGACAACCTGCTGATTTCCGAGCATCTCGGGAAGCAGGAGCTTGATCGCGACGGGCTGATACAGCTGCAGGTGCGTTGCCTGGACGACGATGCCCATGCCGCCCTGGCCGAGCACCCGATCGACGCGGTATCTGCCGGCAAGGACAGCACCGACACGGAAGCCACCGTGATCGGTCACTGGCCCTCCTGCATGGTCTTGCAGGCGCTAGCGCTGGTCACACCCCAGCCGATCCGTGGACTGCGCGACGTGCACTCCAATCAGCGACCCCCTTNNGCATTTCGGTAGTTTGTTCAGATCCGGATGGATGCACGCCACCGGCCATGATGTGCGGCAGGGTCCCATGTCCCGGGCATGAGTGCAACATCTTGCTGCACATATGAGCAACAATACTATAGATATTCTAGAAAAGGGAACACCTGTCTGTGGCCGTCGCGCAGGCAAAACGTGCCTGGTAGCTAGGTGTCTCCCTTGGCCGCGCGGTGCGCGGCGAGGAACCGCGCCATGGCATTGGCGGGCTCATCGGTGGTCCATGCGTCTTCGAAAGCGTCCACGCCCGCGGCGATCGCCCGGCTGATCGGCGCTTCTTCCCAGGCCTGGATCAGCGCCTTCTGCAGTTGCACGGCGCGCGGCTCGGCAGCCAGTAGCTTGTCCAGCAGGTCCTCCACCGCGGCGGACAGCAGGGCCGGCGGATGCGCTTCCTCGATCAGCCCCTAGGCCAGCGCCTCCGCGGCGCCGAAGGTCTCTCCGGTCATCAATATCCGCCGCGTGCGCCCCCAGCCGATCAGGGACGGAAGCAAGGCGGCCTCGACGACCGAGGGCAGACCCAGCTTGACTTCCGGCATGCCGAACTGGGCCGTGTCGGCCGCCAGGCGCAGGTCGCAGGCCGCCGCGACTTCCAGACCGGCGCCCAGACACCAACCGTTCACCGCAGCGATCACCGGCGGCGGGGTCTGGCGGATCGCGTGGCAGCAGCCGTGCACTTTGAGGATGAAGGCCCGCGCCGCTTGTGGGCTGTCCAAGGCGGCCATCTCATCGATGCTCGCGCCGCCAATGAAGGCTTTGTCGCCCGCGCCGGTGAGGACGACGGCGCGCAGAGCCAGGTCAGCGGCCAGGCCTCGGAACCGGTCGATGAACTGGTCCATCACCTCGGACGAGAGGCTGTTCAGCTTGGCCGCATTGTCGACGGTGACGTAGGCGATGCGGCCCCGATCATGGCGTTCGTAGCGGACGTTCACGTAAGAGCTCACTGTTCGGTTATCGGTTTGGAGCTCCCCCGTCGTCAATCAGGGAGACGCGCGCAAGACCGACGGCAACATCCACCAACCACGTCGTCGGCCACGCCGCATCGATGCCACGTGACGACAAGTTTGGCCCTTATGTCAGCTATCTACTGAAGGCTGACGAAGGACATGCCATTGCGGGCCGAATGTGTGACTATCTAAATCCATTGACCGAAGAGTGCGTATCCTTGATACTCGTGCGGTGAAATAACCACGCTTTCAACGCGTTGCGCTGCGCGGAAACCGCCAGTCAGCGGTACACGTATGGGCTGTGCGAGCGCGTCGGACCGTGGGTGTGGCGGATGGCACCGGCGTCGCAAGCGACCTCCGGCATCGCCGACGTAGCCGGGGAGCTACTCGGAGGCCGCGGCTTCCTCGTCCTTGCCGTGGCACGTTGGGGGCGGCAGCCGCGCGCCCGGCGGCTTGCCCGGCGCGCCCGCGCCCGCCCTTGCGGTTCTGGGCTGCGGTCTGACGGGCCGAGTTGTCGCGCGCGACCTCGGCAGCGGCCTCGTCGTCCGACTTGTTCGCGACGCCGTGCTCCTCGAGGTGGCGCTCCTTGTGCTGGAGCTGCGGCACCTGCTCCTCCTGCCGCGCGAACTGGACCCGGAACAGCTTGCTGACCGTGTTGGCCTGGATCCGGTCCATCATCTCGCGGAACAGATCGAAGCCGATCCGCTTGTACTCCTTCTTCGGATCCTTCTGGCCGTAGCCCTGCAGGCCGATGCCCTCGCGCAGCGCGTCCATCGTCTTGAGGTGCTCGATCCACTGCTCGTCGATCTCGGTCAGCGCGAAGTCGCGCGAGAAGTACATCAGCCACGGCCGCGACAGCTCCTTCTCGCGCTCGGCGAGCCGGCGCTCGAGCACCGGCCAGACCTGGGCGGCGACCTCGTCGGCGGTGCCCGGCGAGATGTCGAACTTGGTCGCGAACTGCTCCTCGAGGGCGTCCTCGAGCTCGTCCCAGTCCCACTCGTCGTCGGGGATGTCGGGCGATAGCAAGCGCTCGATCACGGCCGCCATCCGGGCGTCGCACAGGTCGTACATCCGCTCGCGCTGCTGGATCAGCGAGGCTGCGATATCGGTGGTGATCGACTCGAGCAGCTCCCCGCGGTCGGTGTCGTAGCGCTTCTCGAGATCGAGCAGCACGCCGAACTGGCGCCAGATCTCGGCGCGCAGCACGCGCCAGCCCGGGCGGGTGTCGGCTTGTCGGCCGCCGGGACCAGGCGGTGCACCGCCGAGTGCCCGCTGAGCACGCCGCGGACCTCCGGGGTCAGCGACTCGACCGTCCAGTCGCCGCTCGAGGTCACCGGCTCGGGCACGATGCCCTTCTTGGCCTCGTCCTCGGTCGGCTCGCGGTGGTAGCGGCCCTCGAGGATCTGGCGGCGCAGCGCGTAGATCGTCTTGCGCTGCTGGTTCATCACGTCGTCGTACTCGAGCAGGTTCTTGCGCTGGTCGAAGTTGCGGCCCTCGACCTTCTTCTGCGCGCCCTCGATCGACCGCGTCACCATCGGCGACTCGATCGGGACGTCCTCCTCGAGGCCGAGCTTCTCCATCAGGCCGGTCATGCGGTCGAGGCCGAAGATCCGGAGCAGGTCGTCCTGCAGCGACAGGTAGAACCGCGACGCGCCGGGGTCACCCTGGCGGCCGGCGCGGCCGCGCAGCTGGTTGTCGATCCGGCGCGACTCGTGGCGCTCGGTGCCGACGATCTTGAGACCGCCGGCCTTGAGCACCTCCTGGCGCTCGGCGTCGCACTGCTCCTTGTACTTCGCGACCAGCTCGTTGAACCGCG
>VBLP01000042.1:23159-39332 GCA_005887925.1 Deltaproteobacteria bacterium | reverse complement strand
TCAACGGCTTGGCCGTGTAACGCACCGCGGCAGCTCGGCTGATGTGCCCGATAGGGCCAACGACGCGTGAAATTACCAAGCGAATCAGGATATTCTGGAGAAGATGGCGCCCTCGGCGTGGTCTGCATGACTCCCACGTGAAGGTGAGGGTTGGCCTTGACAGATCACTGCTAAGCCAGCATAGTCCGGTCAACGACGCATAAACCTTACGTATGCGTTAGGTTCTGCAAATGACCAAGGACGATCCCAAGCTGATGCGGGTTGGCGAGCTCGCGAAGGCGGTCGGCAAGACTGTCCGGGCGATGCACCTCTACGAGGAGCTCGGCCTGCTCGAGCCGCGGTCGCGGTCCGAGGGCGGGTTCCGGCTGTACGGACCCGAGGCGATCGAGGACGCCGACTCGGGCCGCGAGGCCACCGCACGCGTCCGCGCGCTGTTCACCGAGAAGCAGGCGAAGATCCGCGAGCAGATCATGCAGCTGCAGGTGATCGAGAACGACCTGAGCGAGGCGCTCGCGTACCTCGACTCGTGCCAGACCTGCACCGACGAGTACGCGCCGGCCGCGTGCGGCGTGTGCGATCATCACGGCCACCAGCGCGGCGAGGCGCCTCCGCTGTTTGCCGGGCTGTCGCGCAGGCCGGGTTCGGCGGGCGCCGCCGATGACACCAAGGACAAGCCGCGGGACTTCGACGTACCGGTCACCGTGCTTTACCGAGAGGGCAACAACTAATGGTCGCAGAGGCAACAACCGCGGCGGCGCAGCGCTCGATCACGATCCCGGTCCCCGATGGCGTGAGGCTGCCGCTCTTCCTGGACAACCACTCGACGACCGCGGTCGACCTCCGGGTGGTGCAGGCGATGCTGCCGTTCTTCACGCAGCACTACGGCAACGCGGCGAGCCGCAACCACTCGTTCGGCTGGACGGCGGAATCGGCGGTCGACCGCGCGCGCGGCCAGGTCGCGGCCCTGCTCGGCGGCGATGCCAAGGAGATCGTGTGGACGTCGGGCGCGACCGAGGCCAATAACCTCGCGATCAAGGGCGCGGCGTCGTTCCTGCGCAAGCAGGGCAACCACATCATCACCGTCGAGACCGAGCACAAGAGCGTGCTCGATACCTGCAAGCGCCTGCAGCGCGAGGGCTTCGAGGTCACGTACCTCACGCCGGCCAAGGACGGCCTGGTCACGCCCGAGCAGGTGACCGCGGCGATGACCGACAAGACGATCCTGGTCACGATCATGCTCGCCAACAACGAGATCGGCGTGGTCCAGCCCCTCGCGGCGATCGGCGCGGCGATCAAGGCGAAGAACGCAAAGACGCTGTTTCACACCGACGCCGTCCAGGGCTTCGGCAAGGTCCCGTTCGACGTCGAGAAGGCGCGGGTCGACCTCGCGTCGGTCACCGCCCACAAGCTGTACGGCCCCAAGGGCATCGGCGCGCTGTGGGTGCGCCGCAAGCCCCGGGTCCGGATCGATCCGATCATCGACGGCGGCGGCCACGAGCGCGGCATGCGCTCCGGCACGCTGCCGGTGCCGCTGATCGTCGGGTTCGGCAAGGCCGCCGAGCTGGCACGGGAGGAGATGGCCGAGGAGGCGGTCCGGCTCAATGCGCTGCGCGACCGGCTCTACAAGGGGCTGACCTCGCGGCTGACCGAGACCTACGTCAACGGCTCGCTCGAGCACCGGCTGCCCGGCAACCTCAACATCTCGTTCGCGTTCGTCGAGGGCGAGTCGCTGCTCATGGCGCTCAAGGACGTTGCGGTGTCGTCGGGGTCGGCCTGCACGTCGGCGTCGCTCGAGCCGAGCTACGTCCTGCGCGCGCTGGGCGTCGGCGACGAGCTGGCGCACACCTCGATCCGGTTCGGCATCGGCCGGTTCAACACCGAGGCCGAGATCGACTACGTGATCGAGCTCGTGGTCGTCAGCGTCGAGCGGCTGCGCGCGCTATCCCCGCTGTGGGAGATGCACCAGGACGGGATCGATATCAGCTCCATCCAGTGGACTCCGCACTGAGCGCCACCGAGCGTCACCGAGCGTCAAAGAGAGAAGCCAAAGAAGAACCATCATGGCGTACTCAGATAAAGTCATCGAACACTACGAGAATCCCCGCAACGTCGGCACGTTCAGGGCCGAGCCGGAGGTCGACGCCAGCGAGGTGGGCACCGGCCTGGTCGGTGCACCCGCGTGCGGCGACGTCATGCGGCTCGAGATCCGGGTCAAGGACGGCCTGATCGCCGACGCCCGGTTCAAGACCTTCGGCTGCGGCTCGGCGATCGCGTCGTCGTCGCTGGCGACCGAGATGATCAAGGGCATGACGCTCGACCAGGCCGCCCAGATCAAGAACACCCAGATCGTCCAGGAGCTCAACCTGCCGCCGGTCAAGATCCATTGCTCGGTGCTGGCCGAGGACGCGGTCAAGGCGGCGATCGAGGACTACAAGAAGAAGCAGGCGTCCAGGGCCACCGCGCCGGTGCGCGAGACCCAGGCCGCTGCCCCGGCGGCGACGCCGGAGCCCTGAGGGCTCTGATGCCGGTGATCGCCGCGTGACCCATTCGATGAGCACATGTCCATGACTGCGAGCGCAACTACCCAGTCCACGCCGACCGCACCCGCGGCCGCGACCTCGCCGTCCAGGCGCGAGGTCGAGATCACCGCCGCGGCGGCGGCCGAGATCGCCAAGCAGCGCGACAAGCGCGGCACGCCCGACGCGATGATCCGGATCGGCGTGCGCGGCGGTGGCTGCACCGGGTTCACCTACGTGTTCGAGTGGGCCGAGAAGGTCCGGCCGACCGATCAGGTGTTCTCGGCGCACGGCGTGTCGATCGTGGTCGACCCCAAGAGCCTGGTCTATCTCGGCGGCATGCAGCTCGACTTCGTGCGCGGCATGATGGGCCACGGCTTCAAGTTCAACAATCCCAACGCCAAGGGCTCGTGCGGTTGTGGCGAATCCGTCCAGTTCTGATCGCGCGCCGGCTGCGGCGCCTGCCCGGCCCGACGATCCGTTCGCGCTGCTCGGGCTGACGCCGAGCTACGACGTCGACCTGGCGGCGCTCGAGCGCGCATTCTTCGAGCGCAGCAAGGCCGCGCACCCCGATCGCGTCGCCGCCGCGCCGGCGGCCGAGCGGGTGGCGGCGCTGTCGCGGTCGCGCGCGCTCAACGACGCGTACCAGCTGATCAAGAAGCCGGTGTCGCGTGCCGAGTACCTGCTCGAGCGCGCCGGTGTCACGATCGGCGCCAACGAGCGGCTCGATCCGGCGTTCCTGATGGAGATCCTCGAGCTGCGCGAGGAGCTGGCCGAGGCGCGCGTCGCGGGTAACGTGGCGCGGGTCGAGCAGCTGCAGCGCGCGATGCAGGCCCGCCGGGCCGACGCGCTGGGCGCGCTGTCCGGGCTGTTCGCCGCCGGCGACCACGCGGCGATCAAGCACCGGCTGATCGTGCTGCGCTACATCCACCGCTACCTCGAGGAGTGCGATGCGGCGCTCGACGAGGAATAACCCCATGACCGCTTTCATAGTCCGACAGGATACTTTTCCGCGCGACGCGACGCGCGGAGGGGTGAATGGACCGGCTTTGCCGGTCCAGAGGGGGCGGGAAAGCCCCCTCTCGATCGACGCGGCGCTCGACGAGGACTAGAGAATACGAATACCGATGTTGATGCAGATCGCAGAGCCCGGGCAGTCCAAGGTCAAGGAGGCCTGCAAGCAGCGCGTCGTCGGGATCGACCTGGGCACCACGAACAGCCTGGTCGCCCATGTCGCGGACGCCTCGCCGGAGGTGATCGGCGGCAGCCGAGCGCCGGGGGTGGGGACCCCGACGGCTTCGCCGGCGGGGCGGGGGTCCTCCCCCGTGGGATCGACCAGTGACGAGGGCGGCCCGCTGGTGCCGTCGGTGGTGCACTACGCGGCCGACGGCGTGCTGATCGGCCGGCCGGCCCAGGCGCGCGCGGCCGACGCTCCGCGCGACACGATCGCCTCGGTCAAGCGGCTGATCGGCCGCGGCCTCAAGGACCTGGGCGGCGTGCGCGCGATGCTGCCCTACGAGCTCGAGGGCGACGATCGCGCGGTCCGGATCCTGCTGACCAGCGGCCGGCTGGTGTCGCCGGTCGAGGTCTCGGCCGAGATCCTGCGCGAGCTCCGGGCGCGCGCCGAGGCCGCGCTCGGTGGACCGATCGAGGGCGCGGTGATCACCGTGCCGGCGTACTTCGACGATGCCCAGCGCCAGGCGACGCGCGACGCGGGCCGGATCGCCGGGCTCGAGGTGATGCGGCTGCTCGCCGAGCCGACCGCCGCCGCGCTGGCCTACGGCCTCGACCGTGGCTCGACGGGCACCTACGCCGTGTTCGACCTCGGCGGCGGCACGTTCGACATCTCGATCCTGAAGCTGGTCGACGGCGTGTTCGAGGTCAAGGCGACCGGCGGCGACTCGGCGTTCGGCGGCGATGACCTCGATCGCGCGCTCGCGCGCTCGATGATCGGCGATGCGCTCGAGGCGGCGGAGCGCCGCACGATCGGTGGCGCCGTGGCCGAGGCGCGGCGGGTCAAGGAGGCGCTCAGCGACCTCGCCGTCGACCGCGTCGCGTTCGCGCTCGAGGCGCCTCGCCCTGAGCTGGTCTGCGGCGACGGCGATGGCGTGACGCACCGGGTGCTCGTGGTCGGCCACGACGCGGTGACCACGATCTGCGATCGCCGGCTCGCCGGGCGTGCGGCGGACGTCGCGGCTGCCGCGACCCCCGTGACCTGCGTGCGCTGCCTCGGCAACGGCAGTGTGTTCCGGCGCAGCGTCACGCGCGCACACCTCGCCGGGGTCGTCCGCCCGATGCTCGACAGGCATACCCGCAAGGCCTGCCTGCGCGCGCTCAAGGACGCCGAGCTCGGCAAGGCCGATCTCGACGGCGTGATCCTGGTCGGCGGCTCGACCCGGTCGCCGGTCGTGCGCGACTATGTCAGGGAGCTGTTCGAGCGCGAGCCGCTGTGCGATCTCGACCCCGAGCAGGTCGTCGCGCTCGGCGCCGCGGTGCAGGCCGACGTGCTCGCCGGCGGGCAGCACAACGTGACCCTGCTCGATGTCGTGCCGCTGTCGCTCGGCATCGAGATGATGGGTGGCGTGGTCGAGAAGCTGATCCACAGAAACACGACGATCCCGACCGGCGCGACCCAGGTGTTCACGACCTACGCCGACAACCAGACCGGGTTCGACATCCATGTCGTGCAGGGCGAGCGCGAGACCGCGGATGCCTGCCGGTCGCTGGCCCGCTTCGTGCTGCGCGGCGTGCCCCCGATGATGGCGGGCATGGGGCGAGTCGAGATCACGTTCCTGATCGACGCCGACGGCCTGCTCAAGGTGATGGCCAAGGAGCTGACCACCGGCAAGGAAGCCTCGATCGTGGTCAAACCGAGCTACGGGCTGACCGACGAAGAGGTCGAGCGCATGCTGCTCGAGTCGTTCGAGCACGCCTAGGGCGACCTCGCGCGCAGAAACCTCGCGGTCGAGCGGGTCGAGGCCGAGCGCATCCTGGCGGCGACCCGCCAGGCGTTCATCACCGACGCGGCGCTGCTCGACGACGACGTCCGCGCTGCCGGTGAGGCCGCGATGCGCGAGCTCGAGGCGGCGATGGCCGACACCGACCACCTCGCGGTGCGCGCGAAGATCGAGGCGCTCGATCAGGCGACCAAGCCGGTCGCCCAGCTGCGCATGAACCGCGCGATCGCGGCGCAGCTGCACGGCGTGTCGCTCGACGAGGCGGCGCGCAAGGTCGGGGCGTGATGCCCAGGCTCACGTTCCTCAACCCGCACGGCCCGGGGTCGAGCGCGCTGACGGTCGAGTGCGCGCGCGGCACGTCGATCCTCGACGCCGCCGAGGACTGCGGCGCGCGGGTCGGCCACGCCTGCGGCGGCAACCTGGCGTGCTCGACCTGCCACGTCTGGGTCCACCAGGGGATCGACTCCTTGCCCGAGGTCACCGACAAGGAGAACGACATCATGGACAAGGCATTCGACGTCCGCGCCGAGTCGCGGCTCGGCTGTCAGGCCCGGCTCGGCGACGACGACGTCGTGGTCGAGATCACCGAGGAGAGCCTGCGGGCGTGGCTCGACGAGAACCCCGAGGAGCGCAAGAAGGCGCGCAGCGCCGGCTAGCCGGCCGGCCAGTCGAGCCCGGGGCAGGGGAACCGCGTGCCCGGCGGGAACGCCAGGCCGAAGTGCTCGTCGAGCACGGCGAGCAGCTCGTCGGGCGATTCGATCATGCGGTGATGGCCGCGGCCATCGCGCTCGCGCAGCGTGAGCTCGCGGTTGAGCAGGCTGATCCGCCGGCCCTCGGGCAGCGCCCGGGAGACGCTCAGGCGGTGCTTGAAGTGCGACTGGGGATGCGCGCAGGTGTACCAGTTGGCGACCTCGCGATCGATCGGCGGCATCTCCTCGAGCGTGAGCTCGTAGACGTCGTGCCAGTCGTCGCCGAACCTGGCCTGGTGGAAGACCAGGTTGCCGTCGCGGACCAGGCGGCGCGGCTCGTGCAACGTGGCCTGCGGCTCGGCGGTGTCGAGCCGGATCGCGGCGGACATCGACAGCGCGCCGATGCCGACGTCGACCAGCCATGACGCGTCGAGCTCGACGCGGACGACCAGGTGGGTGCGCGCCGGCGTGTAGTCGCGCGGGCGGCCGAAGCGGACCCGGCCGCTGAGCGGGCGGGCCTCGAAGCCGAGCTGGGTGAGCACGGCCAGCAGCAGCGAGTTCTGCTCGAAGCAGTAGCCGCCGCGCCGGTCGTCGATCAGCTTGCGCTGGATCGCGCCGAGATCGAGGTCGATCGGCCGGCCGAGCAGCACGTCGAGGTTCTCGAACGGGATCGCCATGACGTGCGCGGCGACGATCTGGTTCAGCGTGTCGAGGGTCGGCGTGCGCGGATCGCGCCCAGACCAGGGCAGCCCGATCCGCGCGAAGTACCGATCGAGGTCGATCACAGGACGACGATGCGGCGCGGCGGCGGCCCTGTCGAGCACAGAATCTCGGGCGGGGCACCGGCGCAGCAGGGGCTACCGGGCGCGGCCGAGCTCGCTCGCCCTGGGGACCTCGACGAGCCGGCCGGTGGTGACCTCGTAGATGTAGCCGTGGATCGGGATCGTCCGCGGCACCAGCGGGTGCTGGCGGATGCGCTCGACGTCGACCACGACGCTGGCGGCGAGGTCCTTGATCGTCAGCCAGTCGATGAAGTCGCCGGCGTGCGAGCCGCCGCCGCCGCCCGGATCGCTCCATCGCGTGCCGTCGTACGTCGCGGTCGCGAGGCTGTGGCTCAACAGGTCGCGCATGATGTCGTCGGTGAACAGCTCCATCCCGCAGTTGGTGTGATGGATGACGAACCACTCGTTGGTGCCGAGCAGCTTGTGCGAGATGACCAGCGAGCGGATCGCGTCGTCGCTCGCGCGGCCGCCGGCGTTGCGGATCACGTGGGCGTCGCCCTCGGCGAGCCCGGCGAGCCTGGCGGGATCGATCCGGGCGTCCATGCAGGTCAGCAGGGCGAACCCGCGCGCCGGCGGCAGCGCGAGCTTCGCCTTGTCGCCGAAGCTGTCGGCGTATCGGCGATTGGCGGTGAGGATCTCGTCGCGGATCTTGGTCATGGCGCGCTCCTGTGGTGGGTTGTTGGATGGGTATCCGTCATAGCGGAGAAGGTCAAGCGCACCCGGCGCGGCGATCCGCGGCGGGCGTTTTCGGGTGTCATCGCCGGAGGCCGGGTGTACCCAAGCTCCATGGGCCTGGCCGCGGACATCCATGGACCGGACGCCGCCGAGCCCGCGCCGCCCGAAGCGCAGCGCTGGGAGTTCTTCCTGCGGCGCGGCGCCAGGCCGATCTGCACGTTCGTCCGTCGCCGCGAGGGCACCGCGTGGGGACCGGCGCGCATCGTGGTGTCGTATCCCGGCGCGCAGCCCGAGGTGCCGCCGGACCCGGCGGTGGCGTGGGACCCGGTGCTGGAGGACTGGCTGCTCGCACACGGGGTCGCGGCGCGCGACGAGGCCAACGAGGTCGCGCGGTTCGCGTATGCGCTGCGGGCCCGGTTCGACGCGATCGAGCGCCGCCGCGGCAGCGCGCAGTTCGTCGCCGTGCTGCTGCGCTGCCTGTACGACCGCCAGTGCGAGCTGTACCTGCCGCTCGAGCGCAAGCTCGGTGCGATCCGCAGCTACGAGCCCGATGCGCGCACCGCGAACACCGCGGTCGGCGCCGAGCTCAAGCTGGTACTCGGGTCCAGCGTCGAGGCGCTCGAGGTGCTCGGTTATCCGGCCGAGCGGAGCCGCACGATCTTCGACGGCGCGCTCGCCGGCTACCTCCGCGAGCGCTTCGAGCTGTGAGCGGCGCCGCATCGCGCCAGGGTTTGCCGATCGGCGTCAGCCGAGCGCGTGGGGTGGGGACCCCGACGGCTCTGCCGGCGGGGCGGGGGTCCTCCCCCGTGGGATGATGGATCGGTGCGGCCCGGGCACCAACGGGTATGCGACCCCTCGTGCTGTGCCTGGCGCTCGCGCTCGCCGGCTGCCCCGATCGCTCGATCTCGCCGGTCGCGCCGGACCAGGCGTCGGTGTTCACCAAGGACCTCCCGGTCGCGGCCAGCCTCGATCTGCTGTTCGTGATCGACGACTCGCAGCGCGACTGTACCGTATCCGAGATCCAGGACGTCGACACCGCCGCCCAGACCGAGCAGGTGATCCCGCGCTGCCGGATGCTCGCCGAGGACCAGCCGGATCTGGCAGGCGCGCCGGCGTGGTGGTGGGTCCAGCGCGACGCGACGTGCACGACCGAGACCCAGCTCGCGCTCCGCGTCGAGGGCGCGGCACCGCCCCGGGGCTCGGTGGTGCGGGTTGCCTGCACCGGTGCCGCCGAGCCGGCCGCACCGTGACTCACCACGCGACGACGTGGGGCTGCGAGCCGGGCTCCCAGCAGGTGTCCGAGCCGCGGTACGAGATCAGGAGCACCGCGATGCGGCGCTTGCGATCGACGTGGGCGCCGCCGAGGAACGCGTCGTTGTGACAGATCTCGGTGCACGACGCGCACAGCGGCCGGTCGGCGATGATCCAGGACGCCGGCGTGGCCTGCCTGATCGGCGCGGCCGCGGAGCCGAGGTCGATCGTCAGCGTGCTGGGCTGCCAGTGCACGGACACGCCGAGGCCGCTCGCGTAGGCCGGGCCCGCGTCGGTCTGCGGATGCGCGTCGAGCGGGACCATCGCGACCAGGTGCTTGGCCGCGTGGCGCTCGTCGAGCCAGCTCGACGCCGCGTCGAACCTGAGCGCGATCTGCGAGCTCTCGAGCCGGTCGACGTCGTTCGCGGCGATGACCTCGACCCGGCGCAGCACGCGGTCGCCGCGGTCCTTCTCGAGCAGCGTGAGGTTGGGGTTGCCGCGGCCGCCGTCGCTGTCGCGGTAGGCGACCACCACCACGCTGCCGTCGTCGGCCACCGCGGGCAGTCCGGAGATCGCGATGTCGCGGTCGCGCCACGCGATCCGGGGCGGCGCGCCCGATCGCTTGCCCGGCCTGCGCCCGGTCAGCGGCGGCGGATCGGCGGGCGCGCAGGTGCTGAGCGCGGCGGCGAGCGTCGCCGTAGACCACACGAGCGCGACGCGGGACACGGCCGCGCTCCTCACTCCACGAGCTTGGGCGGGCGCGGCCGGCACGGCGGTGAGCCCGGGCGCGATCTGCGGCTCGGCGCCGGTCAGCACATCCTCGGGGACGTCCTCGGGCCACACCGTTCCGCGCTGCTCGCCCTCGACCATCGCGGCGTAGACCGCGGTCCACGGCAGGACGCAGTGGAACGGCTGACCGGAGAACGTCAGCGTCCCGGCGATCGCGTCGTCGTCGATCGTGAGGTCGGCGATCGCGGGGGTGAGCTGGTAGCCGAACCGCAGCACGAGGCTGGCGTCGGCGCGGAACCGCGGCGGAACGGAGACCTCGGCGCGGCGCGCGTCGACGTGGACCAGCACCGGACCGCGCGCGAGCAGCGTCTCGAGCGTGCGCTTCTTGTCGGACGCGCTGGCGTCCTTCTCGTCGATCAACGCGCCGATCGACGCGACCTCGCGCGACGGCTTGCCGACCAGCTCGACGAACTCGTCCTCGGACATCAGCCCGGCGTCGACCGCGTCGCGCAGGATGCCCTCGGGGCGATCGCCGGCGGCCGCGGTGACCCGCTCGACGGTGCGCTCGCAGCGCGCCGCGTGCCGCAGCACGGCGCCATGAGCGGCCAGCGCGCTGTGCGCCCCGCTGCGCCAGCGGGTCAGCGCGCGCTCGACGTCGACGAGCGAGGTCGACATCCGATGCTCGATCAGCGCGGCCACCACCGCCTGCAATCGCGTCAAGGTCCTGGGATCGCGCTCGAGCATGGCCTGGGGCTTAGTACGACAGTCGGGTAAGGGTAAAGCCCGGACGGCCGATCGCGATCGAGTTTTTTCGGCCGGCACCATGCCTGGCGCAGACCTCACGCGGATGATGCCCGACAGCACGCATCGGACCGGCACCGGAACTGCTTCGAATCGCATTGCTTCGACGCGGCCGTCGACCGGCGTGCGTCGACGCGCGCGACCACGCCTGATCCGTAAACGCGACGAGGTATGCGCCCTCCGCACCCGCGTGACCGCGATCGCGCGCGCGCCGGGGAGCTGCGCGCGGGCCTTGACGCTGCGGTCAGGTCTCCACCGCAGGCAGGACGAGGCGCACGCCGCACGCCGCGGGGACGCCGGGGCAGGGCGGCGCGAGCTTCTCGAGCTCGATCGCCACGCGCGCCCGCGGGTAGAGCTCCTGGATCTTGTGACCGATCGCGCCGGCGAGCGCCTCGAGCAGCCGGAACGTCGATCGGGTGCCGAGCCCGACCACGACCTCGCTGACCTTCCAGTAATCCACCGTGTCCGCGATCCGATCCGACGCCGCGGCGGCCGCGAGCGACAGCTCGATCGTCAGGTTGACGCGGAACCGGCGGGTGCCGCGGCGCTCGGCCGCCGTGTAGCCGTGATTGCCCTCGAACTCCAGGCCGCGGACGAAGACGCAGTCGGTCACCCGGCGAGGCTACACGGGGACCCGCGAGCTCGCCACGGGACGCCGGGCCCGCCCGCCGTGACCGAGGACGCTAGGCGCATCGATCGGAGCGGTTCGCGGTGGAGGGCGCCGGCTCTGGTAGATTCGAAGGCCATGACGAGCTCTCCCGGGTGGAGCTTGGCGCGGCGGATCGGATTTCGCTTCGCCTTCGCCTTTGGAGTGCTGCTGATCTATCCGTTTCCGATCAACCTGATCCCCGAGGCCGGCCGGCTCGAGGCGGCGATGAACAAGCCGCTCGAAGCGGGGACGAGCTGGCTCGCCGAGACTGTGCTCGGCCTGCCGGCGCCGCCATCGGAGTTCAACGCCAGCGGCGACCGCACCTTCGATTACGTGCAGCTGCTCTTGATCGCGATCCTCGCCGTGCTCGGCGCGGTCGTCTGGACGCTTGCCGATCGCCGCCGCCGGGCGTATCCGGGGCTCGCCGCCGGCTTGCTCGTCGTGCTGCGCTACTTCCTCGCCCACGCGATGCTGGTCTACGGGTTCCTGAAGATCATGCGGCTGCAGTTCCCCGAGCTCGACCCGTATCGCTTCGACGAGCCGATCGGCGAGCTGTCACCGATGGGCCTCCTGTGGACGTTCATGGCCAGCTCGAAGCCGTACACGATCATCGCCGGAGTGTCCGAGGCGATCGGCGGGGTGCTGCTGCTGTGGCGGCGCACCGCGACGCTCGGCGCGCTGGTGGTCATCCCGGTGATGACCAACGTCGTCCTGCTCAACTACTGCTACGACGTGCCGGTCAAGCTGTACTCGACCGGGCTGTTGATCCTGGCGATCGTGATCGCGTCGCCCAGCCTGCGTCGGCTGCTCGGGGCGGCGCTCGGCCGCGCGACCCCCGAGGTGCCTCCTTGGGCAGGACGGATCGCAGCCCGAGGGCCAAGGAGATCTACGGCTCGTGGCGGGTCGCCGCGTTCATCGCCGACGGCGTCGAGCATCCGCCGCTGACCACCGACGACGATCGCTGGAAGATCGTCACCGCGGGGCGCGGCCTGTGGTTGACCACGATGACCGACCACCGCGAGGGCTTCGCGATCGAGGTCGACACCACGGCGCACACGATCGCGCTGATCCCGATCGGCACGAAGACGAAGGAGACCTGGAGCTACACGCAGCCGACCCCGGAGCGGCTGGTGATCGACGCGATCCACGGCGGCCGCTACCTGCACGTCACGCTGCATCGCGAGCCGGCGCCGCTGCTCGTCACGCGCGGCTTCCACTGGATCAACGAGATCCCGTTCAACCACTGAGCCGGCTAGAGCTCGACCTCGTCGCCGTCGGCTGCCTTGTGCTTCTGCAGCTTCTTCTTGATCATCTGGCGCTTGAGCGGGCCGACGTAGTCGACCAGGAGCTTGCCGGTCAGGTGATCGTTCTCGTGCAGGAGGCAACGGGCGAACAGGGCTTCGCCCTCGATCTCGAACACCGCGCCGTCGAGGCCCGTCGCGCGGATCTTGCAGCGCATCGGCCGCTTGACCTTGACGTAGACGTCGGGGAATGACAGGCAGCCCTCCTCGCTGTCCTGCTGCTCCTCGGAGGTCTCGATCACCTCGGGGTTGATGAACGCCAGCGGCGGATCGGTCTCGGGCCGGCCGGCGAGCTTGGGCTCGACGACGAACATCCGGCGCGCGTCGCCGAGTTGCAGGGCGGCCATGCCCAGGCCGTTCTCGGCGTACATCGAATCGACCAGGTCCTGGTACAGGGCGCGGACCGAGGCGTCGACGGTGGCGATCGCTACGGACGGCTGCCGCAACCTCTCGTCGGGCCAGATCACCACGGGGCGCACTGCCATGGCCTCAACATAGGAGCCACCGCGCCGATTGACAAGCCCCGCGGCGGAAGCCATACACGCCTAATCTCATGGTTTTGCGGTACTCGGAAGCAAGGTTACCCACCCCGCACGGTGAATTCCGGGTCGTGGTCTACCGCACCGGGCGGACCGCGGGGGCCGGCGCGACGGCGGTGGGGGTCGCCGACGAGGAGCACGTGGCGATGGTGCTCGGCGACGTGCGCGGCGGCGACGTCCTGACCCGGGTCCACAGCTCGTGCTTCACCGGCGAGGTGCTGGGCAGCCTGCGCTGCGATTGCCGGGCGCAGCTGGATGCGGCGCTCGCCCGGATCGGCAGCGAGGGCCGCGGCCTGGTGGTGTACCTGGTGCAGGAGGGCCGCGGCATCGGGCTGGGCAACAAGGTCCGCGCGTACCAGCTGCAGGACGACGGCGCCGACACCGTCGACGCCAACCTCCAGCTCGGGTTCGACGCCGACCTCCGGTCCTACGATCTCGCAGCCGGCATCCTGGCCGATCTGGGGGTCGCCTCGGTGCGGCTGATGACCAACAATCCGCAGAAGATCAGCGGACTCGAAGGCGCCGGCGTCGTGGTCGCCGCGCACGAGCCGCACTGGGTCGATACGACCGAGCACAGCGCGGGGTATCTTGCGGCGAAGAAGACCAAGCTGGGCCACCTTTCTTAGCCAGGGCCCCGCCGCGCCGCCGAAGGGAAACCGATGCTCACCGAAGCAGCCGTCAGAGATGCACTCGCCAAGGTAATCGACCCGGCCCTCGGCCACGACCTCGTCAGCTACCGCATGGTGCGCAGCGTCGAGGTCCAGGGCGACGACGCGCTGATCCGGGTCGAGCTGCCGACCCACGCCTATCCGGTCGCGCAGCGCCGCGAGCTGGTCATCCGGGTCGAGCAGGCGGTCAAGGCGATCGGTGCCAAGCGGGTGACCGTCTTGCCCGAGGTCATGACCGCCTTCCTGCCCGCGCCCAGCGACAAGGCGGTGCTCAAGGGCCCCAAGAACGTCGTCGCGGTGGCGGCCGGCAAGGGCGGTGTCGGCAAGTCGACCGTGGCGGTCAACCTCGCGCTCGCGCTGGCGCGCCACGGCGCCAAGGTCGGCCTGCTCGACGCCGACGTGTTCGGCCCGTCGATCCCGACCATGCTCGGCGCCCCCGAGATCCCGGCGTCGGCGACCAAGGACTCGCGGATCACGCCGGCTATCCACCACGGCCTGCGCGTGATCAGCGTCGGGTTCTTCGTCGACAAGGGCGAGGCCGTCGTGTGGCGCGGGCCGATGGTCCACCGCCTGCTCCAGCAGTTCCTCGGCGACGTCGACTGGGGCGAGCTCGACTACCTCGTGTGCGATCTGCCGCCGGGCACCGGCGACGTCCAGCTCTCGCTGTCGCAGCTGATCCCGATCGCGGGCGCGGTCATGGTCACCACGCCGCAGGAGGTCGCGATCATCGATGTCGTCAAGGGCATCGCGATGTTCGAGAAGGTCGAGATCCCGATCCTCGGCATCATCGAGAACATGAGCTACTACAAGTGTCCGGCGTGCGGACACTCCGACGAGATCTTCAGCCACGGCGGCGGCAAGCGGCTGGCCCAGGAGGTCGGCGCCGACTTCTTCGGCGAGATCCCGATCGACACCCGGATCCGGTTCGGCGGCGACGCCGGCGTGCCGATCGTCCTCGCGAGCCCCGACTCGGAGAATGCCCAGCGCTTCATGGACCTGGCGACCAAGACAGCCCTCAAGATCGCCGGCAACGTCCTGTCCAAGCCCAAGCGGTCGCCGCGGCTGGCGGTGATCAAGTAGCGGTCGCCGGCCGGCTCGCCGTCAGCGGCCCCAGAGCTCGACCTTGGCCTGCGCGCCGGCGACGAGGTTGCCGTAGCGGAAGTCGACGCGCTTGATGATGCGCGCGCCGCCGGGCAGGTCGATGTTGCGCGATGTCGAATCGGGGCCGAACACCAGGCGGGTGTGCGCCTCCCAGCGCTCGTTGTTGCCGAACGTGACGACCATGTCGAACAGCTCGATCGGGGCCCGCTCGACGACGATCATCAGCTCGTGGAACCGGCCGTCGGCGCGGCCGACGTGGATCACGTCGTGATCGACGCCGCCGTTGACCATGCGCTCGCCGAGAAACGCGAAGCCGTTGCGCATCGCGTGGGCCTCTGCGGGATGCGCCGGGGCTGCCGCCACGACGCAGCCACCCAGGACCGCGGCCAGGGAAACAAGGGAAGCCAGGACGATGGATCTCATGTCGGTGAGACTCGCATGCCGGGTGCGGGTTAAATCAAGTCCCAGCGGGGGCGCGCTTGCCAATCTCGGCTGACTCGGCCGTCTCGCGTGCGCTCGAGCGGCGTCCGTCGGTGTGGCTTCGACGCCAGCGGTGGCGGGATCAGCGGGTCAGGCGCTCGCGGCCTCGGCGATCCGGTGCTCCGCTGCTGCGGCGCATTCCCGCTGCGCGGTGCGGGATTACCTGTCAGCTGCCGGTCAGGTTTGATGCACCGACGCCATGTCCGCGTGCGGGGCCGCTGCGGCGGCCACCGGAGCGCGTACCCTGGGGGCATGGCGACGATCGGCCTCGTGCCTCATACCGGCTGGACCTGGCTCGTGCGGGTCACCGGCTCGCGCGCGGCGCCCCGGGTCGAGCGCCGCGACCGCGTGGTCGCGTGCGAGGTCCTCGACGGCCAGCTGTACCACCAGGCCGCCGAGCGGACGCGCGACCGCGAGCGCTTCGTCGCCACCCGGCGCGCCGCCGCGGTCGGCCAGGCGCGCGAGGCCCTGCGCGACCACCTCGCCGGCGTGCGCGCCGCGATCGTGCTCGGCACGCAGACGCCGCTCGCGCCGGTCGAGCGCATCGTCGCCGCGCACCCGAGGATCCACGGCGCCGAGGGCGAGCTGTGGCGGGAGATCTTCGCCGAGGCCTGCACCGCGGCCGGCATCGCCATCACGCGGGCCGAGGCCGGCGAGCTGCGCCCGCTCCTCGAGAAGCGGCAGCCGGCCGCCGCGATCGCCGCGTTCCTCGCCGACGGCAAGCGCACGGTCGGCTCGCCCTGGAGCCGCGAGCTGCAGGACGCCGCGCTCGGCGCCTGGAGCGTGCTGTAGGGCGTGTTCGATGAAGCGAGGCAGGAAGCGTCCAGGCTTCTGGAGAGCGAGACCGACGGCGGCGCCGCAGCTCTCGACAGGCGGGAGGGATGAGAATCGTATGGCAGCTGCTATGCGGCGAGCGGATCGCGATAGATCGCGTCGACGTCGAGCCGGATCGGTTCGCCGCAGGCGATGAGCTCTGCGACCTCGCCGCGGCGGGCCTCGACCGATAGCTCCCACTTGCCGCGCTCGTTGCGGCGA
>VBLP01000042.1:0-23074 GCA_005887925.1 Deltaproteobacteria bacterium | reverse complement strand
CGGATCATCGTCGGTGACCTCGATCTTCTGGCAGACGACCGTCACATCGGCGTACGTCGTCAGGCCCGTGACCTTCGATCGCACGCGGACATCGGACGACAGAACCCGGCAGAGCCGATCGCGGAGCGCGTTGGACAGCGCGGTGCCCACCGCCATCGCCAGGGCACCGTGCGTGATCGTGCCGCCTGCCATCGCGAACACCTCGCCGTTCAGATACTCGTGCTTGGTGTCGCCGGCGGCCTCGAACGCGAGGTACTCGGCGTATGTCATCCGAGCGATTGCCACGGGAGCCATGCGAGCAATGTAGCATCGTCCCGCGGCAGCATCATCGCGAGCAATCGCAGCGATGCTCCGGTTTGGCCGGTGTGCTGGAATGTCTGCGGGGGCATCTCGGGTAGTCTCGGGCCATGATGCGCTGGTGCTTGCTGGTCTCGGTGGCGTGCGGGCATGCAGGTGACGCCCGGGTGGTGGCGCCGACCGAGCTGGATACGGGGCAGCGGGCGAGGGACGCCGAGATCGCGGCGCGCGCGGCGCGGTTCGTCGATGCGTTCAGCAACCAGGCCGCGGTGCTGGCGCCCGATGGCCAGGTCGCGTTCGTCTCGACGCGCGATGGGGTGGCGCAGCTGTACGTCGGGCGGGTGGCGGAGCCGGACCGGCCGCCGCGCAAGCTGCCGCTGCCGGCCGAGCGGGTGGTGGCGCCGCACCTCTTGCCGGATGGCAGGACGCTGGTGTTTCTGTCCGACGTCGCCGGCGATCAGAAGTTCCGCGTGTTCCGGGTCGGCCTGGACGGCAGCGGGGTGGCCGCGTTGACGCCGGCGGACGAGCTGCGGCGCTCGACGCTGCAGGTCGCGCGTCGCGCCGGGACGCTGGTGTACACGGCGCACGTGCTCGCCGATCAGTCGACGCGCGTGATCGTCCAGGCGGTCGACGGGGCGCCGCGCGAGATCTACCGCGATCCGAGCGTGGGCGGGATCCGCGACGTCACCGCCGACGGCACGCGCGCGCTGTACCTGCGGGTGCGATCGGATACCGAGCAGACGCTGTTCGCGATCGACCTCGCGCGTGGCACGCTGGTGCGGCTGTTCCCGCCGGAGGGTCAGGTGTGCGCCGTCGGCGACGCCTCGTTCACGGCGGACGGCGCGAGCGTGATCACGGGGTGCGAGGTGCGCGGCCGGCCGCCGCGGCTGGTCAAGCTCGACAGCGCGACGGGCGCCGAGCAGGCGCACCTCGACGAGACGGCCGCGCCCAACGCGTCGCTCGAGGCGATCGCGGTGTCGCCGTCGGGCGATCTCGCGATCGTCGCGCTCGATGCGGGGGATCACTCGGAGCTGCGCGCGCTCGACCCGCGCGATCTTCGTGCGCTGGCGGCGCCCCGGGTGCCGCTCGGGTCGATCGAGGTGGGGCCGTACGATGCCGGCGGCAAGCGGCTGGCGCTGACGGTCCGGTTGCCGGACGCGCCGCACGAGATCGCGGCGCTCGACGTGGCGACCGGCGCGATCGAGCTGTTGCGCCGCGAGCCGCGGCCGGGGCTGGGCACGCCGCCGCGCGCGTCGATCGAGAAGCTGACGGCGTTCGACGGCCGGACGCTGCCGGTGAACGTCTACTTACCCGACGGCGCGGTGGGCCGGCTGCCGACGCTGGTGCTGGTCCACGGCGGGCCGAGCGGCAGCGCGAAGATCGCGTGGAGTCCGGCGATCGGATCGCGTGGAGCGCGGCGATCGGCTTCTGGGCCGCGATGGGCTTCGCCGTCGTCGCTCCCAACATCCGCGGCTCGACGGGTTTCGGCATCGACTACGAGCAGGCCGACGACCGCGAGCACCGGGCGGACGCGGTGCGCGATGTCGAGTCGGTCAACCGGTGGGCGCGCGCGCAGCCGTGGTGCGACGGCGACCGCCTCGTGATCGGCGGGATCAGCTACGGCGGCTACATGACGCTGCTCGCGCTGACCCGGCAGCCGACGCTGTGGCGCGCCGGCATCGACGGCTCGGGGATGAGCAACCTCGTGACGATGGAGCAGCTCGAGGACCAGACGATCCGCGCGTTCGACGACACCGAGTTCGGCGTGCTCGGCAAGGACGACGCGCTGCTGGTGGAGTGGAGCCCGATCACGCAGGTCGACAGGATCGTCGCGCCGGTGTTCGTCTATCAGGGCGTCCGCGATCCGGTCACGCCGCAGCACGAGGCGGACCAGATCGTCGCGGCGCTGCGCCGGCGCGGCGTGCCGGTCGAGTACATGCTGCTCGCGAACGAGGGCCACGGCGTGACCCGGCGCGAGAACATCATCGCGGAGCACATGGATCTACAGCGCCCGTGAGCAGCGCCACACGCCGGCGCAGCGGCGTCGCCGGTGTTGCGTTCCTGGAATGATCGAGGGGCGTCCGGAGTGCAGAATCCTGGCCGGGTGCGGCCCGGCGGGACGGCGTTTTGGCTATCGTGATTCGAGGTGGGCACGCGATGCTGATGCTCGGGGATGTGGAGCGCGCGATCGCGGCCCGCGATCCGGCGCTCGGCGAGCTGATCGTGCGCTACCTCGCGCAGGACGATCCCGAGGACGGGCGCGGCGAGCTGTCACCGGCCGACGAGGACGACGACGACGCGGCGCCGGTCGACGTGCCGGCCGGCGCGTTCACGCTGGACCGGCTGAACGCGGCGGTGTCGCCGCGCGGGCTGGCGAACAAGACGGCGACCGAGCGCAAGCTGGCGCGCCGCGATGCGTTCGCGGCGGCCGAGAGCTCGCCGTTCGCGCCGCCGCGGCTCCGGCTGGGCAAGCTCCTCATCGAGCTCTACGAGCGCGGCGATCCAGAGGGGCGCGCGGCGCTGCTCCATGTGTTCGCCGTCGGGACGATGAAGTGGGGGGCCTGGCAGGCAGCAAAGTGGATCTACAAGCGCGCCGAGGAGCGGCACGACGCGGCGCTGTACGGCGTGCTGGCGTATCGCTTCGATGCGATGAAGCAGACGCCGCACGCGGCCGGGGAGCTCGGGGCGGGGACGCTGCTGTACCTGCGGCGGCGCGCGTGGCGCTACCTGCGGCTGCTCGGCCAGGCGGTGCCGGACGCGTATCCGGTGTTCGCCGTCGAGGTGCTGCGGCACTACCCGGCGGACGCCGGCGCCCACGCGTCGTCGTGGGTCGCTGCACAGATCTGGGGCCACGGCGCGCTCGAGGGCGGGCGGGGCGCGGCGTCGTTCGGGCCGCCGGCGCGCGGCGACGCGATGCAGCTGCGCGCGTTCCCGGCGGCGTGGAAGCTGTCGCCGGCGCCGCTGTTGCGGCTGCTCGAGGCCGCGGTGAACGATCTGGTGTGCGACTGGGCGATCCGCTGCCTGCGCGCGGATCATCCGCTGGCGCTGCGCGCGGTCGAGCCGGCGTGGCTGGCGCGGCTGGGGCGCCGGCCGGTGGCGGCGATCCACGGCTTCGTCGTGGCGCTCCTGCGCGACAGCCCCGAGCTGCATCAGAGCAAGCTGCGCGAGCTCGGGCTGCACGACGTCGTGCTGGGCTTCTTGCGCTCGCCGTCGCCGGAGGCGCGCGCGTATGCGCTCGAGTACGCCGCCGCTCACGCGCCGGATCTCGCGATCGACGAGCTGATCGAGCTGGTCGAGCACGGCGCCGAGGAGGTCGTGAAGTTCGCGGCGGCGCGGCTCGACGCGGTGTCGCCGCGGCAGATCGGGGTGGCGCGGCTGCTCCGGCTCCTGGGCTCGGCGCTGGCGCCGTGGGCGGCGGCGCGGCTCGCCCAGGGCTTCGCACCCGGCGACATCGAGGCGGCGCAGTTCGTCGACACGGCGGCCCGCGGCACCGGCGCGTTCGGCTTCCTGATCAAGTTCTGGAACGACAAGCAGGTGGCGATCCCGGCGCGGTTCTGGACCGCGCTGCTCGACGATCCGCGGTTCACGGCGGGAGAATGGCGGCTGCGCACGATCGTGCAGACCGCGCTGACCGAGCTCGGCAAGCGCACGGCGCGCGAGATCGGCGCGGCGTGGATCCAGGCCTCGCTCGAGGACCGCGCGCGCACCGACGCGGTCGCACGCTGGCTCGACGCGGGGATGCTGTCGGGCGACGAGCTCGACGTCGAGTGGCTCAAGGGGCTGGTCGGCAAGCCGCGGCTGCGGCCGATCGCGCTCACGCTGCTCGCGGATCGCCGCCGGGTGGCGCCGGCGCGGGTCGGGCTGGGCTGGCTGCTCGAGCTGGCGCGCAGCGGCGATGCCGACCTGGCGGGGTTCGCGCAGCGCATGCTGCTCGAGAGCTTCGAGCCCGCCGACTTCGCACCCGGCCGCGATCCGGCCGCGGGCGTGTCACGGCTGTGGGAGCTCGCGAGCGGGCCGAAGAGCCCCGAGCCGGTGCGCGGGTTCGCCGCGACGTACCTCAAGGCGCATCATCTGGACCTCGGTCCGCGGCTGGCCGAGGCGCGGGCGCTGGGCATCAAGCCGCGGCTCGATCACGATGCCTACGCGATGGCGGTGGTGCGGCCGCTCCTGTTCGATGCGCGCGCCGATGTCCGCCGGCTCGCGGTGGCGATCGCCGGTGAGGAGATCGCGCGCTGGGGCGATCCGGGCCTGGTGTACGAGCTGGCGGGCGCGCCGTTCAAGGAGCCGCGCGCGCTGGGCTGCGAGCTGCTGCTGGGGGTGATCGCCGCGGAGGCACCGTTCGACCCCGTGCAAGGCGCGGCGGACGCGGGATCACCGGGGAGCGCGTCGACGAGCCCACCCGGTGCAGCGCCGCGCGATGCGACGCGCGGAGCGCGGCCGCCCGCCTCGGCGACGCGCATGCCGGCGGCGTGGATCCAGGGGCCGCGGCTGTTCCAGCTCGCGGAGAGCCCGCACCAGGCGGCGCGCGAGGTCGCGCTGACCTTGATCCGCCGGCTGTACGACCGGATCGGCGGCGCGGAGCGGTTGGCGTGGTTGATGGACAGCCCCGAGCGCGAGGTCCGGCTATTCGCGGTGCGGCTGTTCTGGGATCGCCACCGCCCGCGGCCGTGGCCGGCCGACTTCGCGCCCCGCAAGGCCGCGGCGGCGGGTGTGGTGGGCCGCGAGCGGTTCGCGGACCTCGCGGCGCTTCGCCAGTTCGCGCGGGTCGTGCTGTTCGGGCTGCCGCCGGGGCGGCTCGGCGAGCGCGATCCGATCGTCGAGGGCGCGCCGCGGCCGGAGCGCGCGCTGCCGGCGAGCGTGGCCAAGCGGCGGCTGATCGAGGCGCTGCGCGACGCGGCGCTCGAGGACGTCGAGCTGGCGCGCGCGATCGCACCGGTGCTCGGCGAGCTGTCATCCTCGATCGCCAAGGGCGAGTGGCAGGCCAGCGTGCAGGCGCTGACCGCGCTGCGCGCGCACCACGCGGAGGGGCTGTGATCTGCTGTCCGTGGGTCGTGCGGGCCGAGGCGATCGCCGTCGGTTGCGCGGTTGGCGGTGGAGGGGACGCTGTGATGGCGCAGTCCGGTCCATGGTTCGAGCCGCGCGAGGCGATCGCGGTCGGTCGCGCGCGGATCACCGCCGTCATGCGGCCCAGTCCGGCGCGTATCTCCGGGGCGCGCACGCGGTGGACGGCTGTCTCCTGCGCACGGCGGGAGGAGGGGCTGTGACTGCGCAGTTCGGGCCGTGGGTCGAGCGGCTGGAGGCGATCGCGGTCGGTCGCGAGCGGATCGCGGTCGCGGGGCGGCGCGATGCTGCCGGGACGACCGCATCACGGGTGCATGTGGTTCCGACGGCGATCCTCGACGGCAAGGCGGCCGGATGGTCGCTCGACCCGGGCGGCGCGGGCGGCGCGATCTGCGCGCTGGGCTTCGCGGGCGACGAGCTCCTGATCAGCGGCGGCGAGGATGGCCGGTTGATCGCGTGGGACATCACCGGGCGCCGCCGCGTCGCGGAGCTGGCGCTGGGTGCGCCGGTGCGCGCGCTGGCGCTCGACGAGGGCGCGGCGCGCGGCGATGCCGGGGCGATCGCGGCCGGCACCGCGGATGGCGCGCTGCACGTGGTGGCGCTGGCGATCCGCGATGCCGCGCCCGTGCTCGGTCCGGCGGTGCGGCGCGCGCTGTCCGACGGGGCGATCGGCGCGGTGGCGTGGGATCCGGCGGGGCTGTGGCTCGCGGGCGCGGCCGACGGTCAGCTGTGGGTGGTGGGCGAGGGGCAGCGCGCGGTGTCGCCCGGCGGTGACGGCGGGATCCGCGCGGTGGTGTCGCTCGGCGACGGCCGCGCGGCGATCGGCTGCGGCGACGGCTCGCTGCGCCTGTGCTTCGTGGTCGGCGACGTCGAGGCCACGGACCGCAGCGGCGATCACGGCCACCAGGCCGCCGTGCGCGGGCTGGCGCTCGCCCCGGTGAGCGTCGATGACGCCGGCCGCGAGCAGCCGCGCCGGCTGTTCAGCGTCGGCGAGGATGGCGCGCTCAAGCTGTGGCTGGTCGACGGCAACCGCCGGCCGCGGACGATCGAGCTCGGGATCGGTCCGGCGAGCGCGGTCGGTTTCGCGCCGGGGCCGGTCACCAGGCCGGGCGCACCCGGCACCGTGATCGACCGGGCGCTCGGCCGGCTGTGGATCGCGAGCACGCGGCGCCAGGTGGCGGCGCTCGCGCTCGGGGGTGACGCCGAGCCGGTGGGCGAGCCGATCGCGATCGGCTCGGCGCTCGACGCGCTCGAGGCGCAGCTGCGCGACCCGCGCGCGGCGGTCAAGGTCAAGCTCGAGGCGGTGGCGGCGCTCGCCGGGATCGCCGAGGACGAGGCGCGCGCCCTGCTCGCGGCGCGAGCCGTCCGGCGCTGCGCACCGCGCTTGGCGCCGAGCAGGCCGAGCTGCGCGCCGCGGCGTTCCTCGCGCTGCGCGAGCTCGAGGGCGATCAGCCGCTCGCCGCGGTGCGCACCGGGCTCGCGGCCCGGCACGAGGACGTCCGGGTGCGCGCGGTCGAGTCGCTGATCCCGCTCGCGCGCTCGTCGGTGATCGCCGCGAGCCTGATCGCAGATGCGCTGCGCGACGCCCATCCCGCGGTGCGCCGCCGCGCGTTCGCCGCGCTGCGCGAGGTCGCGCGCGATCCGGCCGAGGCGGTCCGCACGGCGCTGGCCCGCGGTACACCGGACGTCCGCGCCGAGGCGCTGCTCAACCTCGGCTTCGTGCTGCGCGAGACCGACGCCGCGGCACGCGCGCTCACCGCGAGCGCGTTCGACGACGCGGATCCGCAGGTCCGGCAGTCGGCGTTCCTGGCGGCGGTGATGCAGCGCCCGGCGCTGGCGGCGCGGCTGGTCGCGGCGATCTCGCCCGGGGCCAGCATCGCCGAGCAGCTGCACCAGGTCGCGCGCGACCTCGGCGTCGCGCTGGCGCTGCCGGCCGACCAGCCGGGGCCGCTCGACGACGATCAGCTCGAGCCGCTGTTCGGTCAGCTCGCGTGCCGCAACGCCGATGCGGCGCTCCGCGGCGCCGGTTGCCTGCTCGCGCTCGGCGATTCGCGCGCGGTCGGTGCCGTGTTGCAGCTGACCCGCGAGGCCGAGCCGGCGCTGCGGCGCGGCGCGACCGCCGCCCTGGTGCGCGCGCTGGCGGTGTGGCCCGACGACGATCGCCTGGCCACGCGGCTGGTGTGGCTGCTCGACGACGGCGACGCCGAGGTCCGCGGCTTCGCGTTCGATGCGCTGGCCCGCACCGCGGCGGCCGGCGGGCCCGGCGCCGAGCTCGCGCTCGCGGAGGCCGCGCTGCGCACCAGCCAGGAGGACATCCGCGTCCGCGCGCTGCAGATCCTGGTGCGGGTCGGCGCGCCGGGCGGCCCCGGGGCGCGCACCGATGATGTCGCCGATCGCCTGCTCGGCGACGCGCTCGACGACGAGGCCGCCAAGGTCCGCGGCGAGGCGTTCCGCACCCTGTGGGCCTGGCACACCGCCGAGCCGGTGGTGCCGCTGGCGCGCGGCGCGAACAGCCGGCACGGCGACATCCGCGGCCAGGTCGTCGCCGAGATCGATCGCCGCCGGCGCGCCGGGCAGTCGTCCGCCGAGCTCGATCGCCTGCTGCTCCGGCTGGTCGAGGACACCGTCGCGGCGGTCGGTCTGGCCGCGTACGGCGCGCTGGCCCGCCGCGAGCCCGACGGGCCCGAGGGGCCCGAGGGGGACGACGAGGCGCCGGTGCCGGCCGAGGTCCACCTCGCCGCGATGGCATCTCCGGCGCCGGAGGTGCGGGCTGCCGGCGCGCGCGGCGCGGCGAAGGCGCCGGCGGCGGCGGTGCGCGGCCGGCTCGTCCAGCTGATCAAGGACGACCACCCCGCGGTGCACCTCGCCGCGATCGAGGCGCTCGATGCGGTGGCGCCCGGCGACGCCGAGGGCTTCGCGCTGGCGTTCGCGTCGGTGTTCTACGAGCTGCAGGTCCGCACCGGCGAGCTGTGCGGCCAGCGCCGCGACGCCCGCGCGGTGGCGCCGATGCAGCGCCTGCTGTCGATCCCGAGGACCGATCTCAACCGGCCCGCGGATGCATTCCGCCAGCGCGCGGCGCGCGCGCTCGCCGACGTCGGCGATCCGGCCGCGATCGCGTTCCAGCTCCGGCTGATCGACGACGAGGACCCGATCGTCCGCGAGATGGCGGCGCGCGGGATCGCGACCGCGGCGCAGCCCGGCAACGACGCGGCGCGCGGGGCGCTGGTCGGGCTGCTCGGCCACGCCGATCTCCCCGTGCGGTCGTGGGCCGGCGAGGGCCTGGCCAGGCTGGGCGATCTGCGCGCGCTGCCCGTGCTCTCCGGGACCCAGCGCCACGATCACCGGCCGCTGCGGTTCGGCGCGATCGCCGGGTTCGCCGCGCTCGGCCCCGACGGCGTGCGCGGCCTGCGTCAGGGCCTCGAGGACCGCGATCGCGAGATCTGCGAGCTCGCGTTCGCCGTGATCGTCGCGCGCGACGCCGCGCTGGCCGCCGCCGGCATCGCGCCCGATCTGCTCGTCGACGCCATGTCGAGCCCGAACCCCGAGATCCGGTTCGCGGCGGCGCGGCTGTTCGAGCGCCGCGCGGCGGACGAGCCGGTGGACACCGAGGTGATCGGCGAGCTGGTCGGGCCGCGCAAGCCCGACAAGGCGTCGGACATGAAGGACTGGCCACCTCCGCCGCGGCGCGCCGCGATGCTGCAGGTCCTCGCCGACGCGATCGCGAGCGACGATCCGGGCCGCCGCTACGCAGCGACGCAGGTCCTGGCCCTGCGCGGCCAGCCGCTGACGTTCTGGCGCGAGGCTGCGCGGCTCGCCGGGCCGGGCGCCCCACGCGCGCCGCACACCAGCTGGTCGACCGAGGCGCGCGTGGCGCGCCGCACCGGCTGGCTGCGCCGGCTGGTCGGCGAGCGCCGCGATCCCGAGGCCGGCGAGCTCGAAGTGCTGGCGCGGCTGTTCGCGCGGGTCGGCCGGCCGGCGGGCGCCGAGCTCGCCGCGGCCCGGCGCCTGGTGTTCGGCGTCTACGCCGGGCTGGTGCGGCAGGCGCCGGCGCGCGGTGCCGCCGACGAGACCCACCGCGTGCGCCGCGACGCGATCGCGCGGCTGGTCGAGCTCGCCCGCGACGACGCGGTCGGCCCCGACGCCGTGCTGCCGGTGCTCGGCCACGCGCTCGGCGATCCGCACCACCTGGTGCGCCAGGCCGGGATGGCCGCGCTGCGCTCGCTCTATCCCGTCGGCGCGCTCGCGCCGCTGCAGATGGCGATCGCCGGCGCCGCCGACCTCGGCAAGGCCGCGATCGACGAGCTGGTCGGGCTGGCCGGCGAGGGCGACGACCGGGCGCGCGCGCTGATCCAGGGCGCGCTCGACGCCGACGATCCCGACGTGCGCGCCCATGCCGCGCTACGACTGCCGCGGCTGTACCCGGCGGGCAGCGTGGCGCCGCAGCTGCTCGCCGCGCAGAGCCGGCACGCCGATGTCCGGCTCGGCGCCATCGCCCAGCTCGCGTCGGCGCTCGAGCTGGCGCGCGGCGCGCCCGCCGCCTCGCCCGATCCGACCGTGGCAATCGTCGACGCGCTCGTCGGCGCGCTGGGCAGCGAGCACGCCGATCTGCGACTGCGCGCGGCGACCGCGCTCGCCCGGCGCGGTGATCCGCTCGGCATCGAGGTCCTCGGCGGCTTCCTGCGCAGCGACGACCACGCCGACGAGGCGCTGAGCGCGCTGATCGGCCTCGCCGACGACCGCTCGGGCGGCGCCGGGGCCGGAGCCGCGGCCGAGGCGATCGCGGCGCGGCTCGACGGCCTCGATCGCAGCGACGGCGCCGGTGATCCGGAGGAGCTGATCGACGCGCTCGGCACCATCGCTCACCCGCTCGGCGCGCCGCCGCTGGTCCGGCTCCTCGTCGCCGTGCCCGCCGGCAAGGAAGCCGAGGTCGCGCCGCTGGTCGACCCCGCGCTCGACGCCGTCCTCGCGATCCTGCGCGATCGCGGCGCGCGGCCGCGCGCGCTGCAGCCCGCTCGCGGCGGTGCGGCTGCGGGCCGCGGCCGCGCTCGGCGATGTCGACGCGCGCGGCGCCGAGGACATCCTCGCCCGGCTGCTCACCGACCGCGATCCCGCCGTCCGGGTCGCCGCCGGTGAGGCGCTCGCGCTGCGCGCCGAGTACGTCCCCGGGGCCACGCTCACCGCGCTCGAGTCCGCCCTGCGCGGCGGCCGCCGCGAGCTCGTGCTGCCCGCCGCGCTCGGCCTCGCCGCACGCAAGCGCGCCGAGGCGTTCCAGCCGCTGCTGCTCGTCGCCAAGGCCGGCGAGCCCGACGAGCGAGCACGCGCGCTCGTCGCCCTCGGTTCGCTCGGCGACCGCCGCGCTCTCGACCACCTCCTGCCGCTGCTCGATCCCGCACCCGACGACGAGGCCGGCCGCGCGCTCACCCCCGCCGCCGCCGAGGCGCTCGGCCGCCTGCTGCCGTCGCTCGACGCCGACACCGCCGCCGATCTCCGCGCGCGCCTCGAGCGCCTCGCCACCTCGGCCGCCGGCGAGGTGCGGCTGCGCGCCCTGACCGGCCTGCGCTACGCCGGCGACCTCGCCGTCGTCGAGCGTGTGGCAGCCGACCGCGAGACGCGGAGCGAGGTGCGCGTCCACGCCGCCGAGCAGCTCGGCCTGGCCGCCGCACCCGCGAGCGAGCCCGTGCTCGCCGAGCTCCTGTCGGACGACGACGACGACGTACGCGAGGCCGCGCTCGGCGCGCTCGCCAAGGTCGTCGGCGGCGATCGCACCCGGGTCAGCCTGCACGGCCTCGCCGCGCGCCACGACGACATCAGCCGGCCCGCCGCGACCTACCTCGCCACCGCCGGCGATCCTGCGACCCTCGTCGCTCGCCTCGGCGCCGTGCATAACCCCGAGGTCCGCCGCATGCTGCGCGAGGGCCTGATCCGCCGCGCCGCGCTGCCCCGCGCCGAGCTCGAGACCGCGCTGCAGTCGTCCGACCCCGTGCCGCGCACCGAGGCGGCGTGGATCGCGGGCAGCGCGGGCGACGCCGCCCGGCCGCTCGCCACGGCGATCGAGGCCGCCGTCGGCCGCAGCGCCGCGCAGCGCACCGCGATCCGCGGCGCCGTTCCCGGTCCGGCGCAGGTCGCCGAGGCCGAGGCCCTGTCCGCCGGCCTGTGGGCCGCGCGCCGGGTCGGCGCCGCCGGCGCCGTGGTCGTCGAGGCCACCGCCCACGCCGTGCTCGGTGACGCGCGCGCGCCCGTTCCGCTGCGCCGCGAGGCTGCGTCGGTCCTCGCCGCCGCAGCCTCCGGCCCCGCCCTCGGCGCACTCACCGGCGCGGTCGGCGACAGCGATCGCGAGGTGCGCGCCGTCGCCGCCGCCGCCCTCGGCGCTCGTCCGCCCCGGACCGCTGCCGCGACCGTGCGCGGTCTGGGCAGCCGCGCCGATGCCACCACGATCGCGCCCCTGGCGCTCGCCGTCTGGCCCGACATCGCCGGCGACCTCATCGCCGACCCATCGACCCGCGCCTGGTCGCTCGCCGTCGCCGTGGCCGGCCACCGCCTCGACGAGCTGCTCGCGATCGCCACCACGAGGGGCCATGCCGGACGGCTCGCTGCCATCGCCGCGCTCGGCCGCCTCGACGGCGATCAGGCCCGACAGACCCTCGAGGCGATCCACGGCGACGCCGGCGAGGACGGTGCAGTCCGGCTCGCCGCCTGGAAGGCGCTCCGGCGGATCCAGCGTCGCAATGCTCGAACCTACGCGGAGGGCCAGGACAAGGGCCCGAGCAGCACGGGCGCCGGCTTGGCCACCAGCGATGAGGACGACGACATGACCGACGAAGACGACGAGCGCGACGAGGACGAGGACGCCGAGGACGCCGACGACGCCGACGACGCCGACGACGTGGTTGCCGAGGACGACGAAGACGAGGACGACGACGACGACGACGACGAGGGCGACGACGACGAGGGGGGTGACGACGGCGACGACGAGGATGACGACGACGAGGACGACGAGGACGACGAAGACGAGGATGAGGATGAGGATGACGATGACTGATCGTCGCGCCGTCCGCTGCACCCGTCATGAACGAGCGCCTCGCCTCGTGCACGAGAGCTGGCTCGGGCGAGTCTGGGTCTCCTCGCGAGATGGATTCTCGGGCCGAGTGGTCCTTCGGGCAGTCGTGGAGATGGCACGGACGTACGAGCGCAATCCGGCGGTCAATGGACGAACGAGGGGCCCAGACCCGCGGGGCCAGCGCGCGCGTGCGCGGTCTGCAGCATCGCGCGCAGCGTGGAGCGCCTGCGGCGGCGGAGGGCGCGCATGACCGAGCGCGCGAACGAGACGCTGACCGTGCCGGTCGCATTCGGGGCGGCGCGGGCGGCGGTCGAGCCCGACGGCGCGATGCGCGTCGCGGTGCCGGCCGACGGCGAGCGCGCGATCGACTTCGCCGCGCGGCTGCACCGGCCCGGCGTCGTGCGCGACGCGCTGCTCGCCATGGGTGACGTGCTGGCGAGCGACCTGCGCCGCAAGGCGACCGATCGCGCCGACTACCTGGCGTACTTGATCTCGCGCGGCAAGGGCGTCAGCAAGCAGGTGTGGGATGCGCAGAAGGAGTACCTCGCGCTGCAGTACAGCGCCGCCACCCGGCTGGACGAGCCGCTCGATCCCGTGTTCAGCGTCGGCCCCGAGGCGCTGCGGCTCGAGCTCCTGTCGCGCGACGAGTCGACGTACGCGCAGCTCGTGCTGCGGCGGCCCGCCGCGCTGGTCGACGCGCGGCATCCCGGTGACGTCGGCGGCGCGCGCGGGACCACGTTCGTCGATCTCGGCGCGGCGCTCGCGTCGATCGCGCGGATCCGCAGCTACCGGCCGACCACGCTGGAGCTGGCGCCCGGCGAGTCGCCCGCGCCGCGCACCCGGAGCGTGCCGCTGCGCTGGCTGCGCGCGTTCGGCCAGATGCAGGCCGCGTCGCTGCTCGCCGCCGATCGCTTCGAGCTGTCGCCGATCGACCTGTACAACGTGCTGCTCGCGCTGCGGCTGCGCAAGGCGCGCTCCGCGCCGCGCGGGCTGCGCTACGAGCTGGTGCCGGGCGAGCCGCCGCGCCTGGTGCTCGAGCCGTGGGACCTGGTGGTCCGCGCGACCGGCGAGCCGTATCGCGGGACGCAGCCGCGGGTGATCCGGACCTGGGGCCGCAATCGGCTGAGCGTGCTGGCGCGGGTGCTGCCGCACGCCCGGCGGCTGACCGTGGCGATCGCAGGGCCGGGCCTGCCGTCGCTGTATGTTGCCGACCTCGGTGACGCCGCGCTGGCGCTCGCGCTGTCGGGCTGGACCGACGCCGGCTGGGCCGGGATCGCGACCTTCGATCTGCTCGCGGCCGACGACGATCCGGCTGCCATCGACGCCGTGGTCGCGGCGCTGGCGACCCCGCTCGGCGACGCCGCGCTCGCCGACAAGCTCGGGCGGCCGCGCGCCGAGGTCCGCCGCGTCGTCCTCGCCGCGCTCGCCCAGCTCCGGGTCGGCCACGATCTCGCGACCGGCGAGCTGTTCGCGCGCCCGCTGACCCCGGCGCCGGTGCCGGCGGCGGCGCTCCGGTTCCGCGACGCGCGCGAGGCCGCGGCCCATCGCCTGCTCGGCGAGGCCGGCGCGGTCACGCTGACCAAGGTGCACGACCGCGGCCTCGATGGCCGCTCGATCGAGGGCCAGGTCGTCGACGCCAGGGCGCATCGCACGTTCCACCCGTCGTTCACGCTCGATCAGGAGCAGCGCACGTCGGCCGCGTCATGCACGTGCAGCGCGTTCCGCCGCGCCGGCATCAAGGAAGGGCCGTGCGAGCACATGATCGCGCTCCGCGTCCGGTACGCCCGCGACCAGGCCAGGCTCGAGGCCGCGCGCGGCACCCCCGAGGGCCGCGCCCTGATCACCGCCGAGACCCGCGTGCTGGTGCGGCGCAGCGAGCACGGCGCCGAGACCTACCGGCTCTCGCTCGACGGGCGCAGCGTCACGTCGCGGTTCGGCGTGGGCGATGCACTGCGCATGCAGCGCCTGCGGTTCGACTCCGCGCCCGACGCGCGCGCAGCCTACTTCGCACGGCTCGAGGAGCTGTCCCGGAAAGGATATCTCGATGCGACGCAGGATTGACGCCCTGGGTCGCCACGACCCCGCAAGATACGATGCACTTGTACACTCGACCGATGTCGGCCATTCCCGCCATGCCGAGTCCGCGTCGGATTGCCTGCGCGCGAACCGCGCCATTTTGCACGCGGACCATGGAGTTGTGATTTGCCATGATGTAAGATCAGTTCTGGAGGAGGAGTCGAATCCGTTAGCCAGCGCTCCGGCGCAAGGGCGGCGTCGCGCCGTCCGGGCACAATCAAGGGCCATTCTCCACAAGGTAGGCTGTTCTTGGTCTGCTCGCCCTGCAGGGGTACTGCGTACGGGCTCAGCTGGACCAACCACACCACTGCGGTTTGAACCCATACGCAGTACCCCTGCAGGGCGGCAGACCGGTGAGCCTACCGTGTCCCATGAGGGATGTAGCGGATTCGACTCCTCCTTCGTTGTACAGGGGGCCGAGGCGGTGATGCGTGGCGACTGACGCGCTCGGCTGGGCGGACGTCGAGGCCGCCGGCGGCATCCGCGCCTGGGTCGACGCCGAGGTCGCGCGCCAGGGCCTCGCGGATCCCGGCGCGACGTCGGCGATGACCGACGCCGAGAACAAGCTGTACAAGGCGCGGCGCGACGAGGAGCGCAAGGTGCGCCGCGAGCTGTACCGGCGCGCGTGGCAGGCCTACCGCCGGGCGCACGTGGTCCACCTCGGCGCCGGCGTGTTCTGGCACGACACCGCCGACGTCGATCGGTTCGACGCCGACGACCCCGAGAAGCGGCGCCAGGACAGCGCGCTGCCTTCGCTCGACGATGTCGCCGCGCTCGCCGGGGCGCTCGGGCTGTCGATTCCCCGGCTGCGCTGGCTGGCCTATCACCGCGACGTCGACACCGGCACGCATTATCACCGCTGGTGGGTGCCCAAGCGCGACGGGTCGAAGCGTCTGATCAGCGCGCCCAAGCCCGAGCTCAAGGCGGTGCAGCGCTGGATCACGCGCGAGGTCACCGAGCACCTGCCGGTGCACGGCGCGGCGCACGGCTTCCTCGTCGGTCGCTCGATCGTCAGCAACGCGCGCGTCCACGCCGGCGCGCGCGTCATCGTCAAGCTCGACATCCGCGGGTTCTATCCGACGATCTCGATGCGGCGGGTCAAGGGCCTCTTGCGCCGCGCCGGGCTCGGCGAGCAGGTCGCGACCGTGATGGCGCTGCTCGCGACCGAGTCGCCGCGCGAGCAGGTGGCCACGCACGGCAAGACGTACTTCGTCGCGACCGGGCCGCGCTCGCTGCCGCAGGGCGCACCGACCAGCCCGTCGATCACCAACGCGCTGTGCCTGCGCCTCGACTGCCGGCTGTCGGGGTTGGCCCGAAAGCTCGGCTGCCGCTACACGCGCTACGCCGATGACCTGACGTTCTCGTGGCACGGCGATGCGCGGCCGCAGGTCGGCGCGCTGCTGCGCGGCGTCGCCATGATCGTGCGCGCCGAGGGCTTCGAGGTCCACGCCAAGAAGACCCGCGTGATGCGCGCGGGGGCGCGCCAGAAGGTCACCGGGCTGGTGGTCAACCAGGCACCCGCCGAGCGCCCGACCACCCGCGTACCGCGCGTCACCCAGCGCGCGCTGCGCGCCGCGATCAAGAACCGCGAGCTCGGCCGGTCCGGCAAGGGCGAGACGCTCGAGCAGCTCAAGGGCATGGCGGCGTTCGTGATGATGACCGACGCCGCGCGCGGCCGCGCGCTCATGGCGCGCCTCGATCGGCTGATCGCCGCGCGCGACCAGGCCGGAGGTCAGCCGTGACCCGCGTCCACCACCGGCCGGCGCGCCGGCGCGCCAACGGAGCACCATGAGCGACTGGACCGTGCAACTCGAGTTCGAAGAAGGCACCTCGAGCAAGTTCTGGCGGGCACGCGTCGAGGGCAAGACGCTGTACGTCAACTACGGCAAGATCGGCTCGAACGGCCAGACCCAGGTCAAGGACCTCGCCGATCCGGCCGCGGCCAGGGCCGAGTACGAGAAGCTGATCCGCGAGAAGCGCAAGAAGGGCTATGTCGACGCCGGCGCGCACAGCGCCTCGGACGGTGATGACAGCGCCGCCGCCGAGCAGCCCGAGGAGCGAGACGACGATGACGGCGACGAGGACGACGAGGATGAGGCGCCGCCCGCCCGCAAGCCGAGCAAACCCGCGGCGGCCGCACCGGCGAGCAAGCCCGCGACCGCGCCGGCGAGCAAGCCTGCCGCGACTGCCTCGAGCGCACCTGGCCATCGCCTCGTGCTCGACGCCGGCGGCCGCAAGGCGGAGACCGTGCTGCACCTCGACGGCAGCACCGTGCGCATGGACGCGCGCGAGAGCTACGCCAGCCCCGACGCCGCGAAGAAGGCGTTCGAGCGGCTCGAGAAGCTGCTGGCCGGCGAGGGCTACAAGGACGCCTGAGCTGCCGTGCGGCGGTGAAGCGCACGCCTTGCACCGAACAGCGGAGATCGTGTCTCATCGATCGTCATGACGCCGGACCGTGATCCGTGACCGCGCCCGCCACGCTCGCCGACGGACAGTCGGTCCAGGTCAAGGGCTCGAGCGCGACGTACACGCTGTCGCGCAAGGGCACGACCTACATGTGCAGCTGCCCGGCGTGGAAGAACCAGGGCGCCGCGATCGATCGCCGCACGTGCAAGCACCTGCGAGCCTATCTCGGCGACGCCGTCGAGACCGCGCGCGTCGGTGCGGCAGCCGCCGCGGCAACGACGCGCGCCTCGGCCGCGCCCTCCGCCGGCGGACGGCGCAGCGCAGCGGTCGCCAAGCCGACCGCGCCGCCGATCCTGCTCGCCCACAAGTGGGAGCTCGACCACGATCCCACCGGCTGGTGGATGAGCGAGAAGCTCGACGGTGTGCGCGCGTACTGGGACGGCGAGGCGTTCGTGTCGCGGCTGGGCAACCGGTTCATCGCGCCGGACTGGTTCACCGCCGACCTGCCCGGCGATACGCTCGACGGCGAGCTGTGGGTCGATCGCAAGAAGTTCCAGAAGACGATCAGCATCGTCCGCTCGGCGGACGCCGGCGCTGCGTGGCGCGAGGTCAGCTACGTCGTGTTCGACGCACCCAACGCGCGCGGCGGCTTCGAGCAGCGCCTGGCCCACGTCGACAAGGTGCTCGCGCGCGCCGGTGCGCCGCACGCGCGCAGCCACGCCCACGTCCCGTGCGAGGGGCTCGAGCACCTGCGCGCCGAGCTGGGGCGGGTCGAGGCGCTCGGCGGCGAGGGCCTGATGCTGCGCCAGCCCGGCTCGACCTACGTCGTCGGCCGCTCGACCACGCTGCTCAAGGTCAAGACGTTCCAGGACGCCGAGGCGCGGGTGGTCGGCCATGCCCCGGGCACCGGCAAGCACAAGGGCCGGGTCGGCGCGCTGGTCGCCGAGCTCACCGGCGGCAAGCGGTTCAGCATCGGCACCGGCCTGTCGGACGCCGAGCGCGAGACGCCGCCCCGCGTCGGCGCGGTCATCACCTTCCGCTACCAGGAGCTGTCCGACGACGGCGTGCCGCGGTTCCCGTCGTACGTCGGCGAGCGGATCGACGTCGAGCTGCCGGCGGCAGGACAGGGCGCGTCCCGCAAGACGAGCTCCGGCAAGCACGCCAGACACAGATAGGATGATTCAGTCACAGACGGGCTTTGACAGTGGTTGCAGCATCAAGGGAGGCTGAGACAGCGCTACGTCGACGCGATGGTCATCCGGCTCGATGACGTATTGTGGTGGCGTGGCGAGGTAACCGGATGCCTCGGCGCGCAGCTCGAGCCGATCCCCGGGCTCGAGCCACAACGTATCGCCGTCATGACGCAGCACCGGCGGCGCGCTGTTGATGCTCACCCAGGAGCCGATCTCGCCAGGCTGGTCATGGTGGATCGCGAGCGAGACCTGGAGCGCGTTGCAGCTGCCCACGATCTGCGAACTGACCGCAGCAACTGCAGGCGGCAGGCCGGCGAGCCGTCGCGACAGCGCGGCGCGCTTCGCGGGATCCTTGTGATAAGCGATCGCGCGGCAAAGAAATGCCGCCTCGATGAACTCGAGGCCATAAGTTCCTCTGTTGGCGTCGACCAGGTCGGCCGCATACATCATCTCGTCAATCATGGACAGCGGATTGCGGGCCAAGGCGATCGCTGCTTCCTCGTCGGCCTGGCCGTCCGCTTCCTGGAGCGCCATGATCACCCGGTATTCTGGCTCGTCCGGATTACGCAGGCGCGACCATGCCCAGAGGAAGCTGTTGCGCCTGCGGTCGTTTCCAATCAGGGGGCGCGCCGCGATGGCTGTGAAAAGATGTTCGGCGGATGGATACTCCTTCTCGAGCGTTTTCAGGATCGCGATGTTCTGCTGGGTCACGACGTCTTCGCTGTCGAAGCCGAGCGCAGCCTGCAATGTGGCCTCGGCCTTTGCGGTCTCGCCCTGCAGCGTCTGTAGAAACCCGATGTTCGACAGCAGCAGCCCACGCTGTTCGACGCCTCCGTACTTCTCGAGCGACCGCTGTAGCATGGCCTCTGCCTCATTCCAGCGCCGCAGCTGAAAGTAGATGAGAGCGAGGTTCTTCAGGATCTCGGCTTCATCGGCGGCCGGGTTCTTGTCGCGGGCTGCCTCGTACGCCACCAGCGCTCTGGCCCAGTTGTTTCGGCTGATCTCGATCTCTCCGCGGACCAGCGCTGTCAGCGCCTCCTGGTCGTCACCTCTGGCCAGGCGATCTGCCTCGCTCGTGACGCGCAGCGCACCTTCGGCATCACCGGCATGTGCTGTCGCACGCGCCACCACGACCCGGCTGAATACCGTCGCGACATTGTGTTGCTCCCACTCTTCGGCATTAGCGAGCACCGTCTGCCATGCTCCCGAGTCGGTACTGCGATCTCGCATCAAGGTGGCCACCTCCACGCACAGGCCCCCCAGCGCGAGCTGCTGGTGATGACGAGGGGTACTTGCTTCTGTCGACAGGTTCCCGAGACAAGCTCCAGCGACGGCGATCTCAAAGCGAAGCGCCGCGAGCTCGCAGCGCTCGAACGTGCGATCAAAGCTGGCGCCGTGATCCAGGCGCGCGGCGATCAGCAGTCCTGCGCCGGCGAGCACGACCAGCGCGACAGCGGTTGCTGCGCCGCGAATCTGCGTCGACAGGAACGTTGCCACAAGGTTCCTGCGTAGTTTGGTGATTCGCGAGTCATCTCCGAGAAGGAGCGAAAGCGGACCCAGGACGAATGGAACCGCAACCACCGAAGTGATCAGCCCGCCTTTCAAGTGAGTCAGGAACTCCAGCCAGGGCGTACCAGGCTGGATGACGACCCGGCATAGCGTCGCCACCATCACAGCGGTCGCGATCATCGAAATGAGGACGAGAAGCCGAACGACGGCCGGGAGCCAGCTCCGCCTTGTCACAGCCGGTGATCGTAGGTTTTCGACCAGGCGTACCTTGCCTGCTGCCGTGATCTTGTCTGCAGACAGCCGCGGCCTGGGATCATTCGGTATTCCTTTGATCACCGCGACGCCGAGATCGAAAGCGTCTTGCACCGAGCGCCCTGATGCCAGGGCGCGATAGAGCTCCGCAGCGAACGCGATCGCCGCCGAATCCTCGATCGGCCGCTCCATTCCGACGGCGAGCGGGACGCTGTTGCGAACGGCCAGTGCCTGTCCGCTGGAGAAGCACGCGTTGAACACGATCAGCTTCAAGTTGTCCTTCAGCACCCGAAAGCTGTCTGACAGCGTGGCCGCAGAAACCGGAACCAGGCACCCGGCATCGCCCGCCAGCAAGAGCTCGGCTCTGGCACTGCCGTGGCAGGCGAAGTGGACGATGTCCGGTTGATGATCGAGGAGTGCCTGGTGTAGATCGCTGAGTCGACCCGCCAGTCGGGCAATGAGTTGAAAGCGGCCGCGATACCGAGACGACCGGATACTTGCATCGATCGCATCGTGCTCTTTGCCGATCGCGAGCAGTTGCTCGGATTCGGCGTTGGCCGCAAAGAACAGGATCTTGATGTTCCGGCGTTGCTGCGTCGTGTGCGTCGCGTCCGCGGGGATCGCCGGTTCCCGCATCGAGAGCTCTTCGGCGGACAGGACACCTGGCGGGTCCACCTCCGGGGCGGGCTTCACGTCGCGGCACGCAGCGCGCGGCCTCGATGCCTCGAGCACTTGTCGCGCAGTGACATCGTCGTTCACGGACGTGTCGCCGCCAGGCAGAACCGGCCCGCCCACATCTGTCATGGACATACCTCCGAGGTCACGACGGATAGGCGACGCCACCCGACCAGATCCGACACGGTGCAATTCGGACCTCGATGCGCGAGCCGGTGTCCACGACGACCATCGAGCTCGCAAAGTCGTTGGCCTTGTTCTTGCTTCGCGATGCTGAGATCGCAGCGCGCGTGCAATAACCGGGCGGGCTCGCGCGTAGCATCGCCATGTCGCGGTGGAGTGCGTTCGTGCGTGGCGCCTGGCGGCGGCTGCCGGTCGAGACGGTGATCGTGGCGGCGGCGGCGGTCGGCGCGAGCGGCCTGGTGCACTGGCCGCGGGAGGTCTGGTTCCTGCGCCTCGTGCTCGCCGGCGTGATCGCAACGCCGCTCGCGCTCGCAGCACACCGGCTGGATCGTCTCGGTTCGCGCGCGCCGGTGATCGCGGGTGGCATCGCCGCCGCCGGCGTGCTGGCCGCGGTGTCGGCCGGCCTGCCGGCGGTGCGCGCGTTCGACGATCCAGTGTTCGCGTGGCCGTACGGGCTCTCGGTGGTGGCGGCGATGCTGGTGCCGTTCGTGGTGCCCGGACCTGCGTTCGCGCGGTTCGTGCGGCGGTTCTTCGAGCAGACCACGACCTGGGGGATCCTGTGCGGAGGGGCGCTCGCCGCGGTCGGGGTGGTGACGTTCGCGCTGGTGCGGCTGTTCGACCTGCGGGTCGAGGACCTGGGGGTCGACGCGGCGATCGCCGTGGGCGCCGGGTTCGTCCTGGTCTATCTCGATCGCCTGCTCGCCGACGACGCGGGCGGCCGGATGCCGGAGCTGTGGCGGCGGCTCGCGACGATGATCGGCGCGCCGTTCGTCAGCGTGATGCTCGCGATCCTGGTGATCTACGAGGCCTTCGTGCGCGTGCGCAGCGAGCTGCCGCGCAACGTCCTGTCGCCGCTGATCATCGCCGCGGGGCTGGTGGGCTTTGTCAGCACGCTGATCATATCGTCGGTGCTCGCCGAGGACCGCGGCACGGGGGTGCTCGCCCCTGCGGATCCGCATCGCTGGGCCCGCCGGTGGAGCGTGCGGCTGACCCGCGCGTTCCCGGTGATCCTGCTTGCGCTCCTGCCGATGGCGGGGTGGGCGCTGTGGCTGCGGGTCGGTCAGCATGGCGTCACGCCATTTCGCGCGGTGCGCGGGATGGGCCTTCTGTGCCTGACCTGCCTCGGCGCGATCGGCACGCTGCGCTGGGCGCGCGGCTGGGCGGCACTGACCTGGGAGGTGCCGGCGGCGGTCATCGCGTTCGCGCTGGTCGCGGCGTTCGGGCCGCTCTCCGCCGTCGAGCTGTCGATCCGCTCGCAGGCTCACGCGGTGGCGCGCCTCCTCGACACGGCGGGCGCGGGCCGCGTGGTGGCCGGCGATGTCCCCGCGCAGCGGATCGAGCTAGGGCGCGAGCGCTACGACGCGCTTCGCGGGGCGATGCGCACGCTCGCCGAGCTCGGTGGACAGCCCGCGGTCGAGCGCGTGGTTCGCGGAGCGACCGCTGTGTGCGCCGAGCGCTGGGAGACGACCGCATGCCTCGAAAGGCTTGGCGTGCACGATGCCGAGCGCGGTCGAGACGCGTCGAGCTCGGGCGAGCTCGCCGAACTCGAGGCGCACGGCCGGTTCGCGACCGCGGCGGGCTATGTCGAGCGGGTCGAGCTGGCGCGCCAGCGCGATGAGGCGGACCCGCGACCGGCCGACGGAGGTGCGCGCGACGGCTTCCGGCTCGCGCCCGACCGCGTGGTGATGTTCGTCGACGGCGCGCCGGTGGCCGAGGCGTCGCTCGCCGCCCTGCTGTCGCCGCGCGAGACCGGCCTCAGCCTGCCGGTGGCGACGCGCCCGCTGGTGCGGGCCGACGGCGCGATCGCAGGCGAGCTGGCGGTCACGCAGCTCCGGGTATGGTGGCCGGTGGCCGGCGCGCCGCAGGCGATCGGCTTGACCGGCATCGCGATCTGGCACCGCTGGCCGTGACGGCGATCGGGACGCCGATGCCGCGACGGCTCAGAGCTTGGGCACAGTTCGCGGCGCCGCGCGGGACCGCAAGCGGGCGGTGGGAGCGACGTTGATGAGGCGGCGCCGCGGGTTGGTTGCGAGCGCGCCGGGGGAGAGCTTCGTCGGTGGCTGCCGCCGGGATGACGTGGTGTAGGCCGGCGCGGGTCGGCTGCGAGCGCACCAGCCGGATGACGATCGCTCGACGGTGAGCGTGAGGGCCGCTACGCGCTCACGGTGAGGAAGCGCAGGATGTTGTAGGTGAGGGCGAAGCGGCAGGCGCTGCCGGTGACCTTGTCGAGGCCGCGCAACGCGGTGGTGGCCATGCCGCGATGGACCTTTGCGTCGGCGTTCACGGTCTCGGCGGTCGCCGCGCGCTGCTTGTAGATCTGCTTGGCGTCGTCGGTGCCCATGCGGACGCGCCAGGCGGCGACGGC
>VBLP01000094.1:5309-6886 GCA_005887925.1 Deltaproteobacteria bacterium | reverse complement strand
CGGGCGACATGTAGCCGTACTTGCCCTTGATCGTCCCGCCGATCGTCTTGGTGGCACGCTCCTCGGCCTTGGCGATCCCGAAGTCGAGGACTTTGACGCTGCCGTCGTAGCCGACCATGATGTTGGCCGGCGATACATCGCGGTGGACGATGTGAAGCGGCTGACCGTTCTTGCCGCGACGCTCATGCGCGTGATGGAGGCCCGCCGCCGCGCCGCTGATGATCATCAGCGCGAGCTCGAGCGGGATCGTCCAGCCGCGGCGGATCGTCATCTCGAGGATCGCGCGCGCGTTCTCGCCGTGGACGTACTCCATCGCCATGAAGTAGGCGCCGTCGGCGTGGTCGACCTCGTAGACCTGCGCGACGTTCTGATGATTGAGCGTCGCCGCGAGCTTGGCCTCGTCCAGGAACATCGTGACAAACCGCTGATCGGTGGCGCGCTCCCGGAGGATCGTCTTGAGCACGACGTGGCGCTCGAACGAGCCGAGGCCGGTCTGGCGGGCGAGGTAGATCTGGGCCATGCCGCCGGTCGCGAGGTGACTGATCACCTCGTAGCGGCCAATCCGCAGAGGATTGGCGTCCGTGGGCTCCGGCGGCACCACTTGGGAAGGATCAGCTGCCTGGCATAGCGTGTCAAGCTGGCCGCCCGACGCTACGCGTATACTCGGGCCAGCCGATGTACACCCATCTCCAGGTTGCGCTGTCGGGTGCGATCCCGGCGCTCATCGCGATGTGGTTCGTCGACCGCCTCGACGCCAAGCGCCCCGAGCCCAGGAGCACACGCCGGCTCGTGGTGTTCGTCGGCATGCTGTCGGTGATCCCCGCACTGATCGGGGAGCTGGTGCTGTCCAGCGCCGCCGCCGGCTGGGTCGAGCCGCCGATGACCTACCAGGGCTCGAGCTTCCAGGCGTTCATCGTCGCCGCCGGCATCGAGGAAGCCTGCAAGATCGGCATGGTGTACTGGGTGGTGTGGCGGCGGCCGGAGTTCGATGAGCGGATGGACGGGATCGTCTATGCCAGCCGGGGCGGCCTCGGCTTCGCGCTGGTCGAGAACGTCATGTACCTGCTGAAGCAGCAATCGCTCGAGGGCCAGCTCGTCGTGTGGGTCGAGCGCGCACTGCTGGCGGTCCCCGGCCATGCGATGTGGACCGGCATGATCGGCGCGATGGCGGCGCGGCGGCGGTTCGACGGGACCGGCCTGGGCCTGCTCGGCGGCTACCTGCTCGCCGTCGCGTTCCACGGCGGCTACGACGTCTCGGTGTTCCTGCAGCAGCCGCTGCACCTCGAGGGCCGAGACGCGCTCGGCCACGCGCTGCTCGTCGTGCCGGTGGCGCTCACGGTGCTCGCGTTCTTCGTCGTGCGCTCGATGGCCCGCACCGCGCTGCGGCTCGACGACGCCGAGGCGGTCCGGTCCGCCGCGCGCTCCGTGATGCCGCCGATGCTGGGCTAGCCGGCGGGCCGCGCGCGCAGCACGCCGATCGCCGCCAGCGCGCCGACGACGACGGCGATCGCGAACAGCGCGACGCCCCGGCCGAGCTCGAGCGGCAGCCCGTCGTCGGGGCGAGTCGCCACGAACGC
>VBLP01000094.1:0-5295 GCA_005887925.1 Deltaproteobacteria bacterium | reverse complement strand
CGCCGGCGACCGCGATCAGCACGAACATCGCGATCATGCCAGCGGCCCAGGTCGCGGTTCCCAGCCGCTCCCACCGCGCACCACCGAGCGCCCACGACAGCCGACCCGGGTCGCCGAACGGGGCGTGGGTGCCGAGCGGCCCGATCGAGAACTCACCGAGCGACCACCAGCGGCCGCCCTGCACCGAGAGCGCGAAGCTCGACGCGGCCGCGAGCGCGGCGACGACGAGGAACCAGCGCTGCTTCCAGCCCATGTCCGGTCGGCGCATTCTGATCGGCAGGGCCCGCGATCGCAATGCCAACCCGGCACACCCGCCCATAACCAACGAAATCTGCACACCTACATTGCATCGCGACGCGGGATGCCAAAACACTCGAGGTCCTTGGGGAGAGCGGCCTTACCCCCGGTATACCTGGCGGCGATCGCCGCGATGGCCGTCGCGTGCGCGGCGAGCCTGCCCTCCGATCGCGCGGCGATGGTCGCGCCGGTCGCGGCCGCGGCACCCACGGCCCAGGAGGCCCGCGCCATGATCGCGCTCGCCCGGGTGGCCGGCGCCATGCAGTTCCCGTTCGCCGACCAGGTCATCGAGCAGCTGGTGCGCTGGCAGCACGACGTGCGGGACCGCTTCCATCACATCGGGGATGGCGCGGCGGCTGTCGCCGATGCCGCCGGCACCATGATCCCCGACCTCACGGTGCTGTCGATCGAGCCGGTCGCGCATACCGAGTCCTCGGGATTCGGCTGGCGCGATGACCCGATCCGACATACTCGCAGCTTCCACAGCGGGACCGACTTCCGCGGCGCGCCCGGGACGCCGGTGGTCGCCGCCGGTGACGGAATCGTCGCATTCTGTGGTCGGCTCGGTGGCTACGGCAACGTGGTCGACATCGACCACGGCGGCGGCGTCCTCACGCGCTACGCCCACCTGCGCAAGATCGAGACCCGGAAGGCCGCGACGGTGACCGCGGGCGAGGTCATCGGCCAGCTCGGCTCGACCGGCCGCACGACCGGCCCGCACCTGCACTTCGAGATCCGGCTCGACGGCGCGCCGGTGAGCCCGATCGCCGCGATGGCGATCGCCGGCCTGCAGCGCGAGGTCCCGCTCGCGGGCCGCCTGGCCGCGCTGTCGCTGTCTCCCGAGCTGCAGGCGACGGCAGAGTCCGATGTCGATCCGCCGAAGCAGCGCGCGCCGGCGCGTCCGGAACGCCCGGGCCGCACCACGCGCTCGCAGGTCCTGTGGTAGCGACCGTGCCATAGTTGCGCCGTGTCCCGGAGCGAGCTCGCCGGTCGCTACGTCGCTTGGATACGGCGCCACACGCTCGCGATCGTCGTGGCCCACCTGATACTGGTCGCCGGCGCGATCGACCTGCTCGCCTTCCACCTGCCGCTCTACGCCGACTTCTCGTATCTGTTGCCGCAGGATGCTCCCGCGGTGCGCGATCTGCGGCGGCTCGAGGCGCGGGTCAAGGCCAGCGACACCGTCCTGGGGCTGATCACCGCGCCCAGCCGCGACGAGCGTGCCGCCGCGGCCCGCGAGCTCGCCGGCGAGCTCCGCACGCTGCCGCCCGCGCTGGTCGAGCGCGTGGTCGACGACGACTCCGAGGCCCGCGCGTTCTTCCGCGCGCACCGCCACCTGTTCGTACCGCTCGCCGACCTGCGCGCCGCCGCGGGCGCGCTCGAGCGCCGGCTCCAGGCCGCCAGGCTCGCCGGCAATCCGCTCTACATCGACCTCGACGATCCGGCCGCCGACGCCGATCGCGACCGGCGCGAGCTCGAGCGGCTGCGCGCCAGGCGCCGCGATGCGGAGGTCCAGCTCGATCGCTCGAGCAACGTCAGCGACGACGGCCTGACCGGCATGATCCAGATCGGGACCAGCTTCCGCGCGACCGACGCCGGCCCCGGCGCACAGCTGGTATCGCGGCTCGTCGCGGCGCGCGCCCGCGTGCTCGCGCACCACCCGAGCGTCGAGATCGGCTTCACCGGCGGCGCGATCACCGCGGTCGCCGAGCACGACGCGATCTTCAAGGGCATGGTGCTGTCGAGCGTGATCACCACGCTGCTCGTCGCGCTCGTCCTCGCGCTGTACTTCCGCAGCGCGACCCTGCTCGTGCTCTTGATCGGCACGCTGGCGGCCGCGACCACACTGTCGTTCGGTGTCGCGGCGCTCAGCGTCGGCCACCTCAACGCCGCGACCGCGTTCCTCGGCGCGATCATCGCCGGCAACGGCGTGAACTACGGCATCCTGCTCATCGCGCGCTACCTCGAGGAGCGCCGGTCGCGCAGCGTCGACGACGCGCTCGCGGCCGCGATCCGCGGCACGCTGCGGCCGACCGCGGTGGCATCGCTCGGCGCGTCGATCGCATACGGCTCGCTCGCGGCCACCAGCTTCCGCGGCTTCGCCGACTTCGCGGCGATCGGCGCGGTCGGCATGGCGCTGTGCTGGATCGCGAGCTACCTGCTGTTGCCCGCGCTGATGCTGCGCTGGGGCACCGCGCCGCGCGCCCGTGCCCGCGATCCGCTGATCGGCTCGGTGCTGGTCCGCGTGCTCGGCTTCCGCCGGCCGCGCGCGGTGTGCGGTGTCGCGCTCGTCGGCGCGGTCGCCGCGACCGCGGTGGTCGTGCGCTACGTCGCCAACGACCCGTTCGAGTACGACATCACGCAGCTGCGCTCCGAGGGCAGCGCCGCGGTCACCGCGCGGTCGTGGATGGCCCTCTCCGATCGCACGTTCGGCCGCGGCTACTCCGGCCGGACCTACATCGCGGCCGACCGCATCGACCAGGTCCCGCTGATCGTCCGCGCGCTGCGCGCCCGCGACGCCAACGTGCCCGCCGCCCACCAGACCGTCGGCTCGGTCACCTCGGTCCTCGACTTCGTCCCCGAGCAGCAGCCCGAGAAGCTGGTGATCCTGGGCCGCCTCCGCGACCTGCTGCGCGACCCCGCGCTCGACGCGCTCGACGCGCTCGACGCGCTCGACGACGCCGAGCGGGCCGAGCTCGCCGAGCTGCGCCCGCCCGACGACCTCGACATCATCACCGCGCAGAGCCTGCCGCCGATCGTGCGCGACCAGCTCCAGGAGAAGGACGGCCGGATCGGCTACATCGTCTCGATCCGCCCCGCGCCGCGGCTCGACGAGTGGAACGGCCACGACCTGATCCGGTTCGCCAGCGCCGTCCGCGCGATCCGGCTCGGCGACGGCGAGACCGTCACCACCTCCGGCTCCAGCGTGATCTTCGCCGACATCGTGACCTCGATCTCGGGCGATGGGCCGAAGGTCACCGCGATCGCCGCGCTGCTCCTGATCGCGATGGTGACCCTGCTCGTCGGCCGCAACCGCTGCGCCCTCGCCGTCCTGGTCGCCACCGCCGCCGGCTCGCTGGTCATGGTCGCCGCGTGCGCCGTGACCGGCCTCAAGGTCAACTTCCTCGACTTCGTCGCCCTGCCCATCACCCTCGGCATCGGCGTCGACTATGCGATCAACGTCGCCCACCGCCACGACCGCGAGCCCGACCCGATCAAGACCCTTCGCACCAGCGGCAGCGCCGTATTCGTCTGCTCGCTCACCACGATCATCGGCTACGGCTCGCTCCTCATCAGCGAGAACCTCGCGATCCGCGGCTTCGGCATCGCGTCGCTGATCGGCGAGATCGCCTGCGTCACCACCGCCCTCGTCCTCGTCCCCGCCCTGCTCGCGCTCCGCCCCAAGCCGATGGTGCACACCAGCGAGTCCGTCGCCGCGTAGGGCTCTACGCCGACGTCCGCGTACTTGGGGTTGAACCCGATCGCGATCGGCTCCGCGTTGTACTCGGTCTCGAGCTCCTCGCGCACCTCGCCGAGGTCCGGGTTGTCGCTCGTGATCGTGACGCCCTCGCGCGGCGCCCCGCGGCGAGATCGCCGGCGCACCCGCCACCGACCCCAAGATCCTCCTGGGGCTCTGGGTCTGTGCCACCAGCGACGGTGTCGGCTCGGGTCGCGAGATCGCGCAGCTCATCGAGCTCCACGCCGCCTACCGCTGGCTGTGCGGGGCGTCGCAGTCGATCTCCATCGCGTCGCCCAGGACGGCACCCGCATCCGCGCGTCCGCCGGCGCTGCGTCGTTTCGAACCGGCGACACCCTCGAGCGGCTCATGAGCGAAGCCCCCGCCCACCTCGTCGAGGTCGCCCGCGCGGCCACCGACCCTGCGCTCACGGCTCGCGTCGACCTGGTGCCAGTCGATCTGACGCTCCGGGCCTTCGATGAAGCCGTCGAGGGACACCGACATGAACAAGATGACCTTCCTCATCGATACCGTCCTGAGAGCGGGGAGCCCTTCGAAGGAACGTACGGGACGTACGTGGTGATCATGCGGGCGCGTAGATCGAGCTTGTCGACGACGGCGGCGATCGCACGCACCTCGTGATCGGCGGGCACTTCGGCGTCGAGGTCGACCCGCCCGAGGTGATCTGGCCGCGCTGCGCGCGCTTGACCCGCACGTCGTGCTCCGGCTGCACCGAGCAGCCCGGCCGACCCGGCGGGTTTATCGGCGGCCCGGGCCCACAACGGGGGCTGGGTCGCTGACCCCGTGCGGGGCACCGGCCGCTTGCGCTCATGGCCCCGCGCGCTTCCAGCCCGCGCGCAACAGCCAGGTCTGGGCCGGCGGCAACGCCAGGTCGGGCGCGTCCGCCGACGAGTATGGATCGACGTAGCCGGGCGCGTAGGTCTCGCCGCGCTGGGCGGCATGCTTGCGCGCGTTGTCCAGGACGTAGTGGATGGCGTGGCGGACCTCGGTGGGGGTGCGCAAGACGCGTGCGTGATAGCGATCGTCGAACACGCGACCGGAGCGCTCCATCATCCGGTTGAGCCCCTTGGCGATGCGGATCGAGAGGCCCTGGATCGCGCGGGCGAGCGCGCGGCGGTCGGGCGCCTCGACCAGGAGATGGATGTGGTTGCCTTGAACCGAGAACTCGATGACGCGGACGTTGAAGCGATCGCCACCGATCCGGAGCGCCGCCTCGATGACGCGGAACGAGCGCCGGCTGCGCAGGTTGTAGACGTGCGGCGCCATGCGCAAGGTGATGTGGAGCGGCATCGGGCGGGCCCATTCGCCGCGTGAGCGATGCGCCACGCCGGCGCGCGCGCCGCGGGGCTTGCGGCCCGCGCCGGCGCGCTTGCCACCCCAGGTCCGGAACTCGAGACCGAGCTGACGGGGGCGACGCCGGGGCGCGGGTTGGGTTGACGCCGTCATCTTGATTGAGCATATATTATCGCGACCGCCGAGAAGAGCAAGGGCTCGCATCAGGCAAGTTCTCGCGCGGGCCG
>VBLP01000093.1:524-1066 GCA_005887925.1 Deltaproteobacteria bacterium | reverse complement strand
GCCGCGTGGTCGCCGCGTGCGTCGCCGCCGCCGATCTTTCCGAACCCACCGGGCCGTCCCTCGGGTCGAGCTACCGGCGGACGTCCGGGCGGAGCTGGCCCGGGCGCGGTGCGGCGTGCGGATCTCGAGCGGGCAGCTCTGCCAGCTGCTCAGCATCGACCAGCAACGCCACCCGCCGGCCGGGCCTCCGGCCCGAGCTGGCTATGGGCTCTGCCGGGTCCCGGCAGGCTTCCGGGCGCCTTCCAGGGCCATCAGCGGCTCCATCTTCAGCTCACGATCCTGGCGCGCCGAATCGTGCCAGGCTCCCAATCGCGCAAACTCGCCGGCGATCCGTGCTCAGTCCGCCAGGAGCTCGGCGAGCGTCGCTGCCGACAACACCCGCTCGGCCCAGACCTCGACCTGCTCGGCAGACGCCGCCGCAACGCGGCGCTCGGTCTCGCCGTCGACCTCGGCTCCAAGCGCCGCCGCAGCAGGCGCATCAGCAGCTTGCGTTCGCGTTCGAGGCCCTGCTGGAGGCCCTCCTGGACCGCCTCCCGGCGCCA
>VBLP01000093.1:0-334 GCA_005887925.1 Deltaproteobacteria bacterium | reverse complement strand
TCGCTCACCACCACCAGCCGCGTGTACTGAAGCGGTGGGCTCTCGTAGATGCCGCGCAGCCCGCCGGGCATCGGACGGAATCCCAGGCCCTCGATGCCAGCGTCGGGGCGGCCTGAAGAGATCACCCACTGGATGGGAAGCGGAGGCAGCGTCCTTCTTCGCGACAGGAAATGCCGGAACTCGCCGTGCTTGATCAAGCACCCGGCAAGCTCGTCGCCACCGGGCGTATTGTGGAAGAGCTCGAGCGTGACCGCGCCGCTGGTGATGCGCCCCAGGAGACCGAGATGCTCGGGCGGCGACGCGCCCATCTCGTGGGGTGTGACCCAGACATCGA
>VBLP01000463.1 GCA_005887925.1 Deltaproteobacteria bacterium | reverse complement strand
CCCCACGATCGTCATCGACAGCAATCGACATGCCGCCTGCATCGCGTGGCGCCGCGAGGTTTCGGCGAACCGGATCGCGCGCTCGCGTCGCACAGCGTGTGCGAATGGTCATTCGCGCGCATCAGACGCCGGCGGAGCGCCATCGCACTACATCGCGCGCATGTGGCGATCGAGGAACGCCAGCGCGTCGCGCCAGCACCGCCGCGCGGCGGGGTCCCAGACCAGCGCGTGGAACGCGTGAATGCCGCCGGGGTAGTAGCGCGCCTCGCAGGGCACCCGGAGCGCCGCGAGCGCCTTCTCGAGCCGGCGCGTGTCGTCGAGCAGCGGGTCGCGGGTGCCGACCGGCGCGAAGAACGGCGGCAGGGCGCGGTCGATCCCACGCTGCACCGGCAGACCGGCGACGGCCTCCTCCAGCACGCGCAGCGGATCGGCGAGCGCGGTCGCCGGGCCGGGCTCGCGCGGATGGCCGCGCAGGTAGGTCGCGCTGGCGTCGCGGATCATGGCGTCGATCCAGCGCGGCAGCCGCCGGCGCTGCGAGAACCGCTCGGGCCGCGACACCTCGAGGATGGCGCAGAACGGCAGCACGGCCCGCGGCACGAGGCCGGTGTCGAACACGGCGCGCGCCCAGGGCTCGTCGCGGCGCTGGCACGCGGTCAGCGCGAGCGCGGTGATCAGGTTGCCGCCCGCCGATTCGCCGGCGACCGCGATGCGCGCCGGATCGCCGCCGAGCTCGACGATCCGCGCGGCGAGCCAGCGGTACGCGGCGCAGGTGTCCTCGAGCGCCGCGGGATAGGGGTGCTCGGGCGCGAGCCGGTACGAGATGTTGACGACGAGGTAGCCGTAGCGCGCGAACACCAGGCCCATCAGCCAGTGGGTGTCCTTCGACAGCAGGTGAAACGCGCCGCCGTGGACGTAGAACACCACGGGCCACGGCCGCGGACGCTGCACCGGCCGGTAGATGTCGAGGCGATGCCAGCGCTGGTCGTCGCCGTAGAATACGTCGCGCTCGACCTCGACGCCGTGGCGCGCCGGCCGCGCGGCCGGATGCAGCGCAGCGAGCGACGACATGCTCTGGAAGACGGCGCTCGCCAGGCCGGCCCGAGCGGCGCCGGCGCCGAGACCTCGAGACCTACCTGGGCTGCGCTGGACGCTGGGCTCACTGTAGCGCTTGCAATTTTACCTTGACGGTGCGCGTTTGTCCCTGCTTAACGACCGTCACGTCGACCTCGTCGCCGACGTTGTGCGCGTCGAGCGCCCGGAACAGGTCGCCGGAGTGATGGATGTCGTGGCCGTCGATCTTCACGATGACATCGCGGGCCCGGACCCCGTCGGGCTCCCGGACGACGCCCTCGAGGCCGGCCTGCTCCGCCCCGCTGCCCGGGACGACGCGGAGGATCACGACGCCATCGATGCCGCTCTGCATGACCGTCTGATCGGGGACGCGCTCGATCCCCAGCCCCGGCCGCGTGACCTTGCCGTACTTGAGCAGCTGCGGGACGATCGCGTTGACCGTGTCGACCGGCACCGCGAAGCCGATGCCGGCGTTGGCGCCCGACGGCGAGTAGATCGCGGTGTTGATGCCGATCAGCCGGCCCGAGCTGTCGAGCAGCGGGCCGCCGGAGTTGCCGGGGTTGATCGACGCGTCGGTCTGGATCACGTCGAAGATCGAGCGCTGGGTGACGCTCTTGATCTCGCGGCCGAGGCCGGACACCACGCCGGTGGTCAGCGTCTGATCGAGGCCGAACGGGTTGCCGATCGCGAGCACCTTCTGGCCGACCTTGAGCGTCGCCGACTGGCCGAGCGGCAGCGGCAGGAGCTTGGACGGCGGCGCGTCGATGTGGAGCACCGCGATGTCCTTGTCGGGAGCGGTGCCGATGATCGTCGCCGGGTACGTGGTGTTGTCGTTGAGCGTGACCGACGCGCGGTCGCCCATCTGCACGACGTGGAAGTTGGTGACGATGTGGCCCTCCTGGTCCCACACGAAGCCCGATCCGGTGCCCTGCGGGATCTCGGCGACGTCGAGCGTCATCCGGTTGCGGTGGGTCTCCAGGCTCGTGATGTGGACGACCGAGCGCGCGAACTTGGAGAACACGTCGATCGTCGCCTGCTCGTCGGCGCCGAGCTTGTCGTCGGGCCGCTGCGCGACCGGCCGGGGCTCGAACGACACGTAGTGCTCGGTTTGCCGGCGCTGCTGGACGACGGTGAACACCAGCGCGCCGGCGACGACGAGCAGGAGCAGCGCGAGGACCTTGGTCATGGATGACTCGCGGTACGGCGGTGACGGCTCTCGGGTCACGGGATAGAGCGATTGTGACATGGCTCGACCTGTCATGGGCTACCAGGCGAGCACCCCGTGATATTCCCCGCCGCTGCGACGACCCGATGCCCCGAGGTCAGTGGTGGCTGAGGAACTGCTCGGCCTCGAGCGCGGCCATGCACCCCGAGCCGGCCGCCGTGATCGCCTGGCGGTACTTCTTGTCCTGGACGTCGCCGGCCGCGAACACGCCGGTCACCGAGGTCTGCGTCGTGCCGGGCACGGTGAGGATGTAGCCCTGATCGTCGATTGCGACCTGGCCGGCGAGGAAGCGGGTGTTGGGCACGTGGCCGATCGCGAAGAACAGCCCGGCGGCCGGCACCGTGCGCGCCTGCAAGGTCTTGAGGTCACATACGCGCACCGCCTCGACGGCCTGCCCGCCGTCGACCGCGACCACGCGATGCGACAGCAGCATCTCGATCTTGGGGTTGGCGCGCGCGCGCTCCTGCATGATCGCCGATGCGCGCAGCTCGTCGCGGCGATGCACGATGTAGACCTTCGAGGCGAACTTGCTGAGAAAGCTCGCCTCCTCCATCGCCGAGTCGCCGCCGCCGACCACGAACAGCGGCTTGCCGCGGAACATCGGCAGCGCGCCGTCGCACACCGCGCACGCCGAGACCCCCTTCTGCCACAGCTCGGTGTCGCGCGTGCCGGGGATGTCGTCGCGCTTGGCCGTCGCGCCGGTCGCGATGATCAGGGCCTGCGCCGAGCCCTCCTGCTCCTCGGTCCAGTACCGGAACGGCCGCTGCGACAGATCGACGCGATCGACGGTCTCGGTGTAGATCCGCGTGCCGAACCGCACCGACTGCGCGCGGAACCGCTCGCACAGGTCCGGACCCTGGATCCCGTCGGGGAAGCCCGGGAAATTCTCGACGTCGGTCGTCGTGGTGAGCTGGCCGCCGGCCGCGACGCCGCCGGCGAGGAAGCCCTCGAACAGCACCGGCGCGAGGTTGGCGCGGGCGGCGTAGATCGCGGCGGTGTGAGCGGCCGGGCCGCTACCGATGATGACGACGTGCTCGGGCATGGGCGGTTAGGTCTAGCAAGCGATCGGCACAGTTTTCAACGACGTCTGGAACTTGTCGCAGCGCCTTGGGCCGTGGATCCTTGGGCCGATATGGAACTTGCCAGCCTCGCGCAACTCGAGCGATGTCACCGCCGTCACGACAGCGTGATGGCGGAGCTGCTGGAGGCCGCGCGGCGATTCGCGGCGGGCCGGCCCGACGACGGCGACCTCGGCCGCGTCCACGAGGCGGTCGCCTACTTCGAACGCGCCATCACGCGGCACTTCGTCGACGAGGACGGCTCGGTGTTCCCGCGGCTGTCGACGCGGCGGCCGGAGCTCGCCGCGACGCTGGCGGAGCTGTCCGCCGAGCATCCGGCGCAGATCGCGATGCAGGCCGAGGTCGCCGCGGCCGCGCGCGATCTCGACGGCGACACGCGCCCCAACGCGGGCAAGGTCCTGCTCGACGCCGCGACCCGGCTCGCCGAGGCCCACCGCGCGCATGTCCGCCGCGAGGACGAGATCTTCGCCGCCGCGCACGAGGCGCTGACCGCCGAGGACGATGCCGAGATCGTCGCCGAGATGGAGACCCGCCGGGGCCGCGAGGAAGGCGGCGGCCGTGGTGGCGGCGAGCGTCACCGCGGCAGTGGCGGTGGGGACCGCGGCAGTGGCGGTGGGGACCGCGGCAGTCGCGACGGTGAGCGTCACCGCGGCGGCGGCGGTGGCGGTGGCGGCGGCGGCGGTGGTGGC
>VBLP01000461.1 GCA_005887925.1 Deltaproteobacteria bacterium | reverse complement strand
CTGTTCTCGGGTCAGGGCTCGCAGTACGCCGGGATGGCGCGAGGGCTGTACCGGACCGAGCCGGTGTTCCGGCGCGCGATCGATCGCTGCGACGCGATCGTGCAGTCGTTCGGCATGGTCGCGCTGCCGTCGATCCTGTGGGGCGAGCACCAGGCGGCGATCCACGAGACCCGCTACACGCAGCCTGCGCTGTTCGCCGTCGAGCACGCGCTCGTCGAGCTGTGGCGGTCATGGGGCATCGCGCCGTACGTCGTGATCGGCCACAGCGTCGGCGACTATGCGGCGGCCGCGGCGGCGGGCGTGTTCAGCGTCGAGCAGGGCCTCGCGCTGATCGCGGCGCGCGGCCACCTCATGCACGAGCACACCGCGCCGGGCGCGATGGCGGTGGTGTTCGCCTCTCCCGACGAGGTCGCGGCGCAGCTGGCGCCGCATGCCGACCGCGCGGCGATCGCCTCGATCAACGGACCGGCGACCGTGGTGGTGTCGGGCGAGCCGGCCGCGGTGGCTGCCATCACCGACGCGTGTGCCGCGCGCGGGGCGCGGATCCGCAAGCTCGACGTGCTGCGCGCCTTCCACTCGCCGCTGATGGCGCCGGTCCTCGATCGCTTCGCCGGGATCGTCGCCGGCATGCGCCTGCAGCGCCCGGCGATCCCGCTGATCTCGAACCTGCACGGCCGGCTCGCCGGCGACGAGGTGACCACCGCCGCGTACTGGGTGCGCCACATCGCAGAGCCGGTGCGGTTCGCCGACGGCGTCGCGGCGCTCGGCGCCGAGGAGCCCGACGCGTTCCTCGAGATCGGGCCGGCGCCGGCGCTCGTGGCGATGGCGCGGCCGCTCTTGCCGCGGGCGAGCGACGCGCCGTGGCTCGCGAGCCTCGCGCCGGGCAAGGACGACGCGCGGCAGATGCTCGGCGCGCTCGGCGCGCTCTACGCGCGCGGCGCCGCGGTCGACTGGGCCGGGTTCGATCGCGACCGGGGGCGACGCAAGGTGGCGCTTCCGCTCACGCCGTTCCAGCGCCAGCGGCTGTGGCTCGATGATCCGCCGGCCGGGCCGGTGCGCGCCGGCGCGCCGCTCCATCCGCTGCTCGGTCATCGCATCCAGTCCGCGCTGCTCAAGGACGGCGCGCTCCAGTGCGAGGCCGCGCTGGGGCGGTCGATCGCGTTCCTGACCGAGCACCGGGTGGTCGACCTGGCGGTGATGCCAGCCGCCGGGTTCATCGAGATCGCGATCGCGGCGGGCCAGGTGGCCTTGCCCGACGCCGAGATCGCGAGCCACCACGTCGCGCTCCAGGCGCCGCTCGTCCTCCCGGAGCGCGGCGAGGCCCGCGTCCAGACCGTCGTTGCCGCTGCCGACGATCACGGACACCGCGTAGAGATCTACTCGTGGCAGCCGGCCGCGGGCGACGACGGCTGCTGGGTGCTCCACGCCAGCGCTCGCCTCGCGCGGGCGGTGGCCGCCGCACCCGCCTTCGAGCCGCTCAGCGATCTCCAGGCGCGCATCGCCCGCGAGATCGGCATCGAGGACTACTACGGCAGCTTCCGCGACGTCGGGTTCGACTACCGGCCGGCGTTCCGGACGATCGAGCGGCTGTGGCGCCGCGACGGCGAAGCGCTCGCGCTGCTGCGCGTCCCCGAGGCGGCCGGCAGCGCGGCGGGGTTCCAGCTCCACCCGGTCCTGCTCGACGGTGGCTTGCAGGCCACGTTCGCCGCGCTGCTCGATCGCCAGCCGTGGACGTTCCAGCTCCATGCCTGTGGTGCCACGTGCAGGCGCTCGCTGCGCAGCCGGAGAGCCGCAGCGGCAACAGCTTCGACGCCCGGTTCTACGCCGTCGACGGGCGCCCCGTGGCCGACGTCAGCGACGTCCGCATGGTCGCGGCGAGCCCCGCTGCGCTGGTCGCCGGCAGGGACGTCTCGGATGGCCTGGTCTACGCGGTTCACTGGGAGCCACGCGAGCGGCGCGCGCCGTCGCCGCCGCGCACCGGAGATGTCGTGATCCTCGCCGATCGCGGCGGTGTCGGCGCCCGGCTCGGCGAGCTGCTCGCGGCGCAGGGCGAGCGCGTCGTCACCGTGCTCGCCGATCGGATCGACGGCGCCTCGCCCGACGGCTGGAAGGCGCTGATGAGCGAGCTCGGCGACCGGCGCTGCAAGGCGATCGTCCAGCTGCGTGCGCTCGACGCCACCCCGGCGGCCCTCGACGACGCCCGCGGCGCCGGTGACCTCGGCCTGGCGCTCGCGGCGAGCTGCGGCAGCACGCTGCATCTGATCCAGGCGATCGCGGACGCGGGCTGGCCCGAGCCGCCGCGGCTGTGGCTGGTGACCCGCGGAGCGCAGCCGGCGCCGGGCACCGTGCGCACCAACCCGGCGCAGGCCCCCCTGTGGGGGCTCGGCGCGACGCTGGCGCTCGAGCACGCGGAGCTGGCCTGCGTGCGCCTCGATCTCGATCCCGCGGCGCCCGCGAATGACGACCGCGAGCTGCGCGCGCTGGCAGCCGAGCTGCAGGCCGCCGACGACGAGGCACAGATCGCGTATCGCGGCGGCGTGCGCCACGTGGCCCGCCTCGCCCGGCACACCGGCCATGCGCTCGCGCCGATCGCAGGTCAGCCGTTCCGGATCCGGGCGTCCGCGTACGGCGCGCTCGAGAACCTGTCGCTGCAGCCGGTCGCGCGGCGGGCCCCCGGGCCGCGCCAGGTCGAGATCGAGGTCGCGGCCGCGAGCCTCAACTTCAAGGACGTGCTGCACACGCTCGGCCTGCTCCGGGAGCACAGCGAGCGCGCCGGCATCGCACGCGCCGTCGATCAGCCGCTCGGCTTCGAGTGCGCGGGAACGGTGGTGGCGGTCGGCGAGGGCGTCGCGGGCATCGCGGCCGGCGACGCGGTGGTCGCGTCCGGGCAGAGCTGCCTGGCGAGCCACGTGACCACCGATGTAGAGCTGGTGGCGCGAAAGCCGGCCGCCCTGTCCTTCGCGCAGGCGGCAGCGCTGCCCACCGTGTTCTCGACCGCGATCCATGCACTGCGCCGGCTGGCCAGGCTCCAGCGCGGCGAGCGCGTGCTGATCCACGCAGCGGCGGGCGGCGTCGGCCAGGCGGCGCTCCAGATCGCGCTCGGCCTCGGCGCCGAGGTGTTCGCGACCGCGAGTCCCGGCAAGTGGGCGCACCTGACGGCACAGGGCGTCCGGTGCGCGATGAGCTCGCGCACGCTCGACTTCGCCGACCAGGTGATGGCGGCGACCGGCGGGCAGGGCGTGCACGTCGTGCTGAACAGCCTGACCGGCGAGTTCATCCCGAAGAGCCTGGGCGTGCTCGCGCCGGGTGGCCGCTACGTCGAGATCGGCAAGCTCGACGTGTGGGATGCCGACCGCGTGGCGCGCCTGCGGCCCGATGTCGCGTACCACGTGTTCGACCTCGCCGACGCCGCGCGCTACGCGCCCGGGCTGTCCGCGAGCCTGCTCGCCGAGACCGTGGCCGGCTTCGAGGCCGGCAGCTTC
>VBLP01000092.1 GCA_005887925.1 Deltaproteobacteria bacterium | reverse complement strand
CAGGAGGACGCGAGACGCGTCACCGCTGACCGAGATCGAGGACCTGCAGCCTTCGGGAAAGCTCCCGACCGCGGTGCTGGACAATGACTCGAAGATGATCGTCACCGACAGCTCGCTGCCGGCATAGATCCGGCTGCCATCGGCGCTGCCTCCGACAAGTCCATTGTAGATCTCGTGGTGGCCGTCGAGCACCAGCGCGTGGATCTGGGGGTCGAAGACGTACGGGGAGACGAAGCCCGAACAGCGCTGCAGTCGCGGAACCACGAACATCTGGCCGTTGTCCGTGGCCGCGATCTGGTAGAGGAACCGACCGCAAGCGGGGTCGTCGCCGACGGTCGCCAGCAGCGTCTGCGTGAACACACCGTCGGTCAGCGACATCGCGCTGAGCGCCGTCTCCTCGAGCACGATCAACGATCGGCCATCCGGCGCCAGCGCGAGGTCGGTCAGCTGTGGAATCGCCAGCGGCGAGAGCTTCGACCAGGTGCCGCCGGCGTACGCGACGCGTTCGATCTGGTGATCGAGCTGGTTTGCGCCGTAGATCGTCCGTCGCTCGGCATCGTACACGATCCGTCCCCATGGGCCGTGCGCCTCGATCGCCTGGTAGGTGGTCGGCGTCGCCGCGACCACCACGAGCTCGGGCCGCGCTGGCGATGGCCCCGATCCGTTGAGCGTCACCGGGTAGCGGCCCTCCGGCAGCGGCGGATAGCTCACGGTGATCTGCGTGTCGCTGTCCGGGAGCACCGGCCCGAGGACCGCATCGCCGACGCCGACCGTGACGCTGGGTCCGGCGCCCCGGAAGCCGCCGCCGCGCACGCGCAACGTGCCACCGCGGCCGGCGATGCCGACGTACGGCGCGATGAAGCGGACGTCGGTGAGGCTCGCCGCGAGCTGATAGCGGACATGGACCGCGGTCCTCCGCTCGACGCGGCCGCGCGTCGTGGCGAACACCACGTCTCCCTCCAGTGTCGCCGGGCCCGGGGGGATCGTGGTGTTGACCGCGATCGAGAACGATGCAGGGCTCGCCGCAGGAGCAGGTGCAGACACGGTGAGCCAGAACGGCGCAGAGACCACCGTGACGGCTGCACCGTTGAACGTCACATCGACGGTCCGGGGCGAAGGAAGCGGGCCTGCGCTCGTCGCCGCGAAGTCCATCTCGGTCGCGGTGGCCTGCACGGTGAGGTCAGACGGCTCGACCTGGTAGGTCACGGGTAGGTCGTAGTGATCGGGTGGCGTGCCATCCTCGGAACGCATCGTGAATTGCACGCTCGTCGACCGCCGACCGGTCACCGACGTGTCGGCGACCTGGAGCCTGAACGCCGCGGTGTGCGGGGTCGCGGGCTCCTCGGTGACCGCGAGCCATGCTGCGGGAGCTCCCTCGAGCTGCACCGAGCCGCGGTGCGCGAGCCGCACGCTCACGGTCACACTCGCCGGTGGCGCGTCGCCCTCGCCGGCGGCGAACGCGACTGCGGGCGGCGAGACCAGCGCGATGCCGTCGAGCGCACGGCAATCGGCCGAGCAGCCATCGCCGTCGAGCCGGTTGCCATCGTCACAGATCTCGTCGGGGTCGAGCACGCCGTCGCCGCACGGCTCGCTGCAATCGGCCGGGCAGCCATCGCCCGACTGGTTGTTGCCGTCGTCGCACACCTCGCCCAGATCAAGGCGGCCATTCCCGCAGGTCAGCAGGATGCAGAGCTGAGCCGCCCCGGTGTCCGTGCACTGCGACCCCGGCGGGCACACACCACGGTCGCCGCAGCGCTGGGATGCCTCGTGCAGGCAGCCGGCGTGCCATGCCATCGCATGCAGCGCGAGGACGCCGGTCCAGAGCCGCGCGTTGCGCCGCAGCATCGATGGCAACATCCGGCGCAACGTCCGGGCACTCGTCATGCTCGCTTCGCGGAAGCCGTGGCCCACGTGGTCATCCTGCGCACAGTAGGTAGGTCGGGAGCGCCGGTCAAGCGCCGTATCACAAGGCGCAAAACCTCGCCGCGATCCACACCACCTGTGCTCGAAACCGGGCCGCGAGCCTGGCTGCGGCGCCCGGCGCTGACGATCACTTGACCGCGCCGACGGTGAATCCGGCGATGAAGCGGTCGAGGAACAGGTTGTAGACCAGCGCGATCGGCACGCTCGCGATCAGGCAGCCGCCCATCAGCGAGCCCCAGAAGTAGACGTCGCCGAGGATCAGGAACGTCGGCACGCCGACGCCCAGCATCTGGTGCGCCTCGGGCGAGATGAAGGTCAGCGCGTAGACGAACTCCTGGGTGACCAGCGTGAACGTGAAGATGACGACGGTGAGGATGCCCGACGTCGACATCGGCACGACCAGCCGAAGGAACGCGCCGAACCGGGTCAGGCCATCGACCATCGCGGCGTCCTCGAGCTCCCTGGGGATCGATTTGAAGAACCCCATGAGCAGCCAGATCGAGAACGGGATCGTGAAGCTGGGATAGACCACCACCACCGAGCGACGACGCGCGACAGCGGGATGAACAGCAGGGTCGGCGGCACCAGGTAGGTCAGGAAGATCACGATGCCGACCCGCGCGCCCCACCGGCCGGTGAGCCGGGCGAGCGCGTAGGCGGCCGGCAGCGCGAGCAGGAGCGTGATCGCGACGACCAGCACGCCGGCCAGCGCGGTGTTGCCGAGCCAGCGCACGAACTTGGTGTCGTAGACCAGCTGGTGCAGGTTCTGCAGCGTCGGCGCGGCGTTGAAGATGAACGGGTTGTTCTCGGTCTCGTAGAGGTCGGCGTTCTGCTTGAAGATCGTGATCGTGAAGAAGAGGATGATCGCCCAGCGGCCGATGCGAGCGGCCCGCGCGCGCTGCTGGCCGCGGCGGTGCGCGGGGCGCAAGGTGGGAGCGGGGTCGTTGGCCATCACGTCACCTCGGCCCGGTGGGCGACGCGCAGCATGAGAAAGGCGACGATGACCAGGAGCGGCACCAGGAAGATCGAGATCGCCGCGCCGGCCGCGAGGTCGCTGCCTTGAATGCCGGTAAAGAACGCGAGCGACGGCAGGACCTGGGTCGAGTCGTAGGGCCCGCCGGCGGTCATCACGTAAACGACGATCATGTCGGTGAACGTGAAGACGATGCCGAACAGCATCGCGACGTTGAGGATCGGCCGCAGCATCGGCAGCGTGACCCCGAACAGCGTGCGCCAGAACCCGGCGCCGTCGACCGCCGCGGCCTCGGGGATGTCGCGCGGGATCGCGGTGAGGCCGGCGAGGATGATCACGGTCGAGAACGGCAGCAGGTGCCAGACGTGGACGGTGATCACCGACCCAGTTGATGACGCTATAGATGGAATCGAGGATCCACTTCCACCCGATCGCGCCGAGGGAGATCGGTGCGACCCAGGGCAGGAGGATCAGGAAGCGCACGAAGCCGCGGCCGCGGAACTTGTCCTTGAGCGCGAGGGCGAGCGCGGTCGATCCGATGAGGACGAGGATCTGCGATGAGATCGTGAAGATGAAGGAGTTCTTGAGCGCGGTGCGGAAGCCTGGGCTCTCGAGGATGCTCTTGAAGTTGTCGAAGCCGACGAACTCGTCGCCGCCCGAGCCGATGCGCGCGTCGCTGAACGCGTAGAAGAACGCCATGCCGAACGGAACGCCGACCAGCAGCAGCACGTAGAGCGCGGCCGGCAGGAACATCGCGACACCCAGGCCGAACCCGGTCGAGCGCTTGCGGCGCCTCATTGCCACGATAGCGCCCTCGCCGGCACGCGCTTCTCGGTCGCCTTGTCGAAGAACCGGAGGTGCTGCTCGGCGACCGCGAAATCCAGCGTGGCGCCGATCGTCAGCTCGGCGCTGGCGACCCGCGCGATGATCGACTTCTCGGACGCCGGTCCGGTCTCGGGCCTGGTGCCGCCGTCGACCACCTCGCCCTCACCGACCACCGGCTTGACCTCGCCGAGCGACTTGCCCGCTGCCGGCCTGCTGCCGTTGGTCGCCTTCCCGTAGATGATCCACTCCGAGCCCAGGTACTCGATGTTCTGGATCTGCAGCGTCAGCTTGATCGCGGCGTTTGCGACCTGCGCCGCGGGCACCAGGTGCTCGGGCCGGAACCCGACGATGACGTCGCCGTGCTCGAGCAGGTTCATCGGCGGCGAGCCGAGGAACGTGGCGACGAACGAGTCGGCCGGATCGTCGTAGACCTGCTTGGGCGTGCCGATCTGGCGGACCACGCCCTTGTGGAGCACGACGATGCGGTCGCCCATCGCCATCGCCTCGACCTGATCGTGGGTCACGTAGATCGTCGTCGTGCCGACCCGGCGGTGGAAGTGCTCGAGCTCGGCGCGCGCCGAGGCCCGCAGCTTGGCGTCGAGGTTGGACAGCGGCTCGTCGAGCAGGAACACGCTGGGCTCGCGCACGATCGCGCGCGCGACCGCGACGCGCTGGCGCTCGCCGCCCGACAGCTCGCGCGGCTTGCGATCGAGCAGCGCGCCGATGCCGAGCAGGCCGGCGGCCCACTCGACCTTCTTCTTGTGCTGGTCCTTGGGCACGCCCTGGGCCTTGAGCGGGAACGCGATGTTCTTGTAGACCGTGAGGTGCGGATAGAGCGCGTAGCTCTGGAACACCATGGCGATGCGGCGCTCGCGCGGGGTGAGCTCGGTGACCACGTCGCCGCCGATCAGGATATCGCCCGAGGTCGGGACCTCGAGCCCGGCGATCATGCGGAGCAGCGTGGTCTTCCCCGAGCCCGACGGCCCGAGGAACACCAGGAACTCGCCCTCCTCGGTCACCAGATCGACGTTGTTCACGGCCCCCGGCGTCCCGACCTTGAAGACCTTGGTGACGGCGCGAGTCTCGACGATTGCCATGGGACCTCGGAGTCGAGCTACTTCCAGCGAGCAAAGACGCGCTTGTACTCGGTCTCGAGCGCCTTCGCGGCATTCTCCGGCGTCTCGTCGCCGCGCGCGACCTTGGCGAACGCGGTCGGCAGCACGAAGGTGCGGAACGCCTCGTCGATGCCGGCCGAGGCATAGCCGGGATAGCCGACGTTGGTCGACCACTCGAGCACGTCGCTCAGCACGTTGTACTTGTCCGCCGGATCGACGCCGGGGTCATTGGCGATCGCCTTCTTGAGATCCGGCACGGTCTTCTCGAAGCACGGGAAGTTGTAGAACCGCCCGGCGTTGAAGCCGTCGTGGAACGAATCGATGTAGTCGATCAGGAACTGCTGCGCGCCCTCCTTGTTCTCGGAGAAGTTCCACGTGACGTAGCAGTCCATGACGTGCTCGGCCGCGATGCGGCGGACCGGGCCCTTGAGCGCCTTGCAGATCCCGATCTTGCTCGCGATCGGGTTCTTGTCCTTCTCGGCGGTGCGCGCCACCGAGATCGCGTTCTGCACGAACGACACCTGGCCGGCGAGCATCGCGCGGTTGTTCGACGATGGATCCCAGGTGAAGACCTCGGCGGTCTCCGACTCGCTGTAGAGCGCCTTGATGTACTTGAGCGCCTCGATCGTCTCCTTGGAGTTGATCGTGACCTTGCCGGCCTCGTCCTGCTCGGCGCCGCCGAACGACCACAGCAGCGCGCGCAGCGCCATGCTGGTGTCGAGCTCCTGCGACAGACCCAGGCCGCACGGGTGGCCGTTCTTGTCGCGGATCTTCTTGGCGCCCTTGCGCAGGTCGTCCCAGGTGTCGGGGCCCTTGGGATAGCCGGCCTCGGCCCACCACGTCTTGTGGTAGTTGCCCGGGTCGGGGACATAGGAGTCCGAGAATGCGAAGTAGCGCTTGGTCTTGGGGTTGAACGTCGACTTGTGCGCGAGGTCGACCATCTTGCCGTGCTTCTTCTCGACCTCCTGAACGACGTGGGTCATGTCGATCGTCTGCTGCTCGAAGGCGGCCGGCGGCGACAGGAACATGAACAGGTCGTGGCCCTTCTTGGCCGAGACCTCGGCGGCGGCGCGGGTGTTGAGCTCGGTGTTGACGATGTGATCGACGATCACCTCGGTGTCATGCTTCTCGCCCCACTTCTTGACGAACACGTCGTCGAACCACTTGTCGTAGTCGGGGACGAAGTGCTTCCACTGCATGATCTTGAGCGTCTTCTTGCCCTGCGCGCGCGCCTTCTTCGATGTGTAGATGAGGGGTCCCGCAAGGGCCGCTGCGCTGACGGTCTTCACGAATTCTCTGCGTAAGAGACCTCGGGGCTTGTCGTCGCTCATAGCAGCCTCCTCGTCGATGTCTTCGCGCTATCGTACGACCGCACACCGAAAGAGCAACCGGCAACACCGGCTACCGTCCCGCCGTCGGCGCCGGCCGCAGGGCGATCGCCGTGCAGCGCGCGTGCGCCCGCTGGCCACTGCGCGAATTTTCAGGTCGACTGCGTGGAAAACTGATTCTGAGCGGTCTCGAACCGCAGCGAGACGCCGTGCTTCTCGACCACGACGCTGCGCACGATCGCCAGCCCTCATCGCGGAGCCGCTGTACGATCACCGACTCGACGTTCTCGTCCGCGACAAACACGAGGCCTTCGCTAGCTCGCAACCGGATACGTGACGTCTGCCCGCAGTGCAGCCGCGGCGAAGGCGAGCGCGTCGCGAACGGCGGCCTCGGTGAGGCACGGATGAGACGCGACGACATCAGCGATCGTTTCACCGGCCGCGAGTCGCTCGAGGATCGATTCCACCGTGATTCGGGTGCCGACGATCACCGGCTTGCCCATCATGATGCCCGGGTCTGAAACGACGAGTCGAGGTGCCATTCGCGAAGCGTATCGTGCATGTCCGCCGCTGGCCAGATGATGCACGCTGCCCAGCGGCAACGTCGGAAGCGATGGCGCCAGCCGGCGCGGCTGCCGCTGGAGTTGTCCACGGCCACGCGAGCGCTACGACGGCGCACCATCAGCCGAGCGTCGACGACTCGGTGGCGGTGGCGGTGATGGCGGTGGCCGGTGGCGGTGGCGGTGGCGGTGGTGAAACGCTGCAACCCACGGCGCGACCGCGATGTCGCGCAGGACGACGACTGTGAGCCAGCGTGAATTGTACGAACCGGGGGAGCATGCGAGGGTCCGATCATGCGGCGCGTGACCGGTCTCGGGTGGCTCGTGATCGCCGCGGCGTGCCGGCCGGTGGCCCCATCGCCGGCGCCGAGCCGCGAGCCGCGCGTGCTGAGCTACGCGATCACGATGCAGGACCACCCGGCGGGTGAGCTC
>VBLP01000462.1 GCA_005887925.1 Deltaproteobacteria bacterium | reverse complement strand
GACGCCGGTGATCGCGGAGACGAAGTCGAGCGACTCGCGGATCGACTCGACCATGCGCACGTACTGCGCCGCGTGCGGCGAGCCGGCGGCGAACGAGACGTCCCAGTACTCGGGGTGGTGGAGGACGGCGAAGCCGCCGTCGACCAGGGCGCGGATGAAGTTCAGGGTGAGTCCGCCGCGCTCGTAGGCGCGCAGCATCAGCGTCGGATCGGGGGCGCGGTCGCTCGCGGTGAAGCCGTCGCGGTTGATGATGTCGCCGCGGTACGCGGGCAGCGTGACGTTGCCGCGGACCTCGACGTCGGTGGAGCGCGGCTTGGCGTACTGGCCGGCGATCCGGCCGATGCGGACGACGGGCTTGCGCGTGCCGTGGACGAGCACGAGCGACATCTGGAGCAGGATCTTGAGCTTCGCGGCGATCGGCTCGGAGCGGCACTCATCGAAGCTCTCCGCGCAATCGCCGCCCTGCAGGACGAACGCCTCGCCGCGCGCGGCCCGCGCGAGCGCGCTGCGCAGCTGCTCGATCTCCCACGAGGTGACCAGCGGCGGCAGCCGGCCGATCTCGTCGATGACGCGCGCCACCGCCGCGGGGTCGGCGTACTCGGCCTGCTGATGCGCGTGGCGGCTGGTCCAGCTGCTCGGCGACCAGTCTCTGGCGTCCTGGAATGCGACGGTCATTGCGGCTCCTCGCTCGCGCGCGCGCTGGGCTGAGCACCGCCGCGCCGCGCGCCCTGGCCGGCGGGGCTGCCCCGTGCGGCGCCCTGCGCGCACTCGAGCGGCCGCTTGCCCTGGTAGTCGAGGCGCTGCCGGGTCGCCGAGTACAGCTGGGCCGGATCGATCGTCGCCCGCGGCGTGCCCTTCCAGCTGCGCAGCACGTCGGTGACGGCCTCGCGGATGATGATGTCGGTGACGTGGATCGAGCCCTCGGGCAGCTTGAGCCGGCCGATCACACCGTCGCCGCCCGAGGCGAGGAAGTCGCTGGTCGCGAGCTTGTAGCCGGCGTTGTCGTCGAGCGGCTTGCCCCGGACCTGGATCTGGACGTCGAGCTTGCCGGCCTTGCAGCGCGCCTTCGCGGTCAACCCGCCCCACGACAGGATGCCGCCGCCGTGCGACAGGTTCGAGGTCACCATGGTGCGCAGGTCCTTGCCGGTGACGTCGACGATCGCGAAGCGGTTGTCGAACGGCAGGGCCTCGAACAGCTCGCCGTAGGTCAGCGCCCCAGGCGGCAGGTCGGCGCGCAGGCCGCCGCCGTTGGTCATCGCGACCTGGGCGTCGGGGCGCGCCTCGAGCATGAGGTCGCAGAACAGGTTGCCCTCGGGCGACTCGGCGGAGTGCGCCTTGCGGACGACGTCGGTCAAGACCACGCCGAGCTTCTCCAGGCGACGCTGCCCGGCGCGCGCCAGGGCGGCGTCGACGATCTTCTGGACCTCGGGCTCGGGGACCACCGGCTTGCCCTCGTAGTCGCCGGGCTGGCACGCCGCGATCGCGGCCGGGTTGCCGGGCTTGTCGTTCTGGCAGATCCGGTGCGGCCTGTGGATGCGGACGTCGGCGACCTTGCCGTCCTCGCCGATCTGCACGTCGATGCGGCCGAACGCGTGGCCCGACGAGAACGACTCGATCACGGCGACGCCGTCGAGCCGGTGCGCGATCCCGGCGTGGGTGTGACCGCCGACGATCAGGTCGACCGCGCCGTGCGGCAGATCGTGGAGCAGGCGGAACAGCTCCTCGTCCTTCTCGCACGACGAGTCGTCATCGGGATGGTCGAAGTCCTTGCAGCCCGCGCCGATGTGCATGGTCGCCGCGATGACCTCGGCACCGTGGGCGCGCAGCATGACGGACTGCTCGGCGATCGCGTGGGCCGGCGGCGCGATCCGCAGGCCGGCGAAGTTCGCGGGCATCGTGGTGTACGGCGTCGACTCCGTGCTGGCCCCGATCAGGCCGACCTTGACGCCGGCGATCTCGACCAGCGCCGAGCCCGGCATGTTGGGCCACAGGATGCGCGACCCGGTCGCCTCGTCGACGATGTTCGACGCCAGGAACGGGAACCTGGCCTCGACCGCGCGGGCCTTGAGGGCGCCGCGCGGATCGTCGCCCGGGCCGGTCACGGTCACCGCGGGACCGACCGTCCGCGCCCTCGGCGAGGTTGGACTCGAGCGTGCCCTGGAACATGTCACCGCCGTCGAGCAGCACCACGCCACCGCCGTCGGCGGCCCGCGCCGCGCGCAGATTGGCGACGAAGCCGGCGAACAGCGGCAGGCGCTCGAGCGCGCCGTGCAGGTCGTTGGTGCCCACGAACGAGATCGTCACCGCGTGATGCGGGGCCGGCTGCGGCTCGCGTCCGACGGGCCGCCACTTGCCGTCGCCCTGCGCAGGGCCCGCCGGCACAGGGGCGGGCGTCGAGCATGCGAGCCAGGCACACGCGGCGATCAGCAACGTTCTCATCTCGCGCGGACTCTACCCCGGATCTCCGGGCCTCGTCTGCCGCACGATTTCACCGTCGCTGTTCCGCGCTCGCGCCGCGCTCGCTGTGCGCCCGGTGACGTGGAGGTCCGTCGACCACACACGGCGGCGCAAGCCACTGTAATGCCGGCCTCATCGACGACGTTCCGACCGCCGACCCGCGTGCGCGTGAATATTCGGCGGTAGACTCCGTCCACGTTTGGCTCAGGAGGATCGATGCGTTCTCGACTACATCGACTACTCGTATCGACGGGGCTCGCCGCCGCGACCCTGCTCGGCACCGCCGGAAGCTCGTTCGCGCAGGTGCGCGACCATCGCCGCGGCCCGCCGGAGGCCGAGGCCGCCCCGCGCGAGGCGCCGCCGCCCCCGCGCGAGGAGCGCCATGACGCGCGCCGCGAAGGGTTCGTGTGGATCGCCGGCCGCTGGGACTGGCGCCGCCGCGAGCACAGGTGGGACTGGGTCCCCGGCCACTGGGAGCGCGAGAAGCGCGGGCATCGCTGGCGCGAGTCGCGCTGGGAGCAGCGCGGCGACGAGTGGGTGCTGGTCGACGGCGGCTGGATCCAGGCCGAGGTCCGGCCGACCCAGGCGCCGCCGCCGCCGCGCGAGGAGCGCATCGAGGCCCGCCCCGGCTTCGTCTGGGTCCGCGGCCGCTGGGACTGGCGCAATGGCAACTGGCTCTGGGTCGACGGCCACTTCGAGCGCGAGCGGGCCGGCAAGCACTGGCGCGAGGCGCGCTGGGAGCTCCGCGACGGCGTGTACGTGCTGGTCGACGGCGACTGGATCGAGGCGCCCGTCGCGCGGTTCCCGGCGGCAGCCCCGCCCGCCCCTCGCGACGAGCGCCCCGGCGCGCGGCCCGGCTTCGTCTGGGTCCGCGGCCGCTGGGACTGGCGCGCCGGCAACTGGGCCTGGGTCCCCGGCCACTGGGAGCGCGAGCGCGCCGCGCAGCGCTGGAACGAAGGTCGCTGGGAGCTCCGGGGCGATCACTGGGAGTGGGTCGAGGGCGGATGGATCGAGCCGCCGAGGTTCCCGCCGCTCGATCAACCGCCGCCGCCGCCGCAGCGCGAGGAGATCCGCCTCGAGCCCGGCCAGGCCTGGGTCCCCGGCCACTGGCGCTGGGACAACGGCCAGTACGTCTGGGCGCCCGGCGCTCGCGCGCGCGCGCAGCCCGGCATGCACTACCAGTCCGGACAGTGGGTGCAGCGCGACGGCCACTGGATCTGGACCAACGGTGACTGGGTCCGCGACGAGGTCCCGCCGCCCCCGCCGCCGCGCCGCAACGAGCCGCCGCCTCCGCCGACCGCCTCGGGCCCGACCTCGCCCCCGCCGCCGCCGCGCGTCGAGCCGACCGAGGCGCGAGAAGGCTACGTCTGGGCGCGCGGCCACCACGAGTGGCGCAATGACCACTACGAGTGGATCCCCGGCCACTGGGAGCGCCAGCGCGCCCGGATGACCTGGGTCGAGGGCCGCTGGGAGCAGCGCGGCAACGTGTGGATCTACATCGAGGGCGGCTGGCACTGAGCCTGGCCGCCGTCGATCGGTGAGCGGCCGGCCCCGTCGATCGGCCGAGCTCCAGGCCCGCTCGCGATCCTGCGCAAGGAGCGACCATCGAGCCGGTGCCTTGCGCCTGCCGCGGCGAATCGCAGTCCGTCGCGTCCGCCGCGCAACATGCGCAAGGCTTGCGCAGGCGCCGCCATCGGATATCGCGATTTGACGGACCTGTGCTGTACGCCGACTGCACAATCGCCGCGATCCGCAGCAATATGCGGCTTCATCCTTTCTTTAGCCGTCTGCCAGCGTGAGAATCTCGCGAATCATGAAGCGCAGATCATGAATGATGAGACCATGGAGGTTGCGCGTGAGTCGCGATCTGCATGGTGGATGATCGCTGGACGGCCTGGGTCGTGTGTGCAGCGCTTGCGATCGCCGGCGCATGCCGGCCCGCCGCGGTGGTCGCCCCCACCCCGCTGCCCGCCGCGCCGCGCGGCGCCCCGGTTGCGCATCGCACGATCGCCCATGACGCCCTCGACCTCGAAGCCGACGTGCTGCCGCCGTCTCCCGGCGTCGAGCGCCGGCTCGACGCGCTGATCGGCGATGCGGCCCGCAAGATCCGCGCGGCCGAGCCCCGCCTGCGCGCGCTGGATCCCCGGGAGCGCGCGCTCGAGACCTTCCGGCTGATCGAGGACGGGCTCGCGGCCGACCACGTCGTGTACGCCGGCCGTGGCTACGTGTCCACGCTGCACGATGCGCTCGCGCCCACGCTGGTCGATCACGTCGGACTGGCGCGATTACAGGATCGCTTCGAGAACCGCGGCCGCATTCCGCACATCACCGCAAGTCCGCAGGAGCCATATTACATGGCAGACTGCGATACATTCTCGATCCTGTATGTCGCTATCGGCGAGACTCTCGATCTCCCGATCGCGATGGTCGATCTGCCGTCCCCGCCCGGGGCGGTCGGCCATGACTATGTCGTGTGGACCCTGCCCGGCGGCGGCAAGGTCGCGTGGGAGCCGATGACCGGCGAGGAGCGCAACGCCGCCCTCGACGACGACTTCTTCTTCCATGCGCCGCGCTCGGCCGACGAGTCCGCCGCTGCCCGGGCGTTCGGCGTCGCGATGACCCGCGCCGAGACCCTGGGCTACTGGCATCGCATCGTCGCCGAGCTGTGGCTCGATCTCGGCGCGCCGCAGCAGGCGCTCGCCGCGTTCACCGCCGCGACCCGGCTCGGCCCGCAGTCCCCGGTCGCCTACAACGACGTCGCGTGGCTGCTCGCCACGTCGCCGGATCCCGCCGTCCGCGACCCCGAGCGCGCCGTGCAGGTCGCCGAGCGCTCCGTCGCGCTGTGGCCGAGCGCCAACTACCTCGACACCCTCGCGGCGGCGTACGCGGCGGCCGGCCGCTGGCAGGACGCGCAGCGCGCGCAGGCGCGCGCGGTCTCGGTCGCCGCCGCCTACGATCCCAAGGCATCGGGGTTCCGGCACCGGCTCGCGCTCTACGAGCACTGCCAGGCGTACATCGCCGCGCGCCGCGAGGAGCGGCTCGCCGAGTCGTGGCGCGAGACGCTCCAGAACCCCGCCTGGGGCGACCTCGCGATCGCCGTGAGCGGGCGCGAAGCGGCTCCGATCGCCGATGCCTGCGCCGCCGGCGCCGGCGTCAGCCGCACCACGCCGCCGCACCCGCCGCACCCGCCGCGGCGCTGAGCAGCGGCGCTACACAGAGACGCACTGACCTTCGGTCAGCGTCCCTGTTCCGCCTCGATCGATAGGGGGCTTTCCCGCCCCCTCTGGTCCGGCGGAGCCGGCCCATTCACCCCTCCGCGCGTCGCGTCGCGCGGTCGAGGCTCGCTTGACCACGAACCAACGCGACTGTCTTTAGAACTTCTGCTCGAACAGCGGCACGCGGAGCTCGACGCCGCGGTCGCCGCGGTACTCCGCCGGGGACATCTCGAAGGTCGGCAGCTCGAGGTGCATGGCGTGGCCGTGCAGCGCGAGATCGATGCGGGTGTGGATGCGCGCGTTGATGTCCTCGAACTGGATGTCGCCGTCGAGGCGGACCGACACCATCTCGGCGTTGCCGCCGCCGAGGCGAACGTGCGCGCGGCGGCGAAAGCCATCGACGCGGAGCTGGAACATGTCGTGGCTGAGCAGGTCGAGGTGGTGGCACAGCTCGTTGCCGAGCTGGGTCAGGTGCTCGGTGATCTGATCCTCGAGCGAGAGGCCGCGGTCGGCGGGCACGCTGGGCCAGCGGCTGGCGAGCAGCACCGCGGGTTCGGCGGCAGCAGGCCCGGCCGATGCGCACAGCGCGACGGCGACCGCGATCGATCCCATGCCTTCGCCGATCGATCGCGCTGCCCCTGGCACAGCGGCCATGATGACCGGCGCGGTGGCCTGGATCTGTGAGCGTGGCTACGAATCACGCGTCCGCGTGGCGCGTGCTACTCACACGGACATGAAGCGTGTCGTCGTCCTGGTGGCGCTGGTCGCCACGCTGGGAGCGTGCGAGAAGCGCCGCGAGGCGGCCGCCGAGGCATCGCACGGCAGTGCGGGTGCGCCGGGCGTGACGACGGTCACCCAGCCGGCGACCGCGACGGCGCCACCCGCCGCTGCACCGGCGCCGGCCGCCACCGCGCAGCTCCAGCACCCGCTGTTCTGGTCGGTGGAGAAGGCGGGCACCACGACGTACTTCCTGGGCACGATGCACACCGGCGTCGACGCGGCGAGCCAGCTGCCGGCGACCGTGTGGAGCAAGCTCGACGCGGCGCGGGCATTCGCGATGGAGGCCAACCTCGAGGATCCCGCGGCCGGCGATGCGTTCCGGCCGACCAAGGCGTCGCTGCACGACGCGCTCGGCGATGACTACTGGGCACGGCTCGAGGGCGCGATCGGCGCCGGCCCGGCGCAGGCGATCGAGCACCTGCCGCCGCTGGTGCCGGCCGCGGCGCTGTCGATGCGCGGCCTGCCGGAGACGCCGCCGATGGACCGGGTGCTGTCGGCGCGCGCGGCGAAGGCGCACAAGCCGCTGGTGTTCCTCGAGCCGGCCACGCACCAGCTCGCGCTGCTGCGAAAATGGCTCGACCTCAAGGCGCTCAGGATGATGCTCGACGAGCTTCCCCGGGGCGAACAGCACGCCCGCGCGATGCTCGCCGCCTACATCGCCGGCGACGAGCGGCAGATCCTCGCGCTGTCCGACGACGAGCGCGGCGACGCGCTCCGGCATGGCTACACCGCCGCCGAGTACGATCAGGAGATGTCGGATCTGCTGTACGGGCGCAACGCATCGTGGATCGCGGCGCTCGAGCGGCTGCACGCCGACGGTGGCGGCTTCGTCGCGGTCGGCGCGCTCCACCTGGTCGGCCCGCGCAGCGTGCTCGATCTGCTCGCCCGGCGCGGCTACCGCGTGACCCGGATCGCCCCATGACGCGGCCGCGCGCGGCTGGCGGCTCGCTGCTGTCACCGCGATCCTGGCCCTGGTCCTGGGGGGATGCCATGCGACCGGCGACGCGGACGATCCGCTGATCGCCCAGTACTCGCTGTCGTGGGGCCCGGTCACGGTGCAGCCCGGGCAGGAGGCGACGCAGTGCATCTGGCTGCGGCTGGGCAACGACACCGAGATCAGCGTGCACCAGCTGCACAACGTGCTGAGCACGAGCTCGCACCACCTGATCGTCTACAAGGACGACATGGACGCGACCGAGCAGACCACGCCGGTGCCGTGCCAGCCGTTCACCGGCGCGCTCAATCCGACCGGGCGGATCTTTCCGGTGATGATCACGCAGAAGCACGACGACGAGCTGACCCTGCCGCACCACGTCGCCTACACGCTGGCGGCGCATCAGATGATCAAGATCGAGATGCACTACCTCAACCCGACCGACGCGGCGGCCGAGGCGAGCGCGACGGTCGACTTCTCCGCGGCCGATCCGGAGGCGATCCGCGACGAGGCGAACATCCTGTTCATCGGCACCCCGGACATCGTGCTGCAGCCGAACATGATGACCGAGGTCCACGAGTACTTCGATCCGGGGCGCGCGTCGCTCGACCTCACAGGCGCCAGGTTCTTCGCGATCACCGGCCACACCCACCGGCTCGGCCTCAGCGTCGAGGTCGGCACGGCGGCGGGGAACCCGGCGGCGGCGGTCGATCCGGCGGGCGCGGTCACGCAGGTCTACGCGCCCGATCCGTTCGTGTGGAGCGAGCCGGTGACCACGATGCACCAGCCCGAGTTCACGCTGCCCGCCGGCGGCGGCTTCGACTTCGCGTGCCGCTGGTACAACAGCACCAGCGCGGTGGTGCGGTTCGGCGAGTCGGCCAACGACGAGATGTGCTTCTTCTGGGCGTACTACTATCCATCCCACGGCTCGCACGTGTGCGCACACGCGACGTTCCGCGGCATCGGCGTGGATCTGTGCTGCCCCGAGGCCGGCGCCACACTCTGCGACCTGATCACCAGCAAGTTCTGATCGGTCGCAGATCTGCTATCGTCGCGTCATGGCGGCAATGCGGTGTCCCGCGTGTGGTCTGATCAATCCCGCCTCCACGACGGCGTGCGACTGCGGATGGTCGTTCACCCGCGGGATGATGGGCGAACCGCGCCAGATCGCGACGCATCACCCTGAACAGGACCGACGGGCATGGGCGCAGCGGCAGCTGGCGATCGGCGCGGTGCTGCTGTTGATCGGGATCATCATCACCGCGGCGACCTACGGCAGCGCGTCGCAGAGCGGCGGCACGTACATCATCGCCTATGGCCCGATCGTCGTCGGCGTCATCAAGATCATCCGGGGCCTCGCGGCGATGGGTCGCTAGGAGCCTGAAGGGCATAGATCGCGGGCGCCCACGTGGGCGCGCAGCCCGCGCGGCTGCCGGGCGCTCGGGGTTCCCCTTCGGACCCGCTCGCCTCCGCGCTCCCCCGGGCTGGGCTCGGCGTCACGGCGCCCGATCAGCGGCCCTCCCGGGGGGCCCGCGCGTTCGTTCGCTCTCCGAAGGGGACCCACTCGCTGGGCGCGCCGCGCGGTGACGAGAACGCGCCGGAGAAAACGATCGACACAGGAGATCCAGTCTGAGGCGGACTCGGCGGCGATCAGAGCGATCTTGGTTATGCGCCCAAGTGCGCGGCCGCGACGTGTCAGACCTTCGTCGCCTGCGCGACCACGTCGGCGAGCTGCACCTCACCGGTCTGCGCGCGTATCGCGCAGACCAGCAACGGCCAGTGTGTGGAAGGCACCACGCCGTGCGCCGGCCTGGCAAACTGCACCTCGCAAGCCGATTGCCCGGGCGGCGTGTGCCTCTCGGACACCTGCTGCGGTCGCAACGTCTGCGTGCCGTCGTCGAAGTTCTGCTCCAGCTGCTCCGTGATCGCGCGTCCGTCGTCGTGGCCAGGCGTGAGGTCTGAATCACCACCACGCGAGCGTCGATTCGTTGGTGAAACCGCGCGCGCCATCGCCTGAGCGAGTGAAGCGATGGGGACGCCGCGAAAGCCGATGATCCTGTTTCTGGCCGCGAACCCGGGCGGGACCGAGAGGCTCGCGCTCGACCGTCAGGCCAGGGCGATTCGCGACGAGCTGGAGCGCAGCCATCCGCACGAGCTGGTGTTCGAGACGCGCTGGGCGGTCACGCCGCTCGACTTGCTTCGCACCCTGCGCGCGTTGCGGCCGACCGTCGTCCACTTCGCCGGCCGCGGTCAGGTCGAGCCGCCCCAGGGGCTGATCGTCCACGGCGACGACCATCGCGCGCAGGTGGTGTCGGCAGCGGCGCTGGCCCGGCTGTTCAGCGTCGTCGGCTCGGTGCACCTGGTCGTGCTCAACGCGTGCTACAGCGCCGCGATCTGCGATGTGCTGTTGCCACATGTCGACTGCGTCGTCGGCATGACCGGCGCGATCAGCGACGACGCCGCGCGGGCGTTCGCAATCGGGTTCTACGGGACGCTCGCCGCTGGCGATCCGGTCGCGGTCGCCTGTGCACACGGCAGGGCAGCGATCGGCCTCGATGTGCTGGACGGAATGGCAGAGGCCGATCAGCCGCAGCTCAGGTCGCGCCGGGACCGGCCGCGGCTGCTGGCGCTGCCCGCCTCCCCGGAGCGCGTGCTCCGTGCGCTCGGCGCGAACGTCCGGCTGGGCGTCCACGTGGCCGGTGCGCTCGGGGTCGCCACAGCCTGCGCCGTGTTGCTGGTGGTGATCGCAGCCGGATGGCGAGCGTGGTTTGCGTTCGGCGAATCGATACTCGACGTCAGCGTGCAGCAGCTCGCGGCGCAGACCACCGAGGCGCCGCAGCCGGTGCAGGACGGCGGCGCGGTGACCGCCATCGAGGCGGCCGCTGCGACCGTCGAGGGCGGGCCCTCGCCGGCGGCATCGCCGGGCGCGCACCGCGTCGAGATCACCGGGACGTTCGTCTCGGTCGACTATGGTCACCGGGCGAGCGGTGGCGTGCGATGCCGGCTCCGGTTCGCAGCGCGCGACGACGGCGCGGTGGACATCGAGCGCGCGACCGCATCGGGCGAGCCGTGCGCCCACGAGGTGGTCGTCATCGCCGCGCGCGACGTCTGGCTCACGATCGGTCGCGCGCAGCCGGTGGCGGTCGCGTCGCTCGCGCGGCTGGTGCTCCGCCTGGCACCCGGCACGCCAGTGACGCTGGTGGCGCACGCCGGCCGGCTCGCCCTGTTCCGGCCCGCCGACGGGGTGACCTGGAGCATTGATCGACTCGAGGGCACCGCGGCGGACGGCGAGCGCGTTCGCCCGCCCGGCGCACTGCGCAGCAGCGATAGCTTCGAGATCGCCGGGTCGGTGGAGCTGCGCGAGATCCGGCTCGACGGCGGACGGCTCGCCGTGCTCGGCGCGCTGCGCGGCTGGTCCGGTCGGATCGGCCGCGCCGACGACTGGGACTCGGCCACGCCGTGGCCGCCGTCGCTGTACTGCTGGTCCATCGCCGGTGCACTGGTGGTGCTGGTGCTCGCGGCGCTGGTACGCGCGCGCCTGCGCTGGCGCGCCTGGGAAAGCGAGCTCACATGAGATCGGTATTCTGCGTGATTGTCCTGGTCGCACTGGCGCTCGGAGATGCGACGCCGAGCCGCGCCGCTGGCGAGGCGGAGCCACCCGGTGAGGTGTGGGTCGTGACGTCGTCGGCCGAGTGCGACGGGGCGGCGGGCACGCTGGTCGAGTATGAGCGCGGCATCGCCGCGCAGCTCGATAGCGCGATGGCGCAGCTCGGCCGGCCGACGCGACGGTTCGCGACGCGCTCGGCGCTGCTCGATGCGCTGCACCACGATGCGCCACGCGGCTGGCTCTTCTTGTTCATCAGCGGGCACGGACTCGGCGACAGCCTCGGATCGCGCACCTGCATCGGGCAGTCCGACAAGCCCGGCGAGTGGCTCGACATCGACCACGATCTGCTGCCGGCGCTGCCGGTGTCGCTGAGCGGCGCGATCATCGTGCTTGACAGCTGCAGCTCGGCGCATGTCGATCCGCGGACGGCGCGCATCCCGACGGCGATCGTGTCGGCGTCGCCGTACGTCGTCGACACCGGGGCGCTGTTCGGAGCCACGGTGATCGCGGCGCTCGCCGCTGCCACCGACGACAACTGCAACGGCGTGTTCGACGACGACGACCTGTTCGCCGGACTGAGTCACCGGCTGCAGTCGTCGCTGTCGCTCACCGCGTTCGAGGCCTGGCCCAAGCTGCGGCGCAACGCTCCGAGCCCGCTGCCGCTGCCGGTGCGGGCGCGGCCGACGAACCGTTGCGCCGCGCTGTGGCAGACGGTCGATGCGATCCCGGCGACGGAGTTGCCCGGCGAGCTGGTGCAGCAGCGCGCGGTGCAGGCCGCGCTCACGCGTGGCCAGCTCACGCTGCCGCGGCTGGACCACGACTTCTTCGTCATCGCGGAGGACACCGGCGAGGCCGACGCGGTGGTCGTTCGCAAGGCGGCCCGTGCCGCGGGCCTCATCGAGCTGCACGGGCTGCATGCCAGCCGGGCCGCGGCGCTGGCCCGGACCACGTCGTTCGCCGACATCTACCGGCTGGCCCCGGCGTTTGGCTGGCTCGAGACCTGGCGGCTGAGCGACGGACTGCTGATCGCGGCGGTCCGGCTGACGAAGCCGTCGTGCGGCATGCCGTCGAGGACCGTGCCATCGGATCTCGAGCTCGTCGATGCACCCTCCGCGCGGTACTCGCAGGCCGACCGCTATCTGCGAGATGCCCGCGATTCACCACCGGGACATGCCAAGGCGTGCTTCGAGCCCGAGGGTCAGTGCTTCGATACGCCGGCCGTGCGCAAACGCAAGGAGGACTGCGAGCCATGATGAGAATCGTTGAACGAACTATCGAGCGAGGCCTCGACAGACGATCGACGCCAGTCTCGGCCTTGTGGATCGCGGGCGCTGTGCTCGTGCTCGCCGCGCCACGCGCGTGGGCCGACAGCTGCGAGGCCGCGCTGCACAGCCTGGAGAGCTCGGCGGTGGCATCGCTCAGCTGCCGCGCGCTGCGCGGCTTTGACGACACGCTGAGCAGCTGCACGGCCGCGGGTGGCGGAGGCGATCGACTCCACCAGGTGCGCTACGAGGTCAGCGTGGAGCTCCGCCGCTGTGCGTGTGAGGGTGCACCCACGGCAGCCGCGCTGACCCAGCGGCTGTCGAGCATCCGTACGGTCTACGAGCTCGCCCAGCTGCAGTCCGGCACCGAGCAGGCGCGCGCGTGCGCCAGCACCGATGCCCAGCGCAAGGAGCTCGAGGTCCTCGACGGCAAGCTCCAGCAGGTCAAGCAGGCCAGGGCGTACTGCAGCTCGGCGGCAGCCGACATCAGCCGGCACGTGCAGGCAAAGGCCAGCAGCTGCTACGAGGTGCGTCTGCGCCGCAGTGCAGTCGGACTGGCGACCGCATGCGGCAGCGGGACCGTCCCCGACACGACCACCCAGGCGCTCGATGCGCTGGAGGCGCAGGTCTGCGTCAAGCCGCCGCTCTGCGACGCCACCCAGCAGCTCGCCGATCGACTGCGGCGCTCCGACGACGAGTCCGCCGAGCGCCAGCTGTGGAACCTCGTCGCGACGCGGTTGACCGCGGGTGCCAGCCCGCGCGCGACGCGCGAGGATCGCGAGTGCGCGAACCGGATGATCACTACGGCGGTGTCCGACAAGGCGCTCGCCGATCACAACGACCGCACCGCGGCCGAGTCGGTGAGCCGGGATCCGCAGCTCCGCAAGCCGTTCGCCGACGCCCTGAAGAAGGCGCTCAAGGAGTCCGGCGATCCCGACGGCCTGGCAAAGATGCTCGACAGCGGCGCCGATGTGAAGCAGGTGCTGGCGAAGGCGTCGCAGCTCGACGATGAACACCGCCGCCAGTTCTTCAGCGTGGCGGGTGGGCTGGGCCGCGCCCTCGAGGCCGCCGTGGTCAGCGCGTTCGAGCAGAACTCGCGCGGCTTCGACCTCGTGATCGCCCCGAAGCCGGCGGCGTGCAAGTACGCCGACTTCGACAACGTCCTGCTCGCAGGGATCCACAAGTCCGCGCCGGCGCAGATCTCGATCGTCGAGCGCGACGCCGCCACGCGGACCACCGGCGATCTGCTGGAGGCCCGCTGTTCCCGCTATTCCGGTAGATGGGTCTCGCGAAGCCTGGTTGCTCGGTCCACTCCCGCGCTCGAAGTGCTTTCGCGTGTCCGCAGCCGCACCGGATCATTATCAGTTCACGATCGATGAGGTCGAGTATCCGCGCGCGCTAGGTGCCGGCCACGTCGCGATCATCGTGCATGCCACCGACATGGAGGATCTCGCGCCGCGGCCGATCACGCGGCCGCGCCTTCCGCAGCTGCGGTTCGAGGCAGAAGGCCACGCGAGCGGCGCCTTCGAGATCACGCTGTACCTCGTCGACGGCCTGGGCCGCGACAGCGCGCCGGTCCTGCTCGATCAGATCTGCGACACGCCCGCGCGCTGAACCATCGACGCCTTACGGTCGGCTGCCGTCGTGAACCGGTCGGAGCGTCGCCTGAATGACCAGGAGGAAGCCACATGAAGGTCATGAGCTATGTGTTGGTCGGAGTGCTTGCGAGCAGCGCAGCCCCCGCGCTGGCCGACGACGCAGCGCCGTCGAGCGAGCCGCTGATGCCGGGGATCGCGTCGCCGCAGCCGGTCAAGGCGGCGCTGCCGCGGCGCGAGAACAGGGCGGTAGGCGTGGCGAGTGTCGAGCTGTTCGGCGGCAGCAACTTCGGGTTCACCGCCGCCTTCGAGACCCGGGTGTGGGAATCGTTCGGCAGCGGGCTCGGAATCCGCCTCGCCGATCGCGGTGGTTTGTTCTGGCGCTTCGATGTCGGGGGCGTGTCGTTCAACCACTGGGGCGTGCTCGGATATGCCGACTACGTGTTCGGCCACGACCTGTGGCTCACCGGGGCAGTGATCATTCCGCTGCGGGGCGACAACTACCTCCGTGCCACGCTGTCGCAGACCATCTGGACGAACACGATGAATTCGACCACGGCGACCACGTTCGGCGTGGGCGTGGAGCGTGACCTATGGTGAGACGGATGATCCTCGCAGCGCTTTTGTCCGGCTGCATGGTTCGCGCGACCGACGGGCGCGACGCCACGATCCACTTTCACCCCACGCTCGACGAGCTTCGCGCCGCGCCGGGCACCGCGCCGGGCGCTCCGGCCGCCCGCAGCGTGGCCGCCCAGCTCGTGTTCCACAAGGTCGCGAGCGCCTATCCACAGCCGATCGGGCTCGACTACGACGATGCCGGCATTTTTCGCAAGGTCACCGGCGTGCAGTGGAGCAACGGCGAGCTCGAGACCGCGCTAGCCGCCGCGCTGCCGGCGTCGCTGGTGGGCGGCGGCGGGGCGGTGGTCCATGTCGACGGGGCGGTGGTCAACCTCGCAGTCTACCGGGTCGGCACCGTGATCTACGGCCGCGCGCTGTTCGACCTGCGGATCGCGCGCGACGGCAACGAGATCTACGCCGTGCGCTATACCGCATCGCGCATCGGGCCGGATCGCGATCGGCTGTTCGCCGCGCTCGCCGCCGACCTCGCCGGCCAGGTGACGCGCGACGATCGGCTGGCCCACCAGCTGGAAGGAGGTGCGTCGTGATCCGGATATGGCTCCTCGTCGTTGCGGCGGTGGCCGCATGCATTCCACCGAAGACGACGCTCGCGCCCGCCGGCCCGGTTACGCAGGCCGATGCCGGCCGGTTCGCATCGGTGCCCCGGTTCGTCCTGATGCCGGCCCAGGATCGGCGGCCGGTCGTCGAGCGCACCGGCCACGCCGCCGAGTACGGCCTCATGGTCTCCACCGCGGCCATCGTGACCGGCGTGGACAGCATCGACTTCCGGCGCGCATCGGGTGCCACCGTGCTCACCACCGCCGGCCTGACCTGGACCCCGGTGACGATCCGCGCGGGGCGAAGCTCGGTGTCGTTCACCATGGATCTGACCCCGTCGCTGGCGATGTCGGTCGCGTCGGACGTCGGACGCGCGCTCGCCAGCGCGACGGGCCGGCCGACCGAGATCTCTCCGATCGCGCCCGCGCAGATCGCGCAGACCGCCGAGGATGGCACGGTGATCGTCAGCGTCATCGTCGACCATTTCACGCAGATCGAGCCGGTGAACGCGACCGCAACCAAGCTCACGGCGGTGGAGGGCACCCGCCGCCGCATGACGGTGGCCACGGCGGACGTCGGCATGACCGACAGCCTCGGCGTGTTCTGGGTCGTCGCCTTCCAGATCGAGCTCGCCGAGGTCCGCGGTCACCAGATCGCGCGCCGGCTCGTGCGCTACGCCGCGGCGAGCTCGAAGGAGTCGAGCAGCTACTCGACCGCGATCGCGGCGACCGCCGGTGAGATCGTCGACGCCGTGGCCACCGAGTGGGCGCAGCCGTCGGTATCGGTAGACGGGGTCGCTAGGCTGCGGCGATCTCGCGGCGGATCCGCTCGCCCATGGCGGCGGTCGACAGCGCCTCGCCGGGTGCGGCGCCCATGTCCGCGGTGCGCGCGCCGGTGGTGATGGCAGCGGCGACCGCGCGCTCGACGAGGTCGGCCTCGCCGCCGAGGCCGAGCGAGTGGCGAAGCAGGAGCGCCGCGCTGAGGATCGCCCCGATCGGGTTGGCGACGCCGCGGCCGGCGAGGTCGGGCGCAGAGCCGTGGATCGGCTCGTAGAGCCCGCGGCTGCCCTCGCCGAGAGATGCGCTCGGGATCACGCCGAGCGAGCCGGTGAACACCGCGGCCTCGTCGGTGAGGATGTCGCCGAACATGTTCTCGGTGACGATGACATCGAACGACCGCGGCGCGGTCACCAGGCGCATCGCGCAGGAATCGACCAGCTGGTGCTCGAGCGCGACGTCGGGGAACTCGGCGGCGATCTCGGTCGCGACCTCGCGCCACAGCCGCGACGACTCGAGGACGTTGGCCTTGTCGACCGAGGTGACGCGCTGGTTGCGGCCGCGCGCCAGGCGAAACGCGAGGCGCACGACGCGCGCGATCTCGTCCTCGGAATAGACCAGGGTGTCGACGGCGCGGCGCCGGCCGCCGGCGACCTCGCGCAGCCGGGGCTCGCCGAAGTACAGGCCGCCGGTGAGCTCGCGCACGAACAGCACGTCGACGCCGAGCAGCAGCGCGGGCTTGAGCGGCGACGCCGCGGCGAGCGCGGGGTGCGCGCGCACCGGCCGCAGGTTCGCGTAGAGGCCGAGCGCCTTGCGCAGGCCGAGCAGCCCCTGCTCCGGCCGGACGCGCGCCCGCGGGTCGTCCCATTTTGGGCCGCCGACCGCGCCGAGCAGGATCGCGTCGGCCCTGCGGCACGCGTCGAGCGTCGCGGGCGGCAGCGGGTCGCCGTGCTGGTCGATCGCGGCGCCGCCGATGGAGTGATCCTCGAACGCGAATTCGCGGCCCGCGCGGGCGGCGACGGCGGCGAGGACCTTGTGGGCCTCGCGCACGACCTCGGGACCGATGCCGTCACCCGGCAGGAGGACGATCGTGGCTGTCATCGCGGTGTCCTTTCGATGGGGTGCGAGCGCGCGCGGCCGCGAGCCACAAGCCGTGCTCGATGCCGTCGGCGAGCGCGACGAGCGACGCCTCGAGGATGCTGGGCGACGCGCCGACCGTGGTCCATTGCTCGCCGCCGCTGGAGTGATCGATCAGCACGCGGGTGACGGCGGAGGTGCCATCGCGCCCGTCGAGGATGCGGACCTTGTAATCGTCGAGGCGGATCGCGGCGACCGCGGGGTAGACGCCGGACAGCGCCTTGCGGAGCGCGGCGTCGATCGCGTGGACCGGGCCGTTGCCGCCGGCGGCGGTGTGGTGCACGTGGCCGGCGATCCGCACCCGGACCGCGGCGTCGGCGAACGCGGCGCCGCCCTGGCCGCCGAGCAGGACCTTGTAGTCGACGAGCTCGAACGGCGGCTGGTAGGTCGGCTCCGCGCGCCGCAGCATCAGCGCGACCGACGCCTCGGCGGACTCGAACGCGTAGCCGCTCTGCTCGCAGGCCTTGAGGCGCGCGAGCACCGCGGTCGCGGCGGCCGGCCGCAGCGCGACGTCGAACTGCTCGGCCTTGGCCAGGACGTTGCCGCGCCCCGACAGCTCGCTGACCACGACGCGCGTGCGGTTGCCGACCAGCCCGGGATCGACGTGCTCGTACGAGCGCGGCGAGCGGCGGATCGCGGCGACGTGGACGCCGCCCTTGTGGGCGAACGCGCTGCGCCCGACGTAGGGCGCGTGCTCGTCGAACGCGAGGTTGGCGACCTCGGCGACGAAGCGCGCGACGCGGCCGAGCACCGGCAGCGCGCCCGGCCGCAGGCACGGCCGGCCGAGCTTGAGCTCGAGGCCGGGGATGATCGACGTCAGGTCCGCGTTGCCGCAGCGCTCGCCGTAGCCGTTGATCGTGCCCTGCACGTGGCAGGCACCGGCGCGCACCGCGGCGAGCGAGTTCGCGACGGCGCAGCCGGCGTCGTCGTGGGCGTGGATGCCGACCGGCCGGCCGAGCATGCGCACGGCGTCGCCGACGCGGTCCGCGATCTCCCACGGCAGCGTGCCGCCGTTGGTGTCGCACAGGACCACCGCCTCGGCGCCGCCGCGGACCGCGGCGCGCAGGGTCTCGTACGCGTACGCGCAGTCCTCGCGCGCCCCGTCGAAGAAATGCTCGGCGTCGTAGACCACGCGGCGGCCCGCGGCGACCAGGTGGACCACGCTGTCCTCGATCATGCGCAGGTTCTCGTCGGCGGTGGTGCGCAGCACGCCGGTGACGTGTGCGATCGAGCTCTTGCCGAACAGCGTGCACACCGGCGCGGCCGAGGCCAACAGCGCGGCGAGGTTGGGATCGTCCTCGGCGGCGACACCGGCGCGGCGGGTCGACCCGAACGCCGCGATCGCCGCGGACGCCCAGGCGACGTCGCGCGCGCGGCGGAAGAACTCGGCGTCCTTGGGGTTGGAGCCCGGCCAGCCACCCTCGATGAACGCCACCCCGAGCGCATCGAGCTGCTGGGCGATGCGGAGCTTGTCGGCGCACGCCAGCGAGATGCCCTCGCGCTGCGTGCCGTCGCGCAGCGTGGTGTCGTAGATCGCGACCGGGTCAGTGCCGTTGCTCATATGCCGTGATCCGAGGTTCGAAGCCGAGGAGGTAGCCGAGCTCGTCGACGCCGTGGACCAGGCAGGACCGGGCGAACGGATCGATCGCGAAGCCGAACGAGGCATCCGGGTCGCCCGCGACCGTCACGCGCTGGGCCACGAGGTCGACCTGGAGCACGAGATCGGCGCGGGCCGAGCGCGCCGCGACCAGCGCCGCGTGCGCGGCGGCGTCGAGCGCGACCGGCAGGATGCCGTTCTTGAGCGCGTTCTCGCGGAAGATGTCGGCGAACGAGCGCGCGACGATGGCACGGAAGCCCCAGTCGGTGAGCGCCCATGCGGCGTGCTCGCGCGACGAGCCGCACCCGAAGTTGGCCCCGGCGAGCAGGATCTGCGCGCCGCGCGCTTCGGGCGCGATCAGCGGGAAGTCCGGGGCGCGGCGATCGGCGAACAGGTGCGCGCCGAGCCCGCGCTTGCCGGTGCCCTTGAGGAACCGCGCCGGGATGATCTGATCGGTGTCGATGTCGTCGAGCGGGAGCAGGACGATGGTGGACTCGAAGGTGGAAAACGCTGTCATGGGGTCCCCCTCGCGAGCTGCCGCGCGTCGGTGATCCGGCCGGTGACGGCGGCCGCCGCGGCGGTGAGCGGAGACGCGAGGAACGTCCGGCCGCGCG
>VBLP01000100.1 GCA_005887925.1 Deltaproteobacteria bacterium | reverse complement strand
GCCGACGTTCTTCCCGGCCCTGGCGATCGCGAGCACCGTGATCGCGATCAACCTGATCGCGGACTCGCTCCAATCGGTGATGAGCGAATGACAACGATCGTCGACCTCCCGCCGGGCGGCCGCCTGCCGTCCGACGAGGATGCTGCCCTGCGGGTCGAGGACCTGTCGCTGTCGTACGTCGTCCGCGGGATACCACGGCCCGTCCTGCGCGGCGTGTCGTTCGAGATCAAGCCGGGCGAATCCTATGGGCTCGTCGGCGAGTCGGGCTGCGGCAAGTCGACGACGGCCTATGCCGCGGTTCGCTATCTCGCCCGAAATGCGCGGATCACCGGCGGCCGCCGACCACGAAGATCGGGCCTCAGGTCGTCGAGGCGTTCACCATCCTCGGGGAGAGCAGGCCGGTCGCCGAGGCCCACGCCCTCGAGGCCCTGGACCGCGTCCAGATCGCCGACCCGCAGCGGGTCATGCAGCGCTATCCGCACCAGCTGTCGGGCGGGATGCAGCAGCGGATCGTCATCGCGATGGCCCTCGCCTCCGATCCGAAGCTGCTCGTCCTCGACGAGCCGACGACCGGCCTCGACGCGACGGTCGAGGCAAGCGTCCTGGACCTCGTCCGCTCGCTCCAGGGCGAGACCAACGCCGCGGTCCTCCTGATCGCCCACAACCTGGGCGTCATCCGCACGATCTGCGATCGGGTCGGGGTCATGTATGCGGGCAAGATCGTCGAGGAAGGGGATGCCGCGGCCGTCTTCGACAAGCCCCAGCATCCGTACACGCTGGCCCTGCTGCGCTCGCTGCCGCGTCACGGGATCCGCAAGGCGCAACGGGCCCTGGCGACGATCCCGGGCTCACTGCCGCAGATCGGGACGACCCTGCCGGCGTGCGTCTTCGTGGACCGCTGCCCGCTGGCGACGGAGATCTGCCGGACCGTCGATCCGCCGCCGATCGACCTCGGAGGCGGGCGGACATCGAAGTGCCATCACATCGATCGACTGGACGAGCTGGTCGAGCCGCCGATCAAGCTGGCCGGGCCGGAGACGGGCCACGGCCAGGTCACGCTCTCGCTGTCGAACGTGTCCAAGACGTTCCATCAGGCCGGGCACTCCGTCCCGGCCCTGGTCGGAATCGATCTGTCCCTGTACGACGGCGAGACGCTCGGACTCGTCGGCGAGTCGGGCTCGGGCAAATCGACGTTGGCGAGGACGATCCTCGGCATCGAGCGGCCGGACGCGGGCAGCGATCTCCAGCTCGACCAGAAGCCGCTCGAGGGCCGCTCGACCGAGCGTCCGACCGCCCACAAACGCTCGATCCAGATGGTGTTCCAGAACCCCGAATCCGCGCTCAACCGGGGTTGGACGGCACGCCGCATCCTGGCGCGGTCCGTGCGCAAGCTGACCGGGCTGCGCGGCAAGGCCGTCGACGAGCGGGTCGACCAGCTGGCGGCCGACCTGCGCCTGAGCCAGCAGCATCTCGACCTGAAGCCGCGCCAGCTGTCGGGCGGGCTGAAGCAGCGCCTCGCGATCGCGCGGGCCTTCGCCGGCGATCCGCGGATCGTCGTCGCCGACGAGCCGACGAGCGCGCTCGACGTGTCGGTCCAGGCGGCCATCCTCAATGTCCTGTCCGACCTGCAGGCGGAGAACCGGACGGCCTACCTCCTGATCTCCCATGACCTCGGCGTCGTCCGCTACCTCGCCGATCGCATCGCCGTCATGTACCTGGGCCGGATCATGGAGGTCGGTGATTCGGAAACCGTCTTTCGCGGCCCGAACCACCCGTACACCGAGGCCCTGCTGTCGGCCATCCCGAAGATAGAGGGCGAGCCCGGCGCGCGGATTCGCCTCGAGGGCGAGATCCCGAGTCCGGCCAACCCGCCAAGTGGCTGCGTCTTCCACACGCGCTGCCACCGGTTCATGAAGGGCATCTGCGAGGTGACTGAGCCGCCGCTCATCGAGGTCGAGCCCGGCCACCTGATGAGCTGCCACATCCCGGTCGACCAGCTGCGGGTCCTGCAAGCGGAAGCCCGCCGAACGGACCAGACCCTGACCACGCCGCCTGAAGCGCTCGAGGCGGCCGAGGTGGTCGCGGCCAACGACCCGGGCTGACCGTCAGACGTCCGAGTCCGGGGCGGCGGCGCGCCGAACCGCGAGCCAGTCGCGGAGCTCCTCATCGATCGCCTCGTCGAGGGGCGGCGCCTCGTAGTCGGCCAGCTGCTGTTTCCAGCGGCCGTTGGCCCGAACCGCCGCGTCGTGGGCACCATCCATCGCCCACTGCTCGAAGCTGTTGTTGTCGGACAGGCGCGAGCGCCAGAACGCGTCCTCGAAGTTCGCCAGCGTGTGCGGCGAGCCGAGGAAATGCTGGCCCGGCCCGCTGTCGAGCATCGCCTGGAGCGCCAGACCGTTGTCGCTCAGATCGACCCCGCGGATGTACGCGCCGGCCATCGACGCCTGGTCGTCGTCGAGCATGAATTTCTCGTAGCCGATCGCCAACCCGCCCTCGAGCCAGCCCGCCGTGTGGAGGTTGAAGTTGACCCCGGCCATCATCGTCGCCATGAAGCTCACCGCGCTCTCGTAGGCGGCCTGGTAGTCCGGGGGCCATCACGAACAGGACGAGCTGGGGCTCCGGCGTGCCGAACGTCGGCGCGCCCGACTGCATCGACATCGACGACGCAAATGACCCGAAGATGACCGGCGCTCCAGGCCGCACGAGCTGGCAGAACGCCATTCCTGCCAGGGCCTCGGCGAGCGTCTGGGTCGCCGATGCGGCGATCGTGACCGGTGCCATCGCGCCGCCCAGGATGAACGGCGTGATGAGCACGATCTGGTTGTTCTCGGCATAGACCCGTGCCGAGCCGAGCATGTTGTAGTCCCAGGCCATCGGCGAGTTCGCGTTGGCCAGACCCATGATCACGTGCTCGCGCTCCATGGTCTCGGCGCCGAACACGATCCGGGCCATATCGACCGAATCCTGGGCGCGGGTCGGGTGCGTGACCGAGCCCATGAATGCCTTGTCGCTGTACCGGATGTGGCTGTAGACCATCTCGAGATGACGCTTGTTCACGGGCAGGTCGACCGGCTCGCACAGGGTCCCGCCGCCGTGGTGGAGCGTCTGGCTCAGGTAGGTGAGCTTCACGAAGTTCCGGAAGTCCTCGATGGTCGCGTAGCGCCGCCCGTCGTCGAGGTTGTGGATGAACGGCGAGCCGTAGGCCGGCACGAGGACCATGTACGGGTCGCCGATCACGACGCTCCGGGCCGCGTTCCGGGCGCGCTGGGTGAAGACGCACGGTGCCGTTGCCTGGATCAATCGGCGGCACATCCCGCGCGGAAAGCGGACCCGGGTGCCCGTCACGTCGGCACCGCCCGTCCGGAAGATCTCGACAGCCTCCGGATCGTTGGCGACCT
>VBLP01000460.1:30264-35097 GCA_005887925.1 Deltaproteobacteria bacterium | reverse complement strand
CCTTGCCTGAAGCACACGCGCTCGCTCTTGTCGAGCCGCGGCACGAAAGGCGCCGCACCCGAGCCTTAGACCCCCACATTTCTCAGATCACGCAGCGTGCCGCCAAGTACCTGAAAGCAGATCGGCTGTCGGGAGACGCGTGGAACTCTGGTGCACTCCGTAGATCGCCGCGATGCGATCGATCCCGAGCCGATCGATTACCTGGTAGCGCAGCAACGTGCGCTCGCGAGGGGACAGCGCCTCGAAGGTGCTGCGGAACGCGGCTTCGAACTCAGCGCCGAACCGCCGGCACAACAGGTCGAGCTCCGGGCTCCGTGCTGCGGCGATGAGTTCGACCTCGTCGACAGTCTCACGTCGGTGCTTGCGACGCGCGCTGAGTGCGATCCGGACGGTAGCCACCTTGATCCAGGTGGCCAGCGAGCGCCGGCCATCGTACTCCGCGATCCGCGGCGCGCGACTGGCTTCGCCGACGAGGAAGCGTACGCGGAGCGCCTGCACGGCGTCAGCGGCGGTCGCGGCATCATGCCCGCGCCGGACCAGTGCCGAAGCGAGCCCGGACAGGTAGTGCTTGTCGATCGCGGCAAGCGCCGGTTCGATTCTCGCGGCGCAGGCAGTCGCAAGGTAGAGGTCGCCGGCGCGGATGTCGTTGAATGGACCCTCGCCTAATCGGCTTGCAGCCATCGCCGAGAACGCCGCAAAGTCGAAGGCGATCTGTGGCCAAGTTTCGCGGCCGCGCGCATGAAGCGCGCGCAGCGCCTCATGAATGACCTGTGCTCCCATACACCCTCCTTTCAATGTCCAAAACCGCCTGAACCTATCGCGAGTCTCGATCGACCGGTAGACTCGATGCCTCAATTGGCGCTGCATCGCCCATGAATTCGATCATCATGATCGGATAGGACCAACTTGATTGTGACTCGATACGTCACGCTGCAAAGCTCATAGTTCGCTGCAACGAGCGTGGACGCTGATGTTCCCCGAGGCTAGAATGACATCTGCTGACAACCGCGTGGAAGCTTGCAATGTCTCGCGAAGCTGCGCATCCAGGGCACCGAGGAAGCTCGGAGCAAGCCCGCATTGCCTTGCGCAATGCAGTCGGTGCCCAGACCTGCCAAACACTGCCATTCGCCAAACGATCCGCCAGTGCTAGACTGGTTCAGGGCGATGGAGGAGGCGCGGGGACTTGCATGACGTGCCTGTCCGAGGCCACCGTGACGGGCTTCCTCGAGCGCAGTCTGTCGATCGAGGAGCGTGCGGAGCTCGAGGTCCATGTCGATGGCTGTGCGAGCTGCCGCCGCCTCGTCATCGAGCTGAGCTCCGGATTGCAACTGCTATCTGCCGTCGCCGAGGCGCACACGACTCACCCGGCGCGCCCTGCCGGGGACGGCGAGGTACTCGCTAGGGGCACCGTCGTGGATCGGTTTGTCGTGCTCGACCTGCTCGGCCGCGGCGGCATGGGCGTCGTGTACATGGCTTATGACCCTGAGCTCGATCGCAAGGTAGCGCTCAAGCTCCTGCATCCGAGCGAGCGAAACAGCAGCGACCCGCGCGCGCAGCTCCTGGCCGAAGCCCAGGTGATGGCGCGGATCAGCCACGCCAATGTGATAGCGATCTACGACGTGGGCACGTACCGCGAGCAAGTGTTTGCCGCCATGGAGCTGGTCGAAGGCACCACGCTGCGCAGATGGATCGCGGAACGCCGCACCTGGCGCGAGGTCGTCGACGTGTTCCTGCTCGCTGGCGAAGGCCTCGCGGCGGCACACGCCGCGGGCGTCGTGCACCGCGACTTCAAGCCGGAGAACGTCCTGCTCGGCGGTGACGGCCGAGTCAAGGTCTCTGACTTCGGACTCGCGGCCGATCCCTCGCCGACCACGGGGCATATCGCAGGGACTCCGGGGTACCTCGCCGTGGAGGGGTTCCGGCCCGGCGGTGTCGACGCGCGCGGCGATCAGTTCAGCTTCTGCGTCGCGCTCCACGAGGCACTCCATGGACGCCGGCCGTTCTCGGCGCAGGAGCTCGACGATTTCGTCGCCGAGGTTCGCCGAGGACCGCCGCTCGACGGCGGGAGCCGGGTTTCGGCGCGCCTGAACCACGTCGTGCGCCGCGGTCTCGCGCTTGCTCCCGAGGACCGTTATCCGTCGATGCGCGAGCTGCTCACCGATATACGCCGAGCAGTCACGGCGCACCGGATGCGGCGGCGCATGACCGCGACGGTCGGTGCGCTGGCGCTTGCGATCGGTGCCACTGCGATCGTGGTGGACGCCTGGGCGGTGGCACAGCAGCTGCCCTGTGCGGACGCCGAGGCGAGACTCGCCGGGATCTGGGACCGCGGGCGCCGCGATGCCGTCAAGGCCGCCTTTGTCCGGACGGCGACGCCAGCTGCAACCGCTGCATTCGATCGCGTGGCCGCCGCCATCGATCGCTACGCGGCCGACTGGATTGCGATCCGCATTGAGGCGTGCGCGGCCACCGAGGTCCGGCACGAGCAGTCCGCGGCGTTGCTCGAGCTACGGATGGCGTGCCTCGACCAGGCTCGCTTCCAGCTCCGGGAGCTCAGCAACGTGCTCGTCGCGGCCGACGCCGATACCGTGCAGAAGGCGGAATCTGCGGTCGTGTTGCCCGCGCTCGACCGGTGCAGCGACCGCGATGCACTACGCGCGATCGTGTCTCCGCCCCTGGCGATGGCAGCGCGAGCGCAGATCCAGATCTCGAGCGATGCAAGCGACGAGGCAAGGCTGGGCGATCCGTCCGCGACGCAGCCGGATTTTAGTCTGCCGTTCGCCTGCGGTGAGGCGTGGCAGCTCACCGACAAGACACGCGGGGAGGCCGGTCCACAAGCGGATTTCACGCTGCCCGGCGATGAATCCTCGGCGGGATTCGCGGTATTTGCGTCTGCGCCGGGCTGGGTGTCGCGTGGCGGCTGGTTCACCACGTACCAGCACATGACCGATATCGGTGTATCGCTCCATCAGTATGTGGGGCGCGGCCAGGTGATCGGCAGAATCGGAAATGTCAATGTGACCAACTCGCTGGGTGGGCCCGGATTGCCTCACCTGCACTACGAGCAGCTGTACCGACCGGCGGTCACGAAGGCCGGCAATGGCGATGCGCACGACTTCAGAAGCATCGAGCTCTATCTCGAGCGGGAGACGCATCACCCGAGCGCCACCGGGCCGCTGATCCGGACGAGCACCAACAACTGTCCCGCCGGCGGTGTGCCGGGCAGCGCAGCCCAGTACGACGTGCCGCTGTCGACCCGGGTGTTCTCGCGCAGTCAACACGGCATGGAGATCATGGCTCGCAGGTCGAGCGATCGAGCACTGTTCGAGCGTTGGTATGATCGCGGTTGGTATGGCGCCCCGCTTCCATACACGATCGCGGGACGGCCGGCGGTGGTGGTGTTCAACGGCGAGCTGCACGTCATTCCGTTCACGGGATGGAAGACGACGTACCTGGAAGGCAGGGTGTGGGGCGACCTGGATGCCGCGGTGTACGGCTGGGGAAAGCGCCTCCACGTCGCGGCGCGCGGCGCCGATGGATTGCTTTATCAGTGGTGGACTTCGGCGAACGGCTCCTGGTCGCATCCCGTTCACGTCAACGATATCCGGATCGTCGGCACGCCGGCAATGTTCAGCCACTACGACGCTCTCTACATCGCTGCTCGGGCTGCCGATAACTCGTTGCGGATCTGGCGGACGGATCGGCGGGGTTTGTCGACAGAGTGGCGGCTCCCCGACACGGTGAGCGGCGACCCGAATATCGCCGTCGATCCGCGCTCGGGTCTCGTGAATATCGTAGCGCGCGGGATCGACAATCGGCTCCGTCGCTGGCAGTCGAAAGATCCGGACAAGGCCGCAAACCATCTCAGCGAAGGTTGGAGCGATCCAGAGCTCGTCGACGCCGACCGCACGGTGACCGGCGCACCGGCGACGACAGTATACCACGGCGTCATGCACATCTTTGCACGCGCCCCGACCAATGCGATCTATCACTGGTGGAACGACGGCGCGTGGCACTGTGACGAGATCGGAGGCACCTACACCGGCGATCCAGATGTGGTCCACTTCGGCGCTCAGCTCCAGACCATCGGACGCGGTGCGGATGGCGATCTTTATACTGTATGGTTCGACCCGGCGTCCGGCTTCTGGAACGTGGAGGATCAGGGAGTGCCGGTCACCGACTGACTCACAGCAGCCATCGGGCCGCCATCGCAGTCGTTGTTGCGGCGGGCACCTTGCTTAGCGGACGCCGATGCCGGCCACGGCGTGCGGTCGGTAGGGCGCTTCGAGCCGGCGGATCTCGTCGGCGGTGAGCTTCAGCGCGACCGCCGCGGCCGCGTCGGTCAGGTGGTGCGGCTTGACCGCGCCGACGATCGGCGAGGTGACTCCCGGCTTCTGCAGCAGCCACGCCATCGCGACCTGCGCGCGCGGCACACCGCGCTCCTTGGCGATCGCGCCGACCGCGTCGACGATCGCGCGGTCCGCGTCGGCGGTCGGATCGTACATGCGGTCGGCGAACGCATCGCCGCCCGAGCGGGGTGTCGCCTCGCCGGGATCGCGGGCGAGCCGGCCGCGCGCGAGCGGGCTCCATGGCAGGACGGCGATGCGCTGGTCGAGGCACAGCGGCAGCATCTCGCGCTCCTCCTCGCGGTAGATCAGATTCAGGTGGTTCTGCATGCTGACGAACCCGGTCCAGCCGTGCAGCCGCGACGTGTAGAGCGCCTTGCAGAACTGCCAGGCGAACATCGACGATGCACCGACGTAGCGCGCCTTGCCGGCCTTGACCACGTCGTGCAGGGCGTCGAGCGTCTCCTCGATCGGCGTGGCGGAGTCC